>NC_020504.1:3057860-3365022 GCF_000349325.1 Streptomyces davaonensis JCM 4913
GCACCGAAAGGCCGTGCTGTTCCAGGACGCTGGTGAGCGCGAAGACGTTGCGGATGTCGTCGTCGACGATCAGCACCTTCTCGCCGCCGAACCGGATGCCCCGGCGCACCTGCGGCGCCGCCTCCAGCTCCACGGTCGGCCACTCCTGCTGAAGCGGCCGCTGCTCCAGCTCACCGGCGGTACTGCGGCGGCGGCGCCGGAAGAGCGCGGCGGCACCGTTCTGCGTCTCCTGGTACGACTTCACCTCGGCCGGCGTCTCGATCTCCGCGCCCGACAGCTCCGCGGCGGACGGCACCAGGTCACCGGCCTCCAAAGCGGCCATGGGCTGCTGATAGCCCTGCGGGGGCAGCTCGCTCGGGTGCAGCGGCAGGTACAGCGTGAAGGTCGAGCCGCGTCCCGGTTCGCTCTGGGCGTGGATCTCGCCGCCGAGCAACTGGGCGATCTCCCGGGAGATCGAAAGCCCCAGGCCCGTACCGCCGTACTTGCGGCTGGTCGTGCCGTCGGCCTGCTTGAACGCCTCGAAGATCACCCGCATCTTGCTGGCGGCGATGCCGATGCCGGTGTCCGTCACCGAGAAGGCGATCAGTCCGGCGTCCGCGTCCCGCAGCGAACCGGTCTCCAGCAACTGCTCCCGGATCCCGACCGGCACATCCGCCCCGGCCGGCCGGATGACCAGCTCGACCGAGCCGGAGTCGGTGAACTTCACCGCGTTGGACAGCAGGTTGCGCAGCACCTGGAGCAGCCGCTGCTCGTCGGTGTGCAGAGTGGCGGGCAGCTCCGGCGAGACCCGTACGGACAGGTCCAGGCCCTTCTCCGCGGTCAGCGGGCGGAAGGTGGCCTCGACGTAGTCGACGAGCTGGACGAGCGCGATCCGGGTCGGGGAGACGTCCATCTTGCCCGCCTCGACCTTGGACAGGTCGAGGATGTCGTTGATCAGCTGGAGCAGATCGGAACCGGCGCCATGGATGGTCTCGGCGAACTCGACCTGCTTCGGGGTGAGGTTGGCGTCCGCGTTGTCGGCGAGCAACTTGGCCAGGATCAGCAGCGAGTTGAGCGGCGTGCGCAGCTCGTGCGACATGTTGGCGAGGAACTCGCTCTTGTACCGCATCGACACCGCGAGCTGCTCGGCGCGCTCCTCCAGGACCTGCCGCGCCTCCTCGATCTCGGTGTTCTTCACCTCGATGTCACGGTTCTGCTGGGCCAGCAGCTCGGCCTTCTCCTCCAGTTCGGCGTTGGACGCCTGGAGTGCCTTCTGCCGGTTCTCCAACTCGGCCGATCGCTCCTGGAGTTGCTCGGTGAGCTCCTGCGACTGCTTCAGCAGGACCTCGGTCTTGGTGTTGACCGAGATGGTGTTGACGCTGGTCGCGATCATCTCCGCGATCTGGTTCAGGAAGTCCTTCTGGATCTGGTTGAACGGCGTGAAGGAGGCCAGCTCGATCACACCGAGCACCTTGCCCTCGAACAGCACCGGCAACACGATCACCTGCGCGGGCGGCGCCTCGCCGAGCCCGGAGGAGATCTTCAGATAGCCGCTGGGCGCGTTCTCCACCAGGATCGTGCGTTTCTCCTGCGCCGCCGTACCGACCAGCGCCTCGCCCGGCCGGAAAGAGGTGGGCATGGAACCCATCGAGTAGCCGTACGAGCCCAGCATCCGCAGCTCGTACTGGTCCTCTTCGCCATGGCTCGCGTCGGGCATCGCCAGGAAGAACGCGCCGTGCTGCGCGGAGACCACCGGGGTCAGCTCGCTCATGATCAGCGAGGCCACGTCCTGGAGGTCCCGGCGGCCCTGCATCAGCGCGGAGATGCGGGCGAGGTTGCCCTTGAGCCAGTCCTGTTCCTTGTTGGCGATCGTGGTGTCACGCAGGTTGGCGATCATCTTGTTGATGTAGTCCTGGAGTTCCTGGATCTCGCCGGAGGCGTCGACGTCGATCTTCAGGTTCAGGTCACCGCGGGTCACCGCGGTCGCCACGCGCGCGATGGCACGCACCTGCCGGGTCAGGTTCCCGGCCATCTCGTTCACCGACTCGGTCAGGTCCCGCCAGGTGCCGTCGACGTCACGCACGCGTGCCTGGCCGCCGAGCTGTCCTTCGGTGCCCACCTCGCGGGCGACGCGGGTGACTTCCTCCGCGAAGGAGGACAGCTGGTCGACCATCGTGTTGATCGTCGTCTTCAGCTCCAGGATCTCGCCCCGGGCATCAATGTCGATCTTCTTGGTCAGGTCGCCCTTGGCGATGGCGGTGGTGACCATGGCGATGTTCCGCACCTGACCGGTCAGGTTGGACGCCATCTGGTTCACCGACTCGGTGAGGTCCTTCCAGGTGCCGGCCACGCCGGGCACCCGCGCCTGACCGCCCAGGATGCCGTCGGTGCCCACCTCGCGGGCCACCTTGGTGACCTGGTCGGCGAACGAACTCAGCGTCTTCACCATGGTGTTGAAGGTGTCCGCGAGCTGCGCGACCTCGCCGCGCGCCTCGATCGTCACCGTCCGGGTCAGATCGCCGTTGGCGACCGCGGACGCGACCTGGGAGATGTTCCGCACCTGCACGGTCAGGTTGTTGGCCATCAGGTTGACGTTGTCGGTGAGGTCCTTCCAGATGCCCGTGACACCCGACGCGTGGGCCTGACCGCCCAGGATGCCCTCGGTGCCCACCTCGCGGGCCACCCGGGTCACCTGCTCGGCGAAGGACGACAGTTGGTCGACCATCGTGTTCACGGTGCTGACGAGTTCGAGGATCTCGCCCTTGGCGTCGACGGTGATCTTCTTCGACAGATCGCCCTTGGCGACCGCCGTGGTGACCTCGGCGATGTTCCGCACCTGGATGGTCAGGTTGTTCGCCATGAAGTTCACGGACTGGGTGAGGTCCTTCCAGGTGCCGGAGACCCCCTGCACCTCGGCCTGCCCGCCGAGCTGACCCTCCGTACCCACCTCACGGGCCACCCTGGTGACCTCCTCCGCGAAGGAGGACAGCTGGTCGACCATCGTGTTCAGGGTGTTCTTCAGCTCCAGGATCTCCCCGCGCGCGTCCACGGTGATCTTCTGGGACAGGTCGCCCCGGGCCACCGCGGTGGCGACCTGCGAGATCCCGCGCACCTGCGCGGTGAGGTTGCCGGCCATGCCGTTCACGGAGTCGGTCAGGTCCCGCCACACACCGGCCACGCCGGGCACCTGCGCCTGCCCGCCGAGCCGCCCCTCGGTACCCACCTCACGGGCCACCCGGGTCACCTGCTCGGCGAAGCCGGAGAGCTGGTCGACCATCGTGTTGATGGTGTTCTTCAGCTCCAGGATCTCGCCCCGCGCGTCGACGTCGATCTTCTGGGAGAGGTCGCCGCGCGCCACCGCCGTCGTCACCTGGGCGATCTGCCGCACCTGCGAGGTGAGGTTGCCACCCATGAAGTTGACGGAGTCGGTCAGCTCCTTCCAGGTACCGGACACGCCCGGTACGACCGCCTGACCGCCCAGGCGCCCCTCCGTGCCCACGTCCCGGGCCATCCGCGTCACCTGGTCGGCGAAGGCCGAGAGCTGGTCCACCATCGTGTTCACGGTGTTCTTCAGCTGGAGCATCTCGCCGGAGACGTCCACGGTGACCTTCTGCGAGAGGTCGCCGTTGGCCACGGCCGTCGTCACCTGGGCGATGTTGCGCACCTGCCCGGTGAGGTTACGGAACGCGGTGTTGACGGAGTCCGTCAGGTCCTTCCACGTCCCCGCGGCCCCCGGCACCTGCGCCTGGCCGCCCAGCTCACCCTCGACACCGACCTCGCGCGCCACGCGCGTGACCTCGGAACCGAAGGACGACAGCTGGTCGACCATGCCGTTGACGGTGTTCTTCAGCTCCAGCATCTCGCCGGCCACGTCCACGGTGACCTTCTGCGACAGATCACCGCTGGCCACAGCCGTCGTCACGGCGGCGATGTCGCGCACCTGGATCGTCAGGTTCCGGAAGACCGTGTTGACGGAGTCCGTCAGGTCCTTCCACGTCCCCGCGGCCCCCGGCACATTGGCCTGCCCGCCCAGCTGGCCCTCGGCGCCGACCTCGTTGGCCACGCGCGTGACCTCGTCGGCGAAGATCCGCAGCGTCTCGGTCATCTGATTCATGGTGTCCGCGAGCTGCGCGACCTCACCGCGCGCCGACACGGTCACCTTCTGCGACAGATCCCCGTTGGCGACCGCCGTGGTCACCTGTGAGATCCCGCGCACCTGCGCGGTGAGGTTGCCGGCCATGAGGTTCACCGAATCGGTGAGGTCCTTCCACACGCCCGCCACACCCGGCACCTGCGCCTGCCCGCCGAGCTCGCCCTCGGTGCCCACCTCGCGCGCGACCCGGGTCACCTCGGAGGAGAACGACGACAGCTGGTCCACCATCGTGTTGACGGTGTTCTTCAGCTCCAGCATCTCGCCGGCCACATGAACGGTGACCTTCCGCGACAGATCGCCCTTGGCGACCGCGGTGGTCACCAGCGCGATGTCCCGGACCTGCGCGGTCAGCCGGTACGCCATCGTGTTGACGGAGTCCGTGAGGTCCTTCCACGAACCCGACATGCCACGCACGCGTGCCTGCCCGCCCAGCTTGCCCTCGGTGCCCACCTCACTGGCCACCCGGGTGACCTCGTCGGTGAACGTGGACAGCTGGTCGACAAGATTGTTGACGGTACGGCCGACCTTCAGGAACTCCCCGCGCAGCGGATGCCCGGTGCCGTCCGGGGCCTGCGTCCGCAGCTCCATGCGCGGCGACAGATCGCCCTCCGCGACCGCGGAGAGCACCCGGCCGACCTCGGAGACGGGCCGTACGAGATCTTCGACCAGGGCGTTGGAGTTGTCGACGGCGGCCGCCCAGGAACCCTCACAGGCGCCGGTTTCCAGCCGTTCCGTGAGCTTGCCCTCGCGGCCCACCATGCGCCGCACCCGGGACAGCTCGCCGGTCAGATGCAGATTCCGGTCGGCCACCTCGTTGAACACGGCCGCGATCTCGGACATCACGCCGTCGCCGGAGACCGTGAGCCGCTTGCGGAAGTTCCCGTCCCGCATGGAGACCAGGGCCGCCAGCAGCCGGTTCAGGGAAGCCGTGTCCACCGCGGTGGTCCCACCGCGCGGTTTGCGCTGGTTCATCAGGGACTGTCCGCCTTTCGCGCGCGCTTTCGTGCCCCGCGTCGCTGCGCCAGACTCCACTGTGTCCCTCCCGCAGGGGTCGACCGTCACTGCCGTGCTCCCGGCGCGCCGGTTCGGCGCACCGGTTACTGCTGCGTAATCCTGCCGGATACCACCAGGCCGCATCACGGGCTGCTGCCCGCCATAAGCGGAAGACACCCAGCCTGCCCGGACCTTCACAAGAAGCTTGCCCAGTGTTTCACCCTCGCCGAACCCGGCCATAACAGTTCGGCAGCTTCACACACCGTCCGCACACCCTCCGGGCGGAAACACTGCCGACCGGCATCCGCGTGGACGGCGAAGGTAAGTAACCTTGCATGCGGCTGTCCAGCCGCACCGGTCCGTCCGGCTAGGGCGGTGGCACGGAAACGAGCGGGCATCGGAGGGGCGGCCGCAACATGACCACCGGACTGATCCCGGGGGAGCAGCCCTCGGACCCCCGGCCGAAGGACGGCCTGCCGCACCAGCGGCACGAGCCGGCAGGCCAGGGAGCCCTGCACAGCGACAACCGGTCGAGGAGTTCTGTGATCACCGCGCGCGCGGCCGCCAGCTTCGAGCCCGTCGGGCGCTCGGTCGCGAGCGCCCGCTCCTTCGTCCGCGACACCCTCCAGGGCTGGGGCTTCGCCGACATCCTCGACGACGCCGTGGTCCTCACCAGCGAGCTGGTGACCAACGCCGTGGTGCACGCGGGCACTTCCGCCGACGTCCTGTGCCTGCGCACCGAGGACGGCGTCCGCATCGAGGTCGCCGACCGCTACCCCGAGCGCGACATCCCGCTCCAGGGCAGGGCCGACGACATGGCCAGCCCCGACCGCGAGGGCGGCCGCGGCCTCCAGCTGTGCCGGGCACTGGCCAACCGCTGGGGCGTCGACTACACGCCCACCCACAAGCAGGTCTGGTTCCAACTCGACCTCCCCGCGCGCCCGGTGGGTACCCGCGCCGCGGGCCCCTCGCTCCCCGCCGACCTCCTCCCGCTGGCCGACGGCCGCGTCCGTGTCGCCGTCGTCCAGATCGACCGCACCGGCTCCATCTCCGCGTGGAACGAGGACGCCGAGGAACTCTTCGGCTACGCCGCCGAACAGGTCACCGGCAAGCCGCTCACCGACCTCGCCGCCTGGCCGCACACCCCGGGCACCAGCACCGGCATCGCGGAGGCCCTCCAACTCTCCCGCTGGGAGGGCAGTTACGGCATCCGCGGCGCAAGCGGCCGGGTCACTCCGGTGTACGCCTCACACCTCCGGGTCCGCGACACCGGCGGCGAGCCGTCCACGGTCTGCCTCCTCGTCCGGGACCACGAACGCGCGGTCCTCCAGACGCCGTTGCGCATTCTGTCCTCCGACGCCGGTGGCTCCGGCGAGGGCCAGAGCACCGACCCCTTCGAGGTGTTCATCGGCTCCCCGGCCCCGGACGACCTCGACGGCCTCCTCCAGCGCACGGTGGAGCGCGCCCGCGACATGCTCGACGGCGACTCCGCGTTCCTGCTCCTGGCCACCGACGACGAGACCGAGCTGGAGGTCCGCGCCTCCACCGGCCTGCCCTCCGCCCGCCAGCGCTTCGCGCGCGTGCCCGTCGAAGCGGGCCCCGGCCGCTACGGCTCGGCCCGGATGCCGGCGGTCCACGAGGACCTCACGATGGTCCCCGGCGCCGTCCCGTTGCTCAGTGGCACCGGCATGCGCTCCGTGGTCACCGTCCCGCTGAAGGTCGAGGGCCGCCTCACCGGCTCCCTCGGCGTCGCTGCCGAAGCTCCGAGCCGCTACTCCAACGAGGAGGCCCTGCGCCTTCAGTTCGCCGCCGACCGCATCGCGCTGGCCGTCGAGTCGGCCCGCCTCGGCGAACTGGAGCGGCTGCGCCGCGGTTCGCTGAGCTTCCTGGTCGAGGCCTCCGACCTGCTCGCCGGCACCCTGGACCGCGACCAGACCCTCGCCTTGATGGCCCAGATGACGGTCCCCACCCTGGCCACCTGGTGCGCCGTCTACACCATCGCCGACCAGGCCTCCGAGCCCTACCTGTCCTACGTCCTGCACGAGGACGAGGAACTCATCGACGGCATCAAGTCGTTGCTCTCGAAGATCGCCCCGCCCGACCCCGTGCCCACCCCGGGCGCCCGCATCTGGTCCGCCCCCGCGGAGGCCGCCCACGAGGCCGCCCTGCGCACCTCCATGCGCAGCCTCGGCCTGGGCTCCGTCCCCCGCGTCAGCTCCGGCATCGGCCCGACCCTCGCCACGGCCTCCGCGGTCGGCGGCGAGACGGTCGTACTGCCGCTGGTTGCCCGCAACCGCGTCATCGGCATGCTCACCCTCGGCAAGCCCACGGACGAGCACTTCCGCCAGGAGATCCTGGAACTGGCGGAAGACCTCTCCCGCCGGGCCGCCCTGGCCCTCGACAACGCCCGCCTGTACTCCGAGCGCACAGCCATCAGCCAGTCCCTCCAACGCAGCCTCCTGCCGCCCGAACTCCCCGTCATCGACGGCGTGGAGGTCGAGGTCATCTACCGCGCCGCGGGCGAGGGCAACGAGGTCGGCGGCGACTTCTACGACGTCTTCCCGATCAGCGACGGCGCCTACGGCTTCGCCATCGGCGACGTCTGCGGCACCGGCCCGAACGCGGCGGCCGTCACCGGCCTGGCGCGGCACGCCCTGCGCCTCCTCGCGCGGGAGGGCCTCAGCGGCCCGGCGGTCCTGGAGCGCCTCAACTCCGCGATCCTCGACGAGGGCGCCCGCAGCCGCTTCCTGACCCTCCTCTACGGCGAACTGCGCCCGCAGGACGACGGCAGCGCGGAGCTGAAGGTGGTCTGCGCCGGCCACCCCCTCCCGCTCCGCCTGCGCCAGGACGGCACCGTCGAACCGGCCGCCGAGCCCCAGCCGTTGCTCGGCGTCATGGAGGACCTGGAGCTGTACGAGCAGACCGTCACCCTCGACCCCGGAGACGTCCTGCTGTGCGTCACGGACGGCGTCACCGAGCGCCGCGAGGGCAGCCGCATGCTGGGCGACGACGGCCTCACCGACGTCCTGACGACCTGCACGGGCCTGACCGCGGGCGCGGTCGCCGCCCGGATCATGCGCGCCGTGGAGCGCTTCGCCTCGGACGCCCCGTCCGACGACATGGCGATCCTCGCGATGCGCGTACCCGGCCTCCACAAGGACTGAGCCCGAGAGGGCGGACACAAGCGAAAGGCCCCCGCCCGAAAGGGCGAGGGCCTTTGTGCTGTGGAGCCCCCAAACGGAATCGAACCGTTGACCTTCTCCTTACCATGGAGACGCTCTACCGACTGAGCTATAGGGGCCTGTTCCCTTCGCGGTCTCCCGCGCGGCAACGAGTTAGATCATACCCTGAATTCGCGCGTGGTTCGAACCACCCATTCCTCTGGACCGACCCGCCGCCTCCTGCCACCATGCGGCGCATGCTGACCCGAGGCACCACGTCCTTACGCGGCCCACTCACGGCCGTGACCCTGAGCACCGCCCTCTGCCTGACAGCGTGCTCCTCCGAGTCGGAACCCGACTCGCGAGACTCCGCTGCCGCCGAGAAACCCAGCCCGTCACCGAAGCCGAAGAAGGAAGTCCCGCGCCCCGGCGACCAGTCGGTCGAGCTCGACTGGAAAGGCACCCCGCGCTCCTACAAGGTGCACGCCCCGCCCGGCTACACCCCGGACAAGCGCCTCCCCCTGGTGATCGCCATGCACCCCTACCCCGGTACCGGCGACTACGCGGCAGCGATCACCGGCCTCACCGCGAAGGCCGACAAGGAAAACTTCCTCGTCGTCTACCCCGACGGCTACAACGAGGGCTTCAACGCCCTGATCTGCTGCGGTTCGGAGGACGACATCGGCTTCCTGCGCACCATCATCGACCGCTTCACCGACACGTGGAACGCCGACCCGGACCGCATCTACGCGACCGGCATCTCCAACGGCGGCGACATGTCCTTCAAGGCCGCGGTGGAACTCCACGACATCTTCGCCGCCATCGCCCCGGTCAGCGGCGGCTACATCGGATCCGCGATGGAGGACAAGACCTACGTCCCCGAATCCCCGGTCTCCGTCATCACCTTCATCGGCGAACTGGACAAGTACTACGACGAATTCGACGCCGGCATCAAAGCCTGGGAGAAACGCCTGCGCTGCAAGGCGGACTCACCCGAGAAGGCGGAGAAACAGACCACCCGCACCACGGCGCAATGCTCCGACGGCTCCAGCGTGGTCAGCTACCGCCTGTCCGAAATGACCCACCAATGGCCCGGCGGCTCCAACAACGACATGGCGTTCACCGACACAACCGTCAACGCCACAGACCTGATGTGGGAGTTCTTCCGCTCCCACCCCAAGAAGCGCACCTAGCGAGCACGTTCAGACGGCAGGCTGAAGCAGTCCACCCAGAGCGTTGCACGCAGAGACGATCCTCTGCATGTCCCGCTTGGTGAGCGCGGCGTCGACGGGAAGCGTCAGCGTCTCGTCGGCGGCGCGCTCGGTCTGCGGCAGCGACACACACCGGCGGAACTCCGGCAGCCGGTGCACGGGCGTCTTCACCGGCACCTTGCAGTCAACTCCGCGCGCCCGCACGGCGCGAGCGAAGGCGTCCCGGTCGGGCCGCCCGTTCCCGGGCACGCGCACGACGTACTGCTGGTAGGTGTGCCCGTCACCCCCGTCGGGCGTCCACACGCCCTTCAACTTCGAATCCAGATAGGCGGCCCGCTCCCGCCGCTGAGCAATCTCGTCGTACGGCGCCTCTGACTCGCCCTGTTCCAGTACGAGCAGCCCGTGCTGCTGTCCGATCCAGTGCAACCGCGCGATGTCGGCGGACCGCCCGAAACGGTGCACGGCGACGACCGCCGCGGTACGCGGAGTGACGACCGCCTCCACGGCAGCAGCGTCCAAGCAGTACGTCACCGGATCTATGTCGGCGAACATCGGAAGCGCCCCGGCCAGGACCACGGCCTCGGCGACCTCGGCGTTCCCGAAGGCCGGTACGACGACCTCGTCACCGATGCCGACGCCGGCAGCCCTGAGCATTGCAGCAGTACCCATGCTTCGGATGTTGGTTCCGCAACGTGAACTTGAGGTGACGGACAGCAAAAAAGGGTCAGACCCGAAACCGAAGTTCCGGGTCTGACCCTTATCAAAATTTGTTCGGCGGCGTCCTACTCTCCCACAGGGTCCCCCCTGCAGTACCATCGGCGCTGTAAGGCTTAGCTTCCGGGTTCGGAATGTAACCGGGCGTTTCCCTCACGCTATGACCACCGAAACACTATGAAACTGTCGAACAATGCCGCACCGCATGAAGCCATATGGCCATACGGGGCCGTTCGTGGTTTCAGAACCAACACAGTGGACGCGAGCAACTGAGGACAAGCCCTCGGCCTATTAGTACCGGTCACCTCCACACGTTACCGTGCTTCCAGATCCGGCCTATCAACCCAGTCGTCTACTGGGAGCCTTACCCCATCAAGTGGGTGGGAATACTCATCTCGAAGCAGGCTTCCCGCTTAGATGCTTTCAGCGGTTATCCCTCCCGAACGTAGCCAACCAGCCATGCCCTTGGCAGAACAACTGGCACACCAGAGGTTCGTCCGTCCCGGTCCTCTCGTACTAGGGACAGCCCTTCTCAATATTCCTGCGCGCGCAGCGGATAGGGACCGAACTGTCTCACGACGTTCTAAACCCAGCTCGCGTACCGCTTTAATGGGCGAACAGCCCAACCCTTGGGACCGACTCCAGCCCCAGGATGCGACGAGCCGACATCGAGGTGCCAAACCATCCCGTCGATATGGACTCTTGGGGAAGATCAGCCTGTTATCCCCGGGGTACCTTTTATCCGTTGAGCGACGGCGCTTCCACAAGCCACCGCCGGATCACTAGTCCCGACTTTCGTCCCTGCTCGACCCGTCGGTCTCACAGTCAAGCTCCCTTGTGCACTTACACTCAACACCTGATTGCCAACCAGGCTGAGGGAACCTTTGGGCGCCTCCGTTACTCTTTAGGAGGCAACCGCCCCAGTTAAACTACCCATCAGACACTGTCCCTGATCCGGATCACGGACCCAGGTTAGACATCCAGCACGACCAGACTGGTATTTCAACGACGACTCCACAACCACTGGCGTGGCCGCTTCAAAGTCTCCCAGCTATCCTACACAAGCCGAACCGAACACCAATATCAAACTGTAGTAAAGGTCCCGGGGTCTTTCCGTCCTGCTGCGCGAAACGAGCATCTTTACTCGTAGTGCAATTTCACCGGGCCTATGGTTGAGACAGTCGAGAAGTCGTTACGCCATTCGTGCAGGTCGGAACTTACCCGACAAGGAATTTCGCTACCTTAGGATGGTTATAGTTACCACCGCCGTTTACTGGCGCTTAAGTTCTCAGCTTCGCCATGACGAATCATGACTAACCGGTCCCCTTAACGTTCCAGCACCGGGCAGGCGTCAGTCCGTATACATCGCCTTACGGCTTCGCACGGACCTGTGTTTTTAGTAAACAGTCGCTTCTCGCTGGTCTCTGCGGCCACCCCCAGCTCGAGGAGCAAGTCCTCTCACCAGGTGTGGCCCCCCTTCTCCCGAAGTTACGGGGGCATTTTGCCGAGTTCCTTAACCATAGTTCACCCGAACGCCTCGGTATTCTCTACCTGACCACCTGAGTCGGTTTAGGGTACGGGCCGCCATGAAACTCGCTAGAGGCTTTTCTCGACAGCATAGGATCATCCACTTCACCACAATCGGCTCGGCATCAGGTCTCAGCCACAAGTGCGACGGATTTGCCTATCGCACGGCCTACACCCTTACCCCGGGACAACCACCGCCCGGGATGGACTACCTTCCTGCGTCACCCCATCACTCACCTACTAACCGCTTGGTTCGGCGGCTCCACCACTCCCCTCAACTCCGAAGAGATCAGGGCGGCTTCACGGCCTTAGCATCACGATGCTCGATGTTTGACGCTTCACAGCGGGTACCGGAATATCAACCGGTTATCCATCGACTACGCCTGTCGGCCTCGCCTTAGGTCCCGACTTACCCTGGGCAGATCAGCTTGACCCAGGAACCCTTAGTCAATCGGCGCAAACGTTTCTCACGTTTGTATCGCTACTCATGCCTGCATTCTCACTCGTCAACCGTCCACGACTACCTTCCGGTGCCGCTTCACCCGGCAGACGACGCTCCCCTACCCATCACAGCGGGCGTTGGCCCTATATGCTGCAATGACACGACTTCGGCGGTACGCTTGAGCCCCGCTACATTGTCGGCGCGGAATCACTAGACCAGTGAGCTATTACGCACTCTTTCAAGGGTGGCTGCTTCTAAGCCAACCTCCTGGTTGTCTCTGCGACTCCACATCCTTTCCCACTTAGCGTACGCTTAGGGGCCTTAGTCGATGCTCTGGGCTGTTTCCCTCTCGACCATGGAGCTTATCCCCCACAGTCTCACTGCCGCGCTCTCACTTACCGGCATTCGGAGTTTGGCTAAGGTCAGTAACCCGGTAGGGCCCATCGCCTATCCAGTGCTCTACCTCCGGCAAGAAACACACGACGCTGCACCTAAATGCATTTCGGGGAGAACCAGCTATCACGGAGTTTGATTGGCCTTTCACCCCTAACCACAGGTCATCCCCCAGGTTTTCAACCCTGGTGGGTTCGGTCCTCCACGAAGTCTTACCTCCGCTTCAACCTGCCCATGGCTAGATCACTCCGCTTCGGGTCTTGAGCGCGCTACTATATCGCCCTGTTCGGACTCGCTTTCGCTACGGCTTCCCCACACGGGTTAACCTCGCAACACACCGCAAACTCGCAGGCTCATTCTTCAAAAGGCACGCAGTCACGACTTGCAAGCAAGCTTGCAAGCGACGCTCCCACGGCTTGTAGGCACACGGTTTCAGGTACTATTTCACTCCGCTCCCGCGGTACTTTTCACCATTCCCTCACGGTACTATCCGCTATCGGTCACCAGGGAATATTTAGGCTTAGCGGGTGGTCCCGCCAGATTCACACGGGATTTCTCGGGCCCCGTGCTACTTGGGTGTCTCTCAAACGAGCCGCTGACGTTTCGACTACGGGGGTCTTACCCTCTACGCCGGACCTTTCGCATGTCCTTCGCCTACATCAACGGTTTCTGACTCGTCTCACAGCCGGCAGACTGTGAAAGAGAGATCCCACAACCCCCACGACGCAACCCCTGCCGGGTCTCACACGTCGTAGGTTTGGCCTCATCCGGTTTCGCTCGCCACTACTCCCGGAATCACGGTTGTTTTCTCTTCCTGCGGGTACTGAGATGTTTCACTTCCCCGCGTTCCCTCCACTTGCCCTATGTGTTCAGGCAAGGGTGACAGCCCATGACGACTGCCGGGTTTCCCCATTCGGAAACCCCCGGATCAAAGCCTGGTTGACGACTCCCCGGGGACTATCGTGGCCTCCCACGTCCTTCATCGGTTCCTGGTGCCAAGGCATCCACCGTGCGCCCTTAAAAACTTGGCCACAGATGCTCGCGTCCACTGTGCAGTTCTCAAACAACGACCAGCCACCCATCACCCCGAACCCTCACGGATTCGAGTGCACTGGGGCCGGCATCCGAAGACAGACCTTACGGCCGTGCCCTCAGACACCCAACAGCGTGCCCGACACGATCAGCCGACCAGATCAGCGTTCCACGCCCCGAAGAGCAGTACTAGCGCCTGGTCCGTCCTGGACCTGCCGAATAATCAACGTTCCACCCATGAGCAACCAGCACCGGACATTCGCCGATGTACTGGCCTCTGACCAACCGGAGTTGGTGAGAAGTGCTCCTTAGAAAGGAGGTGATCCAGCCGCACCTTCCGGTACGGCTACCTTGTTACGACTTCGTCCCAATCGCCAGTCCCACCTTCGACAGCTCCCTCCCACAAGGGGTTGGGCCACCGGCTTCGGGTGTTACCGACTTTCGTGACGTGACGGGCGGTGTGTACAAGGCCCGGGAACGTATTCACCGCAGCAATGCTGATCTGCGATTACTAGCAACTCCAACTTCATGGGGTCGAGTTGCAGACCCCAATCCGAACTGAGACCGACTTTTTGAGATTCGCTCCACCTTGCGGTATCGCAGCTCATTGTATCGGCCATTGTAGCACGTGTGCAGCCCAAGACATAAGGGGCATGATGACTTGACGTCGTCCCCACCTTCCTCCGAGTTGACCCCGGCGGTCTCCTGTGAGTCCCCATCACCCCGAAGGGCATGCTGGCAACACAGAACAAGGGTTGCGCTCGTTGCGGGACTTAACCCAACATCTCACGACACGAGCTGACGACAGCCATGCACCACCTGTACACCGACCACAAGGGGGGCACCATCTCTGATGCTTTCCGGTGTATGTCAAGCCTTGGTAAGGTTCTTCGCGTTGCGTCGAATTAAGCCACATGCTCCGCTGCTTGTGCGGGCCCCCGTCAATTCCTTTGAGTTTTAGCCTTGCGGCCGTACTCCCCAGGCGGGGAACTTAATGCGTTAGCTGCGGCACCGACGACGTGGAATGTCGCCAACACCTAGTTCCCACCGTTTACGGCGTGGACTACCAGGGTATCTAATCCTGTTCGCTCCCCACGCTTTCGCTCCTCAGCGTCAGTAATGGCCCAGAGATCCGCCTTCGCCACCGGTGTTCCTCCTGATATCTGCGCATTTCACCGCTACACCAGGAATTCCGATCTCCCCTACCACACTCTAGCTAGCCCGTATCGAATGCAGACTCGGGGTTAAGCCCCGAGCTTTCACACCCGACGTGACAAGCCGCCTACGAGCTCTTTACGCCCAATAATTCCGGACAACGCTTGCGCCCTACGTATTACCGCGGCTGCTGGCACGTAGTTAGCCGGCGCTTCTTCTGCAGGTACCGTCACTTTCGCTTCTTCCCTGCTGAAAGAGGTTTACAACCCGAAGGCCGTCATCCCTCACGCGGCGTCGCTGCATCAGGCTTTCGCCCATTGTGCAATATTCCCCACTGCTGCCTCCCGTAGGAGTCTGGGCCGTGTCTCAGTCCCAGTGTGGCCGGTCGCCCTCTCAGGCCGGCTACCCGTCGTCGCCTTGGTGAGCCATTACCTCACCAACAAGCTGATAGGCCGCGGGCTCATCCTTCACCGCCGGAGCTTTCGACCCCCACCCATGCGAGTGGGAGTGATATCCGGTATTAGACCCCGTTTCCAGGGCTTGTCCCAGAGTGAAGGGCAGATTGCCCACGTGTTACTCACCCGTTCGCCACTAATCCACCCCGAAGGGCTTCATCGTTCGACTTGCATGTGTTAAGCACGCCGCCAGCGTTCGTCCTGAGCCAGGATCAAACTCTCCGTGAATGTTTACCGGTAATCCGGTGCAACACCACGAGAGCGGTGCGAGAGGAGGAATAATCCCCTCGCACACAGCGTCCTCGCTGTGTTATTTCAAAGGAACCTCGTCCTCCCGAACGGGAGAGACGGGGTATCAACATATCTGGCGTTGATTTTTGGCACGCTGTTGAGTTCTCAAGGAACGGTCGCTTCCTTTGTACTCACCCTCTCGGGCTTTCCTCCGGGCTTCCCTTCGGTCTTGCGTTTCCGACTCTATCAGATCTTTCCGATCCGATTTCCTCGGTGCTTTCCAGGTTCTCGCTTTCGCGTTTCCCTTTCCGGCGGTTCCGACTTTATCAGAAGTTCTGAGTCGGATTTTCCATCCCCTTCGGGGACTGGTTCCGGCGCACGAAGCGGCCGGGTGCCCGTTGAGGTGGAGCCGTAAACGTACTGGAGCGGGGCGCCTCGTTGCAAATCGAGGCGCCCCGCTCCGGGTTCACGCGTATGAGGGCCGACGGTCCGTCAGACCTCCACCACCACCGGCAGGATCATCGGCCTGCGGCGATAGGTGTCGGAGACCCACTTGCCGAGCGTGCGGCGGATGAGCTGCTGGAGCTGATGGGGCTCCACCACGCCGTCCTGGGCCGACCGCTCCAGCACCTCCGCGATCTTCGGGATGACGTCCCCGAAGGCGGAGTCCTCGATGCCGGAGCCGCGGGCCTGGATGTGCGGGCCACCCGTGATCTTGCCGGTGGACGAGTCCACGACGACGAAGACCGAGATGATGCCCTCGTCACCAAGGATCTTCCGGTCCTTCAGCGCCGGCTCGCCGACATCGCCGACGGAGAGGCCGTCGACGTAGACGTAACCCGCCTGGACCTTGCCGGAGATCTTGGCCTTGCCCTCGATGAGGTCGACGGCCACGCCGTCCTCGGCGATGACGATGCGGTCGTGCGGGACACCCGTGAGGGCGCCCAGCTCGGCGTTGGCGCGCAGGTGGCGCCATTCGCCGTGCACCGGCATCAGGTTCTTCGGGCGGCAGATGTTGTAGAAGTACAGGAGCTCGCCCGCGGACGCGTGGCCGGAGACGTGCACCTTGGCGTTGCCCTTGTGAACGACGTTCGCGCCCCAGCGGGTCAGGCCGTTGATCACGCGGTAGACGGCGTTCTCGTTGCCGGGGATGAGCGAGGACGCCAGGATCACCGTGTCGCCGTCGACGATGCGGATCTGGTGGTCCCGGTTGGCCATGCGGGACAGGGCCGCCATGGGCTCGCCCTGGGAGCCCGTGCAGACCAGCACGACCTCGTTGTCGGGGAGGTCGTCGAGGGTCTTGACGTCGACCACCAGGCCCGGCGGGACCTTCAGATAGCCCAGGTCCCTCGCGATGCCCATGTTGCGGACCATGGAGCGGCCCACGAAGGCGACGCGGCGGCCGTACTCATGGGCCGCGTCCAGGATCTGCTGGATGCGGTGGACGTGGCTGGCGAAGCTCGCCACGATGATCCGCTTGCGGGCGCCGGCGAAGACCTGCCGCAGGACGTTGGAGATGTCCCGCTCGGGCGGGACGAAGCCCGGGACCTCCGCGTTCGTCGAGTCGGCGAGGAGGAGGTCGATGCCCTCCTCGCTCAGGCGGGCGAAGGCGTGCAGGTCGGTGAGGCGGCTGTCCAGCGGGAGCTGGTCCATCTTGAAGTCGCCGGTGTGGACCGCCATGCCCGCGGGGGTGCGGATGGCGACGGCCAGGGCGTCCGGGATGGAGTGGTTGACCGCGATGAACTCGCAGTCGAAGGGGCCGATGCGCTCGCGGTTGCCTTCCGCCACCTCAAGGGTGTACGGGCGGATGCGGTGCTCCTGGAGCTTGGCCTCGATCAGGGCGAGGGTCAGCTTGGAGCCGATCAGCGGGATGTCCGGCTTCTCGCGGAGCAGGAAGGGGACCCCGCCGATGTGGTCCTCGTGGCCATGGGTGAGGACGATGCCCTCGATGTCGTCGAGGCGGTCCCGGATGGACGAGAAGTCGGGCAGGATCAGGTCGATTCCGGGCTGCTCCTCCTCGGGGAAGAGCACTCCGCAGTCGACGATCAGCAGGCGGCCGCCGTACTCGAAGACGGTCATGTTCCGGCCGATTTCGCCGAGGCCGCCGAGCGGGGTGACCCGCAGGCCGCCTTCGGGGAGCGGCGGGGGCGAGCCGAGTTCAGGATGCGGATGACTCAAAAGACTCTCCTCAACCACGCGCGCCACGTACCGGTAGGGCACGTGGCGCGCGTGACGTTCGTGCAGAAGCAGTTGTCGTTGTGGCGCAGGCACCGGTGGCCTGCTTATTCAGTTGTGAAGTCGATGCGCGGTCGGCCGCGCGAAGTCTGTTGTCAGAGCTGTACCCCGCCCGCGGCAAGATCGATCTTGAGCTGTTCGATCTCTTCGGGTGAGCACTCGACCATCGGGGCGCGCAGCGGTCCGGCGGGCAGGCCCAGAAGGGTGAGTGCGGCCTTGGTGGTCATGACGCCCTGGGTGCGGAACATGCCCGTGTAGACCGGGAGCAGCTTCTGGTGGATCTCGGTCGCCTTCTGGACGTCACCGCTGGTGTACGCGTCGGCCAGGGCGCGCAGCTCGGGCGTGACGACGTGGCCGACGACGGAGACGAAGCCGACCGCGCCCACGGAGAGCAGCGGCAGGTTCAGCATGTCGTCGCCGGAGTACCAGGCGAGGCCGGAGCGGGCGATGGCCCAGCTCGCGCGGCCGAGGTCGCCCTTGGCGTCCTTGTTGGCGACGATCCGGGGGTGCTCGGCGAGCCGGACGAGCGTCTCGGTGTTGATCGGGACGCCGCTGCGGCCGGGGATGTCGTAGAGCATCACCGGCAGCTCGGTGGCGTCGGCGATGGCCTTGAAGTGCCGGTACAGGCCCTCCTGCGGGGGCTTGTTGTAGTACGGCGTGACGACCAGGAGGCCGTGCGCGCCGGTCTGCTCGGCCTGGCGGGCGAGCTGGAGGCTGTGGTGGGTGTCGTTGGTGCCGACGCCGGCGACGACATGGGCTCGGTCGCCCACCGCCTCCAGTACGGCTCGTACGAGGTCCGATTTCTCCGCGTCGCTGGTGGTGGGGGACTCGCCGGTGGTGCCGTTGATGATCAGGCCGTCGTTGCCTGCGTCCACCAGGTGCGTGGCGAGCCGCTGGGCGCCGTCGAGGTCGAGTGCGCCGTCCGCCGTGAAGGGCGTGACCATAGCGGTGAGGACCCGCCCGAAGGGGGTCTGCGGAGTGGAGGTCGGAGCCATGGGTTACACGCTACTCGCTGCTCAAGGCGTGGTCTGCCCTAGGGGTGCGGGAAAAGTCAGGACAAAGATGGAGCCCGGCACTGCCTGCTCGGGGGTTCAAGCAGTGCCGGGTCCGTTTGATCAGGCTAGATGAACTTCTCTAAATGCCGCAATACGGACACTTCGTGAGGCTGATGCGCACATCTGTGCCGGGCCGGGAACGCGGGTGCGTTACGGCGCCACACGTCCGTTCGCATTGAAGGCGGCGTGGGTGAGCGGCATGAGCTTGGCCCACTCCGCCTCCATCTTCTCGCCGACCATCTCGATCTCCCGCTGTGGGAAGGAGGGCACCTTCGCCAGCTCGTGCTGGGTACGCAGGCCGAGGAAGTGCATCAGCGAGCGGGCGTTGCAGGTGGCGTACATCGAGGAGAACAGGCCGACGGGGAGCACCGCGCGGGCGACCTCACGGGCGACACCGGCGGCGAGCATCTCCTGGTACGCCTCGTACGACTGGCGGTAGGAGTCCTCCATCGCGTGGCCCACCAGCTCCTGCTGGGCCTGGGTGCCCTCCACGAAGACGTACTTGCCCGGGCGGCCCTCCTGGACGAGCTTGCGGGACTCGCCGGGGACGTAGAAGACCGGCTGGAGCTCCCTGTACCGGCCGGACTCCTCGTTGTACGACCAGCCCACGCGGTGCCGCATGAACTCGCGGAAGACGAAGATCGGGGCGCTGATGAAGAAGGTCATCGAGTTGTGCTCGAAGGGGCTGCCGTGCCGGTCCCGCATCAGGTAGTTGATGAGGCCCTTGGAGCGCTCGGGGTCCTTCTTCAGCTCGTCCAGGGACTGCTCACCGGCGGTGGAGACACGGGCGGCCCACAGCACGTCGGAGTCGGCCGCGCTGTGCTTGACCAGCTCGACGGTGACGTCGCTGCGGAAGCTGGGCTTGAGGTCGTCGGCGGGGGTGTCGGTCACGACTCGGAGGGTCCTTCCATCACTTCACTCGGGCGGCGCCCACTCTACGGCCCGGCACTGACAGTGCGGTGTTCGGTCCCGGTCCGGCACGAGTTCTGCGAAATCGGGGGAAGAGGGCACCTTTTGAGGTTCTCGTGCGTCTGTCTCAGTGAGAACGATTCGTTCGAACTGTCCGATAGGAGCCGCAGCCCCCGATGTTCCAGAGCAATGTCACTCCCCCGCCCCGCGAGCGGGCGACCGCCGGGCAGATAGCCGGGCGTTGGCTGCTGGGCCTGACCATGGTGTCCGCGCTGGCGGGGGCGCTGATCCTCGGGACGCCGGCGCTCTCCCAGGACCAGTCACCGCGGCAGACGCAGCAGTCGCAGGCGACGGACGGTCGCTGACCCCATCCGGACCCCCGAGGGTGGTGGGCGCGGAGCTGTGTCGATAGCCTCACCGGGCACAGCCCCAGCATGGATTGAGTGAGGACCAGCCGTGCCCCTGCCCTTCCTGACGGCCGACCGAGCCTTCGAAGCAGCCGACGACGTCGCGCTGCCCTTCGACGACCGTGACCGCTGGCGGCGGCCCTACCGTCCCGGGCCTTGGCGCGTGGGCGCGGCCGCGCTTCTGCTGCTGCTCGCCTCCTATGTGCTCTTCGCGGCGGTCATCATCGCGCTGACCGGCACGCCGAGTTCGGCCGGAGTGGTCTTCGGTATCGCGCTGGTCGTGATCTCCGCCTCGCTGCGATTGCTGCGGATGGGCGTGTGGGTGAGTGCGCAGGGCGTGCGCCACGTCGCCTTCTTCGCCACGCGTACGGCGCCCTGGGAGCGGGTCGTCGCGGTGCGTACGACGCAGCAGCCGGTGCGCTGGCTCGGGCTGCCGCGGACCGTGCAGGGGCAGGCACTGGTCCTCGTACGCTCCGATCGGCCCGCGGAGGATCTGGCGCCGCTGATGACCACGCACAACGCGGACTTCCTGGGGCGTCCTGACGCGTTCGACCGGGCCGCGGACACGGTCGAGGCCTGGGGTTCGGAGAACGGCCGGGGCTGACCCGCGACAAGCAAATACACGAACGAAGGGGCCCGGTCCACCCACGTGGACCGGGCCCCTTCGTCGTACCGCCGACTCAGCGCGTCGCTTCCCTCAAGCTGATCGCGCGTTGCATCGCCTTGCGGGCGCGTGGCGTGTCGCGTGCGTCGTGATAGGCGACGGCGAGGCGGAACCAGCTGCGCCAGTCCTCGGGGGCGTCCTCCGTCTCGGCCTTGCGGCGGGCGAAGACCTCGTCGGCCGAGTCACGGTCGATACGGCCGCTCGGCGTGCGCTTCAACTCGTCGACGGGTAGGCCGCCCTCGGCGTCGAGTTCCGCGGCGAGGGCGTTGGCCTTGCGGACGAACTCGGTGTTCTTCCACAGGAACCACACCCCGATCACCGGCAGGATCAGCACCGAGACGCCGAAGGTGACGGTGAGCAGCGTGCCGGCCTTGATGAGCATGACGCCCCGGCTGCCGACCAGGACGAAGTAGACCAGCAGGACGGCGGCCGTGAGGGCGTAGGACAGTTTGGCGCGCATCAGCTATCAGCTCAGCCCAGGTCCAGGAAGTGTTCCAGGCCGAAGGTGAGGCCCGGGGTGGTCACCACGCGGCGGGCGCCGAGCAGGATGCCCGGCATGAAGCTGCTGTGGTGCAGGGAGTCGTGGCGGATGGTCAGGGTCTCGCCCTCGCCGCCGAGGAGGACCTCCTGGTGGGCCAGCAGGCCGCGCAGGCGGACGGAGTGGACCGGGACGCCGTCGACGTCCGCGCCCCGCGCGCCGTCCAGGGCCGTCTCCGTGGCGTCCGGCGCCTCCGGCGTGCCCGCCGCGCGCCGCGCCTCGGCGATGAGCTGGGCCGTGCGCGTGGCGGTGCCGGAGGGAGCGTCGACCTTCCTCGGATGGTGCAGTTCGACAACCTCCACCGACTCGAAGTAGGGCGCGGCGATCTGCGCGAACTTCATGTTCAGCACCGCCCCGATGGAGAAGTTCGGCGCGATGAGCACACCGGTCTCCGGGGAGCCGGCGAGCCAGCCGTTCAGTTGCGCGAGGCGCTCCTCGGTCCAGCCCGTCGTACCGACGACCGCGTGGATGCCGTGGCTCACGCAGTACTCGAGGTTGGCCATCACCGAGTCGGGCGTGGTCAGTTCGACGGCGACCTGGGCGCCGGTCTCGGCCAGGGTCTCCAGCTTGTCGCCCCGGCTCAGGGCGGCGACCAGCTCCATGTCCTCGGCGGCCTCGACGGCCCGTACCGCCTCGGAGCCGATCCGGCCCTGGGCACCGAGGACCGCCACTCGCAGCTTGCTCATCTTCTTGCTTCCTTCGGGAGGGGCTTGTGCGGGAGAGGCTTACGCGACCGCTTCGTGCAGACGGGACGCCTGCTTGTCCTTCAGCGGGCCGATGACCGACAGCGAGGGCCGCTGTCCGAGGACGTCCCGGGCCACCGAGCGGACGTCGTCCGCGGTGACCGAGGCTATCCGGGCCAGCATGTCGTCGACGGACATCTGCTCGCCCCAGCACAGTTCGCTCTTGCCGATGCGGTTCATCAGCGCGCCGGTGTCCTCCAGGCCCAGGACCGTGGAGCCCTGGAGCTGGCCGATGGCGCGGCTGATCTCGTCGTCGGAGAGGCCGTGCTGGGCGACGTGGTCGAGTTCGTCGCGGCAGATCTTCAGCACGTCGTGCACCTGCGAGGGCCGGCAGCCGGCGTAGACGCCGAACAGTCCGCAGTCGGCGAACCCGGAGGTGTACGAGTACACGCTGTACGCCAGGCCCCGCTTCTCGCGGACCTCCTGGAACAGCCGGGAGGACATCCCGCCGCCGAGGGCGGTGTTGAGCACGCCGAGGGCCCAGCGGCGGTCGTCGGTGCGGGCGAGGCCGGGCATGCCGAGGACCACATGGGCCTGTTCGGTCTTGCGGCCGATCAGCTCGACGCGGCCGGAGGTGCGCAGGGTGCGGCGGCCGTCGCGCGGGGCGATGGGCGCCGCGTCGTGGTTCTTCAGGGCGCCGGACTTCTCGAAGGCGGCGCGGACCTGTCGTACGACCTTGTTGTGGTCGATGTTGCCGGCGGCCGCCACGACCAGGTGGGTCGGGTCGTAGTGCTTCTTGTAGAAGCGGCGGATGCGGTCGGCGGTGAGGGCGTTGACGGTGTCGACCGTGCCGAGGACCGGGCGGCCGAGGGGGTTGTCGCCGAACATGGTGTGCGCGAACAGGTCGTGCACGCAGTCGCCCGGGTCGTCCTCGGTCATCGCGATCTCTTCGAGGATCGCGCCGCGCTCGACGTTGACGTCCTCTTCGAGGATGAGGGAGCCGGTCAGCATGTCGCAGACGACGTCGATGGCGAGCGGCAGGTCGGTGTCGAGCACGCGCGCGTAGTAGCACGTGTACTCCTTCGCCGTGAACGCGTTCATCTCGCCGCCGACGGCGTCGAGGGCGGAGGAGATGTCCAGCGCGGAACGCCGCTGCGTGCCCTTGAAGAGCAGGTGCTCCAGGTAGTGCGTGGCGCCGTTCAGGGACGGCGTCTCGTCGCGGGAGCCGACATGGGCCCATATGCCGAAGGTCGCCGAGCGGACCGAGGGCAGGGTCTCGGTGACGATGCGCAGGCCGCCCGGGAGGGTGGTCTTGCGGACCGTGCCGATGCCGTTGGTGCCCTTGATCAGGGTTTGGGTACGGGCGACGGCCCGCGCCTCCGAAGAGGTGCGGGCCGTCGTCGTGGTGCTACGAGACGTCACTTGTCGGTGTCGTCCTTCTTGTCGGCGTCAGCCTCTTCGCCCTCGATCACGGGGATCAGGGAGAGCTTGCCGCGGGAGTCGATCTCGGCGATCTCGACCTGGACCTTCTGGCCCACGCCGAGGACGTCCTCGACGTTCTCCACACGCTTGCCGCCGGCCAGCTTGCGGATCTGCGAGATGTGCAGCAGACCGTCCTTGCCGGGCAGCAGGGAGACGAACGCGCCGAAGGTCGTGGTCTTGACGACCGTGCCCAGGTAGCGCTCGCCGACCTCGGGCATCGTCGGGTTGGCGATGCCGTTGATGGTCGTACGGGCGGCCTCGGCGGACGGGCCGTCGGCGGCACCGATGTAGATGGTGCCGTCGTCCTCGATGGTGATCTCGGCGCCGGTGTCCTCCTGGATCTGGTTGATCATCTTGCCCTTGGGGCCGATGACCTCACCGATCTTGTCCACGGGGATCTTCACGGTGATGATCCGCGGGGCGTTCGGGGACATCTCGTCCGGCGTGTCGATCGCTTCCATCATCACGTCGAGGATGTGGAGGCGGGCGTCACGGGCCTGCTTGAGCGCGGCGGCCAGGACGGAGGCCGGGATGCCGTCCAGCTTGGTGTCGAGCTGGAGGGCGGTCACGAACTCCTTGGTGCCGGCGACCTTGAAGTCCATGTCGCCGAAGGCGTCCTCCGCACCGAGGATGTCGGTGAGGGTGACGTAGTGCGTCTCGCCCTCGATCTCCTGGGAGATCAGACCCATGGCGATACCGGCGACGGGGGCCTTCAGCGGCACACCGGCGTTCAGCAGCGACATGGTGGAGGCGCAGACCGAGCCCATGGACGTCGAGCCGTTGGAGCTCAGCGCCTCGGAGACCTGGCGGATCGCGTAGGGGAACTCCTCGCGCGTCGGCAGGACCGGGACCAGGGCGCGCTCGGCGAGAGCGCCGTGGCCGATCTCGCGGCGCTTCGGGGAGCCGACGCGGCCGGTCTCGCCGGTGGAGTACGGCGGGAAGTTGTAGTTGTGCATGTAGCGCTTGCGCGTGACCGGCGACAGCGTGTCGAGCTGCTGCTCCATGCGGAGCATGTTGAGGGTGGTGACGCCCAGGATCTGGGTCTCGCCACGCTCGAACACCGCGGAGCCGTGCACGCGCGGGATGGCCTCGACCTCGGCGGCGAGCGTACGGATGTCCGTCACGCCACGGCCGTCGATGCGCTTCTTCTCCTTGATGACGCGCTCACGGACCAGGGTCTTGGTCAGCGAGCGGTACGCGGCGGAGATCTCCTTCTCGCGGCCCTCGAACTCCGGCAGGAGCTTCTCGGCGGCGAGCGCCTTGACGCGGTCCAGCTCCGACTCGCGCTCCTGCTTGCCCGCGATCGTCAGCGCGGAGGCCAGCTCCGGCTTGACGGCGGCGGCCAGCGCCTCCAGGACGTCGTCCTGGTAGTCGAGGAAGATCGGGAACTCGCCGGTCGGCTTGGCGGCCTTCGCGGCGAGGTCGGCCTGAGCCTTGCACAGCACCTTGATGAAGGGCTTCGCGGCTTCCAGACCGGCGGCGACGACCTCCTCGGTCGGCGCCTCGGCGCCGCCCTCGACCAGCTTGATGGTCTTGTCGGTGGCCTCGGCCTCGACCATCATGATCGCGACGTCGCCGTCCTCCAGGGTGCGGCCCGCGACAACCATGTCGAAGACGGCGTCCTCGAGCTCGGTGTGCGTCGGGAAGGCGACCCACTGGCCGTTGATCAGCGCGACGCGGACGCCGCCGATCGGGCCGGAGAAGGGCAGACCGGCCAGCTGGGTGGACGCGGAGGCGGCGTTGATCGCCACGACGTCGTACAGGTGGTCGGGGTTGAGCGCCATGATCGTGGCGACGACCTGGATCTCGTTGCGCAGGCCCTTCTTGAAGGACGGGCGCAGCGGGCGGTCGATGAGGCGGCAGGTGAGGATCGCGTCCTCGCTCGGCCGGCCCTCACGGCGGAAGAAGCTGCCGGGGATCTTGCCGGCGGCGTACATCCGCTCCTCGACGTCCACCGTCAGCGGGAAGAAGTCGAGCTGGTCCTTGGGGTTCTTGGAGGCGGTGGTGGCCGACAGCACCATGGTGTCGTCGTCCAGGTACGCCACGGCGGAACCGGCGGCCTGCTTGGCCAGGCGGCCCGTCTCGAAGCGGATGGTGCGGGTGCCGAAGGCGCCGTTGTCGATGACGGCCTCGGCGTAGTGGGTCTCGTTCTCCACTAGCGTTTTCTCCGTTACTTGTCGTCTTTTGTCCCTTGCTGCCCGTGTGGCAGGGGGACGATGGCGGAGAAGCACTCCGTGCGGTGCGGGCCGGTCTTCGATCGAAGCACCCGGGGCTCGCTTCCCCCCGGGGGCCACTACCGAGGACCGGCGGCGGCTGGGTGCGCTTCTCCTTCGTTGCGTGTCCTACGTATTGCGTTGTGCTACCACACTACAAAGCGTGTGTGATACTCCGCATGTTTCGCGCGTACGGCAAAGGGAGCGGCCCCCGATCGTCTCGGGAACCGCTCCCTTCACGGCGTCTTACTTGGCGCCCGCCGCACCGCGGCGGATGCCCAGGCGGTCGACCAGCGCACGGAAGCGCTGGATGTCCTTCTTCGCCAGGTACTGGAGAAGGCGACGGCGCTGACCGACCAGGATCAGCAGACCACGGCGGGAGTGGTGGTCGTGCTTGTGGGTCTTGAGGTGCTCGGTCAGGTCCGAGATGCGGCGCGAAAGCATGGCGACCTGGACCTCGGGGGAGCCGGTGTCGCCCTCCTTCTGACCGAACTCGCTGATGATCTGCTTCTTCGTAGCGGCGTCGAGCGGCACGCGTACTCCTCGTAGTCTTTGAAAATGGCCACCGAGTGCCCCCGGTCTGTGTCTCGGGGGAGCTTCCGTTACTCGGGAGGCGGGGATCCGCTGGGCGCGGCCTCCAGGGCCTTCGAGAGGCTCCGGGGGTGCGTACACAAACGGCCGTCACTCAGGGTACCAGCCTGAGGTGGGCACCCTTGCATCGGTTCCGGAACCGGGCGGTCGGCGAGGGCTGGGCCACTAGGGTGAGCGCGCCGATCATGGGTACGTCGGGATTGTCCCTACGGCGGACGGTCCGTACGTCGGAAGTCTGGAAGGGGTCGCTGGGCATGGCGGAGACGGAAGCGGAGATCAAGGCGCGCAAGGAGCGGGAGCGGGACGAGCTGTACGCCCTCGACATCAAGGGCGTGCGGTGGGAGAGCGCGCCGGGCACCGAGTCGCACGAGGAGCGGGTCGAGATCGCGCAGCTGCCCGGCGGTGCGGTGGCGATGCGGTCCTCGCTGGAACCGGAGACGGTGCTGCGGTACACCGAGGCGGAGTGGCGGGCGTTCGTGCTGGGCGCGCGGGACGGGGAGTTCGACCTGGAGCCGGGGCCGCACAACGGGGGCGTGGCCGCCTCGGAGTGAACGGACGGCGGCCGCAGGGGCGTTCGTCGTAGTCGGTACGCGTAGGCATGTAGAGGCATACGTACGGCGGCGTCCCCGCGGTCGCCAACCTGCTTGCCTTCTGGGCTGGTTCGGACGAGTGGTTCGGGGTGGGCTTGATCGCTTGCTTCGTTTTCGTTCCGGATTGTTCACAGGTGTCGCCCGGTTTGTTCACCAATGAGAGGGCTGCGTACGTCACTTCGGGGCAGGCTGTGACGCAGTGGGCTGTTGCTCGGGGGTGGACGGGCCTGCCGGGCTGATGCCTGTGGTGATTAGGCTGGGACCGGGCGCGACGCCAGAACCCGTGGACCGGGTGTCGGTGTCCCAGGGGGAGAGCCGACTGGAACGGACGACCTCGAACGACTTCGGACGACTTCGAACGACGAACCATGGTCGCCCCGGCACGGCATGGGGGTGCTCGACCACACCAGGAGGAATTGTGAGCAGCGATCGGGACGGGATCCGCGGGGGCTGGGCCACACCCGGCGATGACCAGCCCGACGCGGAGTCGGCGAACGAGGTCACGGGCGAGTTCACCATCGACTACGCGCCGCCTGCCTGGTACACGCAGAACGCGAGTGGCTCCGCCGGTTCGGGGAGCTCGGGTTCCGCTGCCGGTTCGGCATCGCAGGGACCGGCGGGTTCAGGTGACGCGTCCGCCGCCCCGGCGCCTTCGTTCACTCCTTCTCCTACGTCGCTGCCGTCGTCCCTGCCGGGGTTGACACCGCCGGTCCCGCAGGGGTCGCCCGCACCGGGAGCACCTTTCACTCCTCCGGCTCCGCCTGCGCCGTACACACCGCCGGTGGCTCCCGCGCCCGGGGCGCCGTACACGCCCCCGGCTGCTGCCACGCCGGGAGCGCCCTATACGCCTCCCGCTGCTCCCGCGCCCGGGGCGCCGTTCACTCCGCCTCCGCCGGCGGGCGGTGGGCCGGTCGCGGTGCCCAAGTTGCCGGTGGGCAGTGGCTTCGAGCCGCAGGCGACGCCTCCGTCGCCCGACGGTGCCTCGCCGACGGCCGTACCGAGCATTCCGGTGTCCCAGTGGAACGCACCGGCTTCCGCCCCCTCCGAAGCGACGTCCACCGCTCCGGCCTCCGATGAGTCCGACTCCGGGAACGGCGATCTGGAGAGCGGCGCGACGATGCGCTTCTCCTCGGTTGCCTTGAGGAGGGAGATCGAGGAACGCGCGGCTGCGGCTGACGCGGGGGCTGGGCTGCGGTCGGGGGACGAGGACCGCGGTACGGGCGTCGCGTCCGACTCCGGTGCGGTGTCCGACGCGGGCGGGGCGGAGGCTGCGGCCGAGGTTCAGGCAGACGCTGCGGATGTGGCGGCGGCTCCGGCTTCCGAGGGTGCGGACTCCGTCGGTGCTACGGCGGAGGCGACGCCCGGGGAGACGGGGGTGCCGGAAGCCGGGGACGAGGTTGTCGCCGTTACGGCTGAGGCGGGGTTCCTGGGGACGGGGGCGCCGTCGGCCGAGGGCTCGGAGGTGCCGGGGGTCGAGGGCGGCTCGGGGCCGGCGAATCCGGGACTGGCGGACGCTGAGTCGGTGAATGCCGGGGCGACTGACGCCGAGTCGGCGGACCTGGAACTGGCGGACGCCCATCTGGTGGACGCGGGGCCGGTCGAGGACGGGCTGGCGGACGCGGGTGTGGTGAACTCCGAGGCGGAGAGCGCCGGATCTGTCAGCGCCGAGCTGACGAACGCGGAGCCGACCGAGGTCGAGCCGGCGGACGCGGGTGTGGTGAACGCCGAGGCGGAGAACACCGAGCCGGAGAACGCCGGTGCGACCGACGCCGAGCTGATGGACGCGGAGTCGACGGACGTCGAGTCGGCGGACGCGGGAGTTGCGTCCGACGGGCCCGTGAACGCGGGACCCGTGGAGAGCGAGCAGGTTCACGCAGGGCTGGTGAGCGCGGAAGCCGAGGGCACCGATTCGGTGGGCGCCGTGCCGGTGGTCGCGGGAGCTGAGAACGCCGAGTCCGCCGACGGGGAAGTAGCGGACGCCGAGCAGGAGAACGCGGGACCGGCGGACACGGGAGTGGTGCACGCGGGTTCGACGGACGCGGCAACTGCGGACGCCGAGCCGGTGGAGGGCGGCCTTGTTGGTACCGAGCCGGTCGACGCCGGTCCTGTCGGCGCCGCGCCCACGGACGCCGAGCCGGTCGACGTCGGCTTTGCAGGGGCCGAGCCCGCCGACGCCGAGCTGGTGGACGCCGATTTTGGCGGCGCCGAACCCGCCGACGCCAAGCCCTCTCAGCCTGAGCTGACGGACACCGAGCCTTCGGACTCCGTGCCGGAGGATGCCGTAGCCGAAGACGCCGCGCCCTTGGGTAAGGGCCCCCAGGACGTCGCTCCGCAGGACGCCGTGCCCGCCGACGCCGTACCGCAAGACAGCGCACCGCAGGACGCGGTACCGCAGGACAGCGCGCCGCAGGACGCCGTCCCGGCTGTTTCCGATGCTCCGCAGGACGCGCCGCCCGCCTGGACTCCCCCGCCAGCACAGCAGGCCGGGATGCCCCCATTGCCGCCGTCCTACCAACCCGCCGCCCCGGCCTCCGCGCCGCAGTGGCCCGCACAGCCGCAGCAGCCGACGGCTCCCGCCGAGCCCCCGGCTGCGCCCGCCGCGCAGCAGCCCGCGCCCATCCAGCAACCGCAGGTCCAGCCGCAGCCGCCATTCCAGCCGCAGGCCCCGCAGCCCGCGCCCGCCGCCTGGAACCAGCCGCCCACGACCCCGCCGACGGCCGCCGCACCCCAGCAGCCCGTCCCCGGCTTCCCGCAGCAGCCCCCCGCCACGGCGCCCACGCCGCAAGGTGGATACGGCTTCCCCCAGCCGGGATCGCAGTCCACCCCGGCCGCACAGCCGACCGAGAACCCTGTCCCGGCACAGACGCCGCAGGCCGGATACGGCTTCCCTCAGCCCGGGGCACAAGCCACTCCTGCCCCCAACCCGCAGGGCGGCTACGGCTTCCCGCAGCCCGGCGCACCCGCCCCGGCCGCACAGCAGCCTCCGACCCCCCAGCCGACCGACAGCCCTGCCCCGGCGCCCACGCCGCAGAGCGCATACGGCTTCCCCCAGCCCGGATCGCAGGCCGCTGCCCCGTCCAACCCGCAGGGCAGTTACGGCTTCCCGCAGCCCGGCACCCCGGCGACTCCACCCGGTCAGCCCGCCCCCAACGCCTCCGCCCAGCCCAGCGGTTACGGCTTCCCGCAGGTGCCCGCTCAGCCGGGCCCCGTACCCGGCCAGGGCCCCGCGCAGCCCGGCATGTCCGCGCAGGACCAGCCGCAGGCCCCGCAGGGTGTACCGCCATACGGCGCTCAGCCCCAGCCGGGGATCCCGGCACAGGCCGGTGCATCGCCGCAGGCTCACCCGGGCGTACCGCCGCACGGCCAACCCCAGCCCGGAATGCCGCCGCAAGCCGACGCGTCCCAGCAGGGCCAGGCGCAGCCCGGCGTGTCACCGCAGGGTCAGGCCCAGTCAGGCGTACCCCCGCACGGCCAACCCCAGCCCGCCATGCCGCCGCAGGGGCAGCCCCAGCCCGGTATCCCCCCGCAGGCCCACCCGGGTACGCCGCCGCAAGGTCAGCCGCACCCCGGAGCCGCCCCTCACCAGCCCGTCGACCCCCGTGCCGGGGCCGCTTGGCCTCAGCCTGTGCAGCATGATCAGCGGCAGCCGACCAATCCGGGGGCCGCTCCCCTTGGATACACCGCTGCCGTGGAGCTGTCGTCGGATCGGCTGCTCAACAACAAGAAGCAGAAGGCGAAGAGTGGGCGGCCCGCAGCCGCCGGGGGCCGGTTCAAGATCGGTGGGAAGAAGGAGGAGGCCGAGCGGCAGCGGAAGCTCGAACTCATCCGTACGCCCGTGCTGTCCTGCTATCGGATCGCTGTCATCAGCCTGAAGGGTGGGGTGGGGAAGACCACGACCACGACCGCCCTCGGGTCCACCCTCGCCACCGAGCGGCAGGACAAGATCCTCGCCATCGACGCCAACCCGGACGCCGGTACCCTCGGCCGCCGCGTGCGTCGCGAGACCGGGGCCACCATCCGTGACCTCGTCCAGGCGATCCCGTACCTCAACTCGTACATGGACATCCGGCGGTTCACCTCCCAGGCCTCCTCCGGGCTGGAGATCATCGCCAATGATGTCGACCCGGCCGTGTCCACGACGTTCAACGACGAGGACTACCGGCGCGCCATCGACGTGCTCGGCAAGCAGTACCCGATCATCCTCACCGACTCCGGCACCGGTCTTCTCTACTCCGCCATGCGCGGCGTGCTCGACCTCGCCGACCAGCTCATCATCATCTCGACGCCCTCCGTGGACGGCGCCTCCAGCGCCAGTACGACGCTGGACTGGCTGTCCGCCCACGGGTACGCCGATCTCGTCTCACGCTCCCTCACCGTCATCTCCGGTGTGCGCGAGACCGGGAAGATGATCAAGGTCGAGGACATCGTCAGTCACTTCGAGACCCGCTGCCGCGGCGTCGTCGTCGTGCCCTTCGACGAGCATCTCTCCGCCGGTGCCGAGGTCGACCTCGACATGATGCGGCCCAAGGTGCGGGAGGCGTACTTCAACCTCGCGGCGATGGTCGCCGAGGACTTCGTACGCCATCAGCAGGCTCACGGGCTGTGGACCAACGACGGCAACCCGCCCCCGGTGGCGGCCCCGCCGATGCCCGGCCAGCCCCTTCCGGGTCAGCCCCAGCAGCCTCAGCAGCCCTATCAGCCTGGGCAGCCTGCGCCGGGTCAGTACCTGCCCGGACAGCCCCAGCACCCTGGGCAGCCCCAGCAGCCCGGCCAGCCCTACCCGCAGCAGGGCCAGCCGCCCTACCCGTACCCCCAGCCGCCCCAGCAGTAGGCCCCGAACCCAAAGGGCGGCCGGTGCCCGTGAGGCACCGGCCGCCCTTTGGCGTCGTGGCCGCCGTCAGCGGTCGCCCGCCTCCGCCGCCGCTGTCAGTTCGCGGCTGACCTTGATGTCCTCGCCCATCCGCTCGATCAGCGCGTCCAGCGAGTCGAACTTCACCTGACCGCGCACGTAGGCCAGGAAGTCGACGGCGACGTGCAGGCCGTAGAGGTCGAGGCCGACGCGGTCGATGACATGCGCCTCCACCGTGCGCTCGGTGCCGTCGAACGTCGGGTTGGTGCCTACGGAGATCGCGGCCGGCATCGCCTCGCCCTGGGCGTGCAGCCAGCCGGCGTACACGCCGTCCGCGGGGATCGCGGTGTGCGGGAGGGTCTCGACGTTCGCCGTCGGGACGCCCAACTCACGCCCCCGCTGGGCGCCGCGCACCACCACGCCCTCGACGCGGTGCGGGCGGCCCAGGATCTCCATCGCGCCCTCGACATCGCCCTCGCCGACCAGCCGCCGGGTCAGGGTCGAGGAGAACGGCTGGCCGCCGCCCGCCTCGCCGGACACGAACAGGTCGACGACCTCGACGTCGAAGTCGTACGTCTTGCCCAGCTCGGCCAGGTACATGACGTCACCCGCCGCACGGTGGCCGAAGCGGAAGTTCGGGCCCTCGACCACCGCCTTGGCGCGCAGCTTGTCGATGAGGACCTTCACGATGAAGTCCGCCGGGGACAGGTTGGAGAACTCCGTGGTGAACGGGAGCACCAGGACCGCGTCCACGCCCAGGTCCGCCATGAGTTCGGCCCGCCGGTGGTGCGGGGCCAGCAGGGGCGGATGGGTGCCCGGGCGCAGCACCTCCTTGGGGTGCGGGTCGAAGGTGACCACCACCGCGGGCAGGCCCAGTTCGCGGGCGCGATCCACGGTGTGCTGAATGATGAGCTGGTGTCCGCGGTGGACACCGTCGTAGGAACCGATGGTGACGACGCTGCGCCCCCAGTCCTGGGGGATGTCCTCCAAGCCACGCCAGCGCTGCACTGTGACCGCTCCTTGTCGAACCCGTGTCCGTCACTACCTTCTACGCAGGTCTAAGGGTGCCATGCCGCGTGCTCCCGCCCCGCATCGGCATGGAGGCTGTGACGGTTCGCACGTGACGCGATCCGGTCAATCAGATCTCCCTCGAGGTCTGCTCGAGATTCGGTTCGAGATTCGGCTCGGGAATTCGGTTCGAGGCTGGTTCGCTCAGGCAGGGACGCGGACGCCCGCCAGATTCTCGATCATCCGCCGCGTACTGGGCCCCACCACGGCCGCCCAGTCCTGCGGCTGATCCGTGAGCCAGCCCGCCACCCGGGCGGCGAAGCCGGGCACATGGCGGCCGAGATCGACCAGGCCGCGGTCGAAACGGCTCGCGCCGTCCGGCGTGCGGACGAGGAGGAGTCCGGTGCGGTGGACCAGGTCGCGCAGCCCCTCGCCGTCCTGCTGGGCGGCAGCGTGCAGTACGGCGTCCAGAACGGCCGGATCGCGCTCCTGGGCGAGGAGGAGTTCGAGGAGTTCCTGGCGCAGGGGGCGGGAGCCGGGGGTGCCGGGGGTCGCGAGGATGCCGGCGAGGGCGGCGCGCACCGGCTCGGGGGCGCCGTACAGGAGGCCGGTGACCAGCGGGAACAGTACGGCTCGGGCGGCCGGGCCCTGGTCCAGGCGGCGGTCCACGTAGGCGGCGACGTCCCCGGCCCGCTCCGGTCGCAGCTCCACCGCCTCCCGGACCAGCACGACGACCCGGCCGGCCAGCGCCGGGGTGGTGACGTCGGCGAGGGTGCGCAGGGCTGGGCCCGCGTCCGGGTGGCGCAGCCGCTCCCGGAAGGCGTCGAGGACCAGGTCGGGGTGGGTGGCCAGGGCGCCGACCAGGGCGTTCGGCGGGAACTGCGGGTCACCGGCCGCGAAGTGCCGCAGCGCGAGCGGGAGATGGCGGTCCCGGGTGTACGGGTCGCGGACGAGCAGGGCGAGCGCGCCGCCGTGCAGGGTGCAGTCGGCGGGGCGGGCGAGCAGGGCGAGGGCGGCGTAGCGCAGGAGTTCGCGGTCGGCGGTGGTGCGGACGTGCGGGGCGGCGCGCAGGCCGTACGCCACGGCCGCGACGCGCCGCGCGGGCCGCTCGTCGTGCGCCCATCGGTCGACGGCCCGGCAGATCGCGGACGGCTCCTCCTCCGCCAGCACGGCGAGCAGCTCGTCGGCCCGCCGGTGTCCCGCCTCCACGAGCGTCTCGGTCAGATCGTCCAGCGCGCCGTGCCGGTGCGTGTGCAGCAGCGCCTGCGCGGCCCGGGCGACGGTCGCGTGCGGCGTCGCGGGCAGCGGACGGTCGTCGTGGAACCAGCGGGTGAGGTGCGGTTGTACGGCGGTGGCGTCGGCGACGAGGAGCCGGGCCGCCGCGTCCAGGTACCGGGGGCCCGTCCTGGTGTCCGCGAGGACCAGCCGGTGCAGGAGGTCCAGACGGGCCTCGCACGGCAGCGGCAGGGCGGTCCAGAAGTCCGGGCCGAACTCGGCGGGTACGGGCTGCCGTTGCTGTCGCCAGGCCACGATGCGGTGGGTGAGGGTGTGCAGCACGTCGGTGTACGGGGTCGCGTCGGGGACCCTCAGGAGGGCCTGGGAGAGGAGGCGGGCGGCCCACCAGGAGTGCGGGTCGGCCTCCAGGGCGTGCACCAACTCCTGGAGTTTCAGGGCGAATTGGAGTGGGGTGTGCTGGCGGGCGACGAGGAGCAGGGCCTCCACCACCGGGCCGATGCGGTGGTGCGGTACGGGAAGCGGGTGGTGGTCCTCCGTGCGGCGGCGGTGGACCAAGGCGCGCAGGGCTTCGTCCAGGTCGAGGTGCATGCCCTGGATCCAGTTGGCGAACTCCTCGTGGGCGAAGCGGTAGCCGTGGCCGGCTGGGACGAGGAGGCCCTCGGTGAGGACGGCGGAGGCCCAGCCGGTGCCGCCGCCGAGCCCTGCGGGGGCCGGGCCCCAGGGGAAGACGGCCTCGAACGACTTGCGGTCCAGTTCGCCCTGGCCGGGGCCGAGGCTGCGGCGGGCGGCCTCGTGGATCTGGCCGGCGACCTTTGCGGCGAGGCGTTTGACGGCGGTGCCTCTCAGGCCGTTCTCCGCGGCGAGGCGTACGGCGATGCGGAGGCACATGAGGTCCAGGTGGGCGGCTAGGACGTCGTCCCTGGCGATGCGGGTGTGGGGGGCGTCGGGGAGGGCTGTGCGGACCTCCGAGAGTAGGCGGAGGGTGAGGGGGTGGCGGGCGTCGCGTGGGAGCAGGGCGGTGTCGGGGATGCCGTATCCGGCGCGGGCCAGTTCGGCTTCGGCCGGGGTGAGCTCCCCCAGCCGCACACACCCCGGAAGCCGCCGACTGTTCTCGCCCCCGCCGCCCCTACCCGTCCCATCCTCAAGGGGCTCCGCCCCTTCCACCCCGCCAGGGGGCTCCGCCCCCTGGACCCCCGTCGGCCCTGAAGGGGCCTCGTCCTCAAACGCCGGACGGGCTGGGAAGGGTGAGTGCGGGCTCGGGACGGCTGCAGGCTCGGCCTCAAACGCCGGAGAGGCCGGGAAGGGCGGGTGGGAGCTCGGGACGGCTGCGGGCTCAGCTTCGAACGACGGACAGGCTGAGATGCCGGGGCCGGCGTCGAGTTGTGCCACCTGGTGTTCGTCGTCCTGTTCAGGTCCTCCGGCGTACAGCATCTCCCCCGGGAACATCGCCCCAGCCGCCTCCCAGTACTCCTCCCTGCATGCCACCACCAGCCTCGCGCCCGTCTCTCGGAGCCACTCGGCCGTGCCGGACGTCCAGGCGGGCAGGCGGTGGGAGAGGAGGGGCGGCATTTCCTCGGGGCTGTCGAGGAGGAGGAGCAGGGGGTGGGGGGTCGTTCGGGTCAGGTGTTCGGGGGTCAGGTCGCCCAGCGCCTCCGGCGTCGTCGCTCGGGACGCTGCGATGATGCGGGCCGCTCGGGAGACGGCTCGGGTCGCCGCGTCCGCCACCGACGTGTCGTCCGCCTTCAGGTCGGCGCCGCGCAGCCACAGTGTGGGCGCGGGGGCCGGGCCCCGGTGGCGGCGGGTGGCCAGCGCGGCCAGTTCTGTCGTACGGCCGCTTCCCGGGGGGCCGACCAGGGCGAGTACGGAGGCTTTCGTGGACGAGGTGAAGGTGTCGAACTCCCTTGCCGGGCAGGCCCGTTCCACCGGCGCTGCCTCCGTCGGGCCGGGCGGGCCGTCCTGGCCCACCGTAGTCGCCGTCAGTTCCAGGACGCCCGCGAGGTTCAGGTCGGCGCCGTAGGCGGGGACCGTGGTGGCGTTCTCGGAGAGGAGGTCGGACAGTGGGCCGGGGGCGGGAGGGTGGAGTGGGATCGCGAAGCCCTCGTCGCGGTGGCTGTTGCGGAGGGCTGTGCCCAGGACGGCGATGACCGCACCCGTCTCGGCGTCCAGGACCGGGCCGCCCGCCGCTCCTCCCCCGAGGCGCAGCGCGTCCCGGCCCGCCGTGCCGATCGCCAGTTCCAGGGTGTGGGAGAGGTGGTGGACGCGGTCCGTGGCGGTGTAGGTCACGGGGGTGGTGCCCAGGATCCTCGCCTCTCGCCAGCCGCCTGCCGCGATACGGACGTAGCGGCCGGGCTCGGGGCGCTCCCGGACCGTCACCGGCAGCGGCTCCGCGTCGAGGCCCTCCGTGCGCACCAGCGCGAGACCGAGGGTGGGCAGGGCGGTGATCGCGTCGGCCGTCGCCACGCAGGTGCGCTCTTCGGTCGTGCTGAGGACCAGGCGGGGCAGACCGTCCACCGCCTCGTGGCTGGTGATCACCGTGCCGTGGTGGTCGGCCACGAAGCCGAGGCCGCGCAGGCGCCCGGCGAGATCGTGGATGCGGACCAGGGCGCCGTCGGCGTCCCGGGGGAACCCGGACATCCGCGCGCCGTCCTCCGGTGTCCCGTGGCCGCCCCTGGGCCGCGGGCCCCGTCCCGCCATGGTCGAACCTCCCCGCCGTACAGCCGTGCCTGAATCGACGGTAGGCGCGGGATGATCAGCGGGACAGATCGCTCGGCGAACGCGCCCCCTTCCGCTCCCTCGGTTCACTCCGAGCGCCTGCCCGCGAGGGTGAACAGAGGGCGACGGGTGGATACACCCTAGGGGTGGGGGAACCGAGGGGGGACCGTGGAGCGGCGGGCAGCGCAATACCCCGTGCGCGCCGCTCCACGGGCGAAGCAGATCCTCAGAAGCAGACCCTCAAGAGCCTCAGCCGAAGACGGCCAGGCTCTTCGCCTTCCCCTTGTGCTCCTCGACGAGCGCCAGGAAGCGGCCGTCCGGATCGAACACCGCCACCGCCCCGCGGCCCGCGTACTCCTCGGGCATCTCCAGGCGTACGCCGTTGAGGAGCAGCCGCGCCCGCTTGGCGTCCACGTCCCAGCGCGGGAACGCGGCGGTGGCGGCCTCGGCGATCGGCATCACGGTCAGCTCCTGCTGGAGCTGGTCCAGCGTCTTCGCCGAATCCAGCTTGTACGGGCCCACCCGCGTCCGGCGCAGCGCCGTGAGGTGGCCGCCGACGCCCAGATCGGCGCCCAGGTCACGGGCAAGGGCGCGGATGTAGGTGCCGGAGGAGCAGACCACGGACACCACCAGGTCCACGACCGGGGTGCCGTCCTCGGCGACCGCGTCCCTCATGTCGTACACCGTGAAGGACGAGACCGTGACCGGGCGGGCCGGGATCTCGAACTCCTCGCCCTCACGTGCCCGCTTGTAGGAGCGCACGCCGTCGATCTTGATGGCGCTGACCTTGGACGGCACCTGCATGATGTCGCCGCTCAGCTTGGCGATCCCGGCGTCGACGGCCTCGCGGGTGACCTTCGAGGCGTCTGACGACCCCGTGATCTCGCCCTCTGCGTCGTCGGTCAGGGTCGTCTGGCCGAGCCGGATCGTGCCCAGGTACTCCTTCTCGGTCAGCGCGAGGTGACCGAGCAGTTTGGTGGCCTTCTCGACGCCGAGGACGAGCACGCCCGTCGCCATGGGGTCGAGGGTGCCGGCGTGGCCGACGCGGCGGGTCCTGGCGATCCCGCGCATCTTGGCGACCACGTCGTGCGAAGTGAAGCCCGACGGCTTGTCGACGATGACAAGGCCGTCGGGCGTCCGGTTCTTCTGGGTCATTCGGCGCTGTCGTCCTCGTCTTCACCCGGCTTCTTGTACGGGTCCGCCTCACCGGCGTAGGCGGCGCCGGCGGACGCCTCGCGCACCTTCGCGTCGGAGGTGCGCGCCTTGTCGAGGAGGTCCTCGATGGTCCGGGCGGTGTCGGGCAGCGCGTCGGCCACGAAGGTCAGCGTCGGGGTGAACTTCACGCCCGCCGCGGCGCCGACGGCGGAGCGGAGCACGCCCTTGGCGCTCTCCAGTCCGGCGGCCGCCTCCTTGCGCTCCTCGTCGTCGCCGTACACCGTGTAGAAGACGGTCGCCTCCCGCAGGTCACCCGTGACCCGGGTGTCCGTGATGGTGACGTGCGTGCCGAGCCGCGGGTCCTTGATCCCGCGTTGCAGCTTCTGGGCCACCACCTCCCGGATGAGGTCCGCCAGCCTTTTCGCCCGCGCGTTGTCGGCCACTGGTCCGTCTCCTTAAGTGCTTTTCTCTTGCTTCAGTCTTCGTCGCTGTGGAGCCTGCGTCGAACCGAGAGCAGTTCCACCTCGGGCCGCCCGGCGACCAGCCGCTCACAGCGGTCCAGTACGTCGGAGAGGTGGCCCGTGTCCCCGGAGACCATCGCGAGCCCGATCTCGGCCCTGCGATGGAGGTTCTGATGGCCCGTCTCCGCCGCGCTCACCGCGTACCTGCGCTGGAGCTCGGCCACGATCGGACGGACCAGGGAGCGCTTCTCCTTCAACGAATGGACGTCGCCGAGAAGCAGGTCGAAGGACAGAGTCCCCACATACATGTGTGTTCCGGATGTCCCGCCGGTTCGGGGTACGGGCGCCGCGTCGACGCCGATACGGGAACCGTACACGCAACGGCCGGGGCCGATCGACGGAAATAACTTCCGCCGACCGGCCCCAGTCGCGTGTCAGGTCACGCGCGCGGCTTCTCGCGCATCTCGTACGTCGCGATGACGTCGTCGACCTTGATGTCGTTGAAGTTGCCGAGGTTGATACCGCCCTCGAACCCTTCGCGGATCTCGGTGACATCGTCCTTGAAGCGACGCAGACCCTCGATGTTGAGGTTCTCCGCGACCACCTTGCCGTCGCGGATGAGGCGCGCCTTGGTGTTCCGCTTGACCTCGCCGGAGCGGATGAGAACACCCGCGATGTTGCCCAGCTTGGACGACTTGAAGACCTCGCGGATCTCCGCCGTACCGAGCTCGACCTCTTCGTACTCCGGCTTGAGCATGCCCTTGAGGGCCGCCTCGATCTCCTCGATCGCCTGGTAGATGACCGAGTAGTAGCGGACGTCCACGCCCTCGCGCTCGGCCATCTGCGCCGCGCGGCCGGCCGCACGGACGTTGAAGCCGATCACGATGGCGTCCGAGCCCATCGCCAGGTCGATGTCGGACTCCGTGACCGCACCGACGCCGCGGTGCAGGACGCGGATGTCGACCTCTTCGCCGACGTCGAGCTGGAGCAGCGAGGACTCCAGGGCCTCGACGGAACCAGAAGCGTCGCCCTTGATGATGAGGTTGAGCTGCTGGACCTCGCCGGCCTTGAGCACCTTGTCCAGGTCCTCGAGGGAGACGCGGCGCGTGCGCTTGGCGAACGCGGCGTTGCGCTCACGGGCGGCGCGCTTCTCCGCGATCTGACGGGCCGTACGGTCCTCGTCCACCACGATGAAGTTGTCGCCCGCACCCGGGACGTTGGTCAGACCCAGCACCTGGACCGGGGTCGAGGGGCCGGCCTCGGCGACGTTGTTGCCGTTGTCGTCGAGCATGGCGCGGACGCGGCCGTAGGCGTCGCCCACCACCATCGTCTCGCCGACCCGCAGGGTGCCTCGCTGGACGAGGACCGTCGCCACGGCACCGCGGCCGCGGTCGAGCCGGGACTCGATCGAGATGCCCTGCGCGTCCTGGTTGGGGTTGGCGCGCAGGTCGAGCGAGGCGTCGGCCGTCAGGATCACGGCCTCCAGCAGGGAGTCGATGTGCAGACCCTGCTTGGCGGAGATGTCGACGAACATCGTGTCGCCGCCGTACTCCTCGGCGACCAGGCCGTACTCGGTCAGCTGACCGCGGACCTTGGTCGGGTCGGCGCCCTCGACGTCGATCTTGTTGACCGCGACGACGATCGGGACGTCGGCCGCCTTGGCGTGGTTGAGCGCCTCGACCGTCTGCGGCATGACGCCGTCGTTGGCCGCGACGACCAGGATCGCGATGTCGGTCGACTTCGCACCACGGGCACGCATGGCGGTGAACGCCTCGTGACCCGGGGTGTCGATGAAGGTGATCTTGCGGTCCTCGCCGTTGACCTCGGTCGCGACCTGGTAGGCACCGATGTGCTGGGTGATGCCGCCGGCCTCGCCCGCGATGACGTTCGTCTTGCGGATGGCGTCGAGGAGTCGGGTCTTACCGTGGTCGACGTGACCCATGACGGTCACGACCGGCGGACGGACGACCAGGTCTTCCTCGGTGCCCTCGTCCTCGCCGAACTCCAGGTCGAAGGACTCGAGCAGCTCGCGGTCCTCCTCCTCGGGGCTGACGATCTGAACCTCGTAGTTCATCTCGCCCGCGAGGAGCTGGAGCGTCTCGTCGGAGACGGACTGCGTGGCCGTGACCATCTCGCCGAGGTTCATCATGACCGCGACGAGGGACGCCGGGTTGGCGTTGATCTTCTCCGCGAAGTCGGTGAGCGACGCGCCGCGGGAGAGACGGATGGTCTCGCCGTTGCCGCGCGGCAGCATCACGCCGCCGACGCTCGGGGCCTGCATGGCCTCGTACTCCTGGCGCCGCTGCCGCTTCGACTTGCGACCACGACGCGCGGGACCGCCGGGACGGCCGAAGGCGCCCTGCGTGCCACCACGGCCACCGGGACCACCCGGACGACCGCCGAAGCCGGGACGGCCACCGCCGCCGCCGAAGCCGCCGCCACCGCCGCCGGGGCCACCGCCACCGGGACGACCGGCGAAACCGCCGCCGCCACCCGGACGGGCGCCACCGCCGCCACCGGGACGACCGGCGAAGCCGCCGCCGCCACCGGGACGACCGGCACCGCCGGGACGACCCGCACCGCCCGGACCGCGGCCGCCGGGGCCACCGCCGGGACGCGGGCCGGCAGCGGGACGCTGCGGCATCATGCCGGGGTTCGGACGGGGGCCGCCGGGGCCGCCGCCGGGACGCGGGCCGCCGCCCTGCGGACGGGGCATGCCGCCCGGGGTGGGACGCGCGCCGCCCGGGGCCTGCGGACGGGGACCGCCCGCCGCGCCCTGGGGACGAGGACCGCCCTGGCCCTGCGGACGCGGAGCGCCGCCGGGAGCGCCGGGGCCACCGGGGCCGCCCGGACGCGGGGCACCGCCCGGACGGGGCGCCTGCGGGCGCGCCATGCCGGTGGAGCCACCAGAGGTGAAGGGGTTGTTGCCCGGACGGGGACCGGCCGGACGGGCACCGGGACGCGGCGCCTGGCCACCCGGACGCGGAGCGCCGGGACGGTCGCCACGGTCACCGCGGCCCTGACCACCCTGACCGGGACCGCCCGCGGGACGCGGGGCGCCCGGACGCGGGGCCTGGCCACCCGGACGCGGAGCGCCCGGACGCGCGCCGGATCCCTGGCCCTGAGCGGCGGCCGGGGCGGCGGGAGCCGCCGGGGGCGCCGTGAACTCGGGCGTGGTCGGAGCCGGGGACGCCGGGGCGGGCCGCGGCGCGGGCTTCGGGCCCGGAGTGGGACGGGGGCCGGGAGCGGCCGACGCGGCGGGAGCCGCGGGCTTCTCGGCGGCGGCCGGCTTGGGGGCCGGCGGGCGCGGGGCGGCCGGACGGGCAGCCTGCGCCGGGGAGGGGGCTGCCGGCTTCGCCGGGGCAGCCTTGCGGGCGGAAGCGGGCTTGCCGCCACCGCCACCCTGCTGGAGGGCGTCCGTCAGCTTACGGACAACGGGCGCTTCGATGGTCGAAGACGCCGAACGGACGAATTCACCGAGTTCCTGGAGCTTGGCCATGACGACCTTGCTCTCCACACCGAACTCCTTGGCGAGTTCGTATACCCGGACCTTAGCCACTTCGCTCCTTTTAGGTCCGGGTTGCGTCCGGACCGTCGCTACTTCATGGGCGTACTCATCGCGTGCTCATCGAGTGCTCATCGCAATCTCGACCTACTTCCAACTCGCGGGGTACCTGGGCCGCGCGGGGGTTCCGCGCAACGCTTCTTACGGTGTTGCCTGCTCGACGTAGAGGCGCAACGCCTTGGTGTCGAGCGGTCCCGGGGCGCGCAACGCCCGTGGGAACGCCCGACGGCGTACCGCCAGGTCGAGACAGACCAGGGCGGGGTGCACATATGCACCCCGGCCGGGCAGCGTACCGCGATGATCCGGGACGCACTCGTCCTTAATCGCCACGATCCGCAGCAAGTCCTTCTTGGCCGCTCGCTCCCGGCATCCCACGCAGGTGCGCTCGGGGCATGCTGGGGCTCGCGTCCGGCCAGACACTGTTAAGTCTACCTCCCCGCACCGACCTCACCCCTTTGGGGCAAGAATCGAACGGTTGTTGTCGTGATCTAAGCCACCTGCGGCGCGGATCTATTCCCCGGGCTGCTCGGTGTCGGGACGGATGTCGATGCGCCAGCCGGTGAGGCGGGCCGCAAGTCGGGCATTCTGCCCCTCCTTGCCGATCGCCAGCGACAGCTGGTAGTCCGGCACGGTGACCCGGGCGGACCGGGCCGCCATGTCCACGACCTCCACCTTGGAGACGCGGGCCGGGGAGAGCGCGTTCGCCACCATCTCGGCCGGGTCGTCCGACCAGTCGACGATGTCGATCTTCTCGCCGTTCAGCTCGCCCATCACATTGCGCACCCGGCCGCCCATGGGGCCGATGCAGGCACCCTTGGCGTTCAGACCGGAACGGGTGGAGCGTACGGCGATCTTCGTACGGTGCCCGGCCTCACGCGCGATGGCGGCGATCTCCACCGACCCGTCGGCGATCTCCGGCACCTCCAGGGCGAAGAGCTTCTTCACCAGGTTCGGGTGCGTGCGCGAGAGGGTGACGGACGGGCCACGGACACCCTTCGCCACTCGTACGACGTAACTGCGCAGCCGCATGCCGTGCGGGTAGGTCTCGCCGGGCACCTGCTCCTGCACCGGCAGGATGGCCTCCAGCTTGCCGATGTCCACGAGCACGTTCTTCGGGTCGCGGCCCTGCTGGACCACACCGGTGACGATGTCGCCCTCGCGCCCCGCGTACTCGCCGAGCGTGGCGTCGTCCTCGGCGTCGCGCAGCCGCTGGAGGATGACCTGCTTGGCGGTGGTGGCGGCGATCCGGCCGAAGTCGGACGGGGTGTCGTCGAACTCCCGGGGCTCCTGGCCCTCTTCGAGGTCCTCGGGGTCCTCCTTCGCCCACACGACCACGTGCCCCGACTCCCGGTCGAGCTTCACGCGCGCGTGGCGGTGGCTTCCCTCGGTGCGGTGGTACGCGATGAGGAGGGCCGACTCGATCGCCTCGACCAACAGGTCGAAGGAGATCTCCTTCTCCCGAACCAAGCCCCGCAGGGCGCTCATGTCGATGTCCACGGCTACGCCTCCTCCTCTTCCTTCATGTCCTTCTTGTCCTTGCGGTTGAACTCGACCTGCACGCGGGCCTTGGCGATGTCACCGAAGGCGAGTCTGCGGCTCGTGGCCTTGCGGCCCTTCACGCCGGGCACTTCGAGGTCCACGCCCTCGTCGTCCACGGTCATGATCCGGGCCACCAGCTCTCCACCCTCACCGAGCTGGAACTTCACCAGGCGGTCGACAGCGCGCACGTAGTGCCGGTGCTCCGTGAGCTCGCGCTCCGCGCCGGGGGTGCCCACTTCGAGGTCGTACGCGGCTTCGCCCATCGCATTGGTCTCGTCGAGCTTCGCCGAGAGCGCGCGGCTCACATCGGCGATCTGATCCAGGTCGGCTCCGGTGTCGGAGTCGACGACGACGCGCAGCACCCGTTTGCGTCCGACGGAGTCCACGGCGATCTCTTCGAGATCAAGGCCCTGGGAGCTGACGAGCGGTTCCAGAAGTTCTCGCAGCCTCTCGCTCTGGGTGGTGCTCATCCGGGTGACTCCTCGGCCGCGTGTGCTGTTGTGGGATGGGTCGCGTGTCTGGTCAAAGGGTATCCGGTCCGGGGGTGTGTTGCCGTCCATCGGGTAGCGGACGGGTGCCGGTGAGTGGTCTTGGACATGGCCACGGGTACCGTGATCACGGGCGTGCCGCCCACCCCTCCGTACGAGCCCCCGAGGACGTCTGCCGTGCCGTTTCCCCCGCCGCCGCGCATGCCCTCCGGGCCGCGCAGAAGGAGCCTGTTCGCCTCGGCCGCCGGGGCGGTCCTGCTCGTGGGCTGTTCGTCCGCACCGGACACCGACGGCACCGCCGGCAGCCCGTCGGCCGCCGACCGGGCACGCGCGCGTGCGGCCCGGGACAGCGCCGGGCTGGTGGAGCACTACGACGCGGTGATCGCCGCGCATCCCGGGCTCGCGGAGCGGCTGCGACCGCTGCGCGCGGAGGTGGTCCGGCATGTGGCGGCGTTCGGCGGTACGGCGTCGGGAACGGCAACACCCTCCGCCTCTGCTTCCCCTTCTGTATCGGTGAGCCCGTCGGCGGTACCGACTGACGCGAAAGTCGCCCTGACGGAACTCGCCACCGCCGAACGGACTCTGGCGGACCGGAGAACCGAGGCACTGCTGGACCTGCCCGGCGAACTGGCCCGGCTGCTGGCCTCGGTGGCGGCGGCCGGAGCGGCCCATGTGTATCTGCTGACGGAGGGTGAGGCGTGAGCAAGGCGAAGGCCGGGGAGCTGACGGCTCTCCAGGCGGCGCTGGCCGCGGAGCATGCGGCGGTGTACGGGTACGGCGTCGTCGGTGGGCGGATCCGGGAGGGGCGTCGCGGCGAGGCGCGGGGCGCGTACGACGCTCATCGGGCCCGGCGGGACCTCCTGGTGCGCGAGGTGCTGGACCTGGGCGGGGAGCCGGTGCCGGCGGAGGCGGGGTACGCCCTGCCGTTCGCGGTGCCGGACTCCTCGGCGGCGGCCCGGCTGGCCGCCGAGGTGGAGGACCGGGTGGCCGGGGTCTACTCGGATCTGGTGCGTGCCTCCACGGGCCCGCGGCGGCGTACGGCCGCCGAGGCGCTGCGGGAGGCGGCGGTGCGGGCGGTGCGCTGGCGCGGCGAGAGCGTAGCCTTCCCTGGGCTCGCCGAGCGTGCGGCCACCGGCTCGGCATCGGCGACGCCCACGGCGTGACGCGTACTGGAAGGAAACTCTCGCGTATGGCTTTCGAACCGCCGCGGCGTCTGGTCAGGGCGCTCGGTGAGACGGCACCGGACGCCGAGGGCTGGCTGGAGAAGCTGCCCGAGGCGGCCCAGCAGGCCGTGACGCTACGCGAGTTGACCGTGGAGCGGGTGCAGGTGCCCGGCGGGCGCAGCAGCCTGGTCGTGCTGGTCCGACGCGCGGACGACACCCCGGCGGTCCTGAAGCTGGCGCCGCCGCGGGCCCGTCCGGAGAGCGAGCGGGCGGCGCTTGCGCACTGGGGCGGTCTGGGCGCGGTTCAGTTGCTGGAGCCGTTCACCACGGAAGGGGTGCTGCTGCTGGAGCGGCTGCATCCCGATGTCTCGGTGCGGTCGTTGCCGGAGGCGAAGGCGCTGCTGGAGGCCGCGGGTACCTTGCGGCGGCTCTGGGTGGAGCCGCCCGGGGACCATGTGTTCGAGACGGTGGCCGAGCGGACGGGTCGGCAGGCGGAGGCGATGCGGGCGACCGCGTCGGCTTCGGCGGAGGTGGCGGGGCTGGTCGACGCCGCGCTCGCCGCTCGGGCGGAGCTGCTGGTCTCGCCGCCCGAGCATCGGTTGCTGCACGGGACGTTCCGGCAGAGCAAGGTGCTGGCCGGGGAGCGGACGCCGTGGCTTGCCGTGGGGCCGGATCCGGTGGTCGGCGAGTGCGCGTTCGATCTGGCCCGGCTGGTCCGGGACCGGGTGGAGGACCTGATCGCCTCGCCTTCGGGTGCCGCGACGACGCGACGGCGGGTGAAGCGGCTCGCGGAGTCGCTGGACGTGGACCAGGAGCGGCTGCGCGGTTGGACGCTGTTCCGGGCCGTGGAGTCCGGGGTACGGGCACTTCGCGTGGGGCGCGCGCAGGACGCTGAGCTGTTGCTGGAGTTCGCCGGCTGGCTGTGAGCTGTTGCTGGGGGCTCGGTCGGCTCCGGGCCGTCGGGCGGGATGGTCCACGCCCCCCTGCCGGACGCCTTGCAGGGGGGCGTGGTGGGTCCGGCCGACGTGCCTCCCGAGCGTGCCGACCGGGGTCTCGCGAGGTCGCCGCGGCGGGCGCCCGCAGGTCTTCAGTGACGGTCACCGGACCGCGCGGACCGTATCGGCGACGGCCTCTCGGCCGGGGCCGCGGACAGGATGCCCTCGATGGCCAGCAGCCGAGTGTGATCACGGATGTGCGCCGCCTGGTCCGCCTCGCTCAGCGGGGTCGAGCTGGCGGGCTCCGCATGCGGAACATGGGTGAACAGCGGGAGTTCGGCGGGCGCCAGCGACCAGGAAAGACCACGTTCCCCGGCCCGGAGGGACAGCGCGTACGAGCCGCCGGCCCCGGCGCCGCCGCCGTCGGTCAGTACGGCGCTGGACGGGTGCAGCGCCGCCAACCAGGCCAACAGGTGCGCGCGTTCCATCCGGACGCGGGTCAACTCCCGCTCGTAGGAGTCGGCGTGACGCCTCCAACGGTCGCGCTGATGTCGGCAGTCCTCCAGATCCAGCGCGAGGCGTTGAGACGGGTCGGCCGACTGTTCCCGAGTCCGGGCGAACGGCCACAGGAACCGGCGCAGTGCGGCGGCGAGACGGCCCGGGAGGGCGTCGAGCCTGAGGTCGTTGGCCCGGGGGTCGTCGGGCCAGGGCTCCGACGGGGGCGAAGGCATGAGGTACTCCGGTGACGGTGAACGGCGGGGTCGGTGTGGGTCGCCCGGCAAGCCGGTCGCGCGGTGGCCGGGGGTGCGGGACCGGGTGCCGTCTTCTGGTCGAGGGTGGAACCGGTACGGCGATAGCGGCTCGCGCTGAGGGCGTTGGCGGCGCGGCATGCTTCGTCAACGGGCTCGCGACGGCGCAGGTGCCGCTGGTACGCAGACCTGGTGCCACAGACGGCAGGCTGTGCTCGCGTTGGTGCGGCCTGGTCTGCGGCCATGGCTCGAGTGCCGACGGGCGGTGGCTTGGCCTGCTGAGCCGGGGACCGCTGAACCGGGGCCTGCTCTGCCAGGGCCTGCCGTGCCGGGGACCCCTTGGCCGGGTGCTGTGCCGCGGGCTGCTGTGCCGCGGGCTGCTGTGTCCGGCGGTCCAGGGCGTGGCGCTGGGGGCCGGTCAGGCCTGCGACGACGCCCTGGCGGTCGCACCTCGGCAGGCCGCTCTCTCGTTGGAGCACGGCGGCCCGGCACGGTTCGAGCACGGGACAGGTCGCGCAGATCGCCACGGCCGCGGCCTTGGACCGCCGGGTGAACCAGAGGTCCGCGTCGCGCCGCCCGCACGCGGCGCTCGATTCCCAGGCCCGCGATCCTCCGTCCGCCGCCGCGTCGGCCAGGGTCGGCCGGCCCGGCCCACCGCCGCTCATCCGACCGGCCGGGTCGGGCCGCAAGCCGGTGGCGTCGGCGGTGCGGGCGGTAGTGCGGTCACTGCTCCGGTCGAGCCGCACGCCGGTGCCATCAACGGTGCCGACAGCAGTACGGACCCCGGTGCCAACGGCGGTAGGGACGTCGATGCCATCAGCGGTAGCGACCGTGGTGCGGATGCCGGTGCCAGTGGCGGTGCGGGTGGTAGTGCCGTCACTGTTGGCGGGGTGGGCCGGGGTGTGGGTCCGGGAGTCGTGCCCTCGTGCTGCGGTACCGGTGTCAGCGGCCCCAGATGGGCGGCGACGTTGGCCAGGGAGCAGCGTTCGGGGCGGCCGTCGATGGACATCAGGGGCATGCCGTCGTGGTTTCGGCAGCCCTGGAAGTACCAGGTGTCTCCGTGGGCGTCGCGTTGAGGGACCGTCAGGTCGTATGTGGCGCCGTCGAGGCGGAAGGGGCGCGGCTGCCGGTGTTCCGTCGCGGCGCCGCGGGCCACCACCGCCACCCGGACGCCACCGCGCTCCCCCTCGCCGATGACGGTGTGGGGGCGGTCGCCCTCCCTGACCACCGTGATGCCCAAGTACGCACGCCAGTCGGCCCATTGGGCGGGTCCGTCGACCCGAAGCAGCACGCGGACCCGATCCCCGTCCACGCGGACACCGGACGGCCCCTGGTGCCGGGCCAGGTGGTGCTCGATGGAGTGCGCGACGGACCGCGCCCGTGCGCAGGCGGCGTCCCAGGCCAGCGCCTGCCGCTCCAGATCGGTGGCCGCGCTCCGGGTCCGGGACCAGCCGCCGGTCGGCGTGCGGTGCAGCACCGCACCGAAGGTGCGCTCCGGGTCGACCAGGAGACGGGCCGTGTCGAGCGCCTGCGCGACGGCGGTCGCCTGTTCGGGCCGGACCGACTCCAGTACCGCCCGGATCACGCCCACGACGTGCGGGAGGTTGCTGTTCATGCGGATACCTCCTCGGTCGTCCAGCGCAGTTTCCGTAATGCGCGGTAGGTCATTGTCTTGACCGCGCCCACACTCCGGCCCATCGCCAGGGCCGTTTCCTCCGGCGTGAGTTCGTCGAGGAAGCGCAGTTGCACGCAGTGCCGTTGGGGAGCGCTCAGGGTGTGCAGGGCGCTGAGGACGGTCTCATGGGCTTCGACTGCTTCCAGTTCGCGCAGGACCAAGGACTCCGCGCCGTTCCGGGACACCTGCGGGTCGTCGAACTCCGCGACCGGGGTCTCCAAGCGGGTGCGGCCACGACCGAGTTCGTCGAGGTAGAGGTTCTTGGCGATGGTGGTCAGCCAGGCCGCGAAGGCCGTGCCCTGCCAGGTGTAGGCGTCGATACGCCGCAGCGCGCGGGTGAACGCCTCCTGGGTCAGGTCCTCCGCCAGGTGTCTGTTGCGCGTGCGGACGAGCAGGAAGCCGTACACGAGGCGGTAGTGCTCGTAGTAGAGGGCGGCGAACGCCTCCCGGTCCCCGCCGCGGGCCCGGGCGATCAGTTCGGGTTCCGGATCGTCCGGGGCCTCCGGGGCGGTGGTGACGGTGTGCGGTAGGGGCACGATCGAGTCCTCTCGAATCAAATATCTTCGATACTCATGTAGATGTAGATTCCTGGAGCGGACATCAACGACCCACCCCAGGAGCCACGACCCTCATCCAGAGCCATCTACAGTCTTCTCGTAGACGCATACAGTGTCAAGATGCCTACAGAGAGTAAGACTTGAGGCGGCCCACGCCTCCGTGTACCCCCGGAGCACTTCATCGCCGATCTGCGATCTGCTTGCGCTTGTAGATATAGATGGCCGATCCTCGTATGTGTGACGAACCCCCCGCAGAGCCGCCCGGGAGACCCAGAACCGGGCCACCATCCCCCGCGCCGGGACGAGGACCTGGCAGCGCTGCTCACCCGTCTGCTGGCGCAGGCCCCGGGCAGGACCCAGAAGGAATTGGCGGTGGAGGCCGGTATCTCCTACCCGACCCTGAACGCCTGGGTGAACCGCACCCGGGGCACCTCACGCATCGAACCGGAGAAGCTGCGGGCCATGGTCGCGGCCTTCCGGCGCTGGGGCGTACGCACTACACCGAAGGAGTTCTTCGAGGCGGCCGGCCGGCCGGTGCCGGGGCCGAGCGAGGACGAGCGCGAGGCCCGACTCCTGAAGCTCTACCGGCAATTGCCCGAGGCACGCCAGCGCGCGCTCCTCAAGGACGCGGAGGCCATGCTCCAGGTCAGCCGCATCGTGTGAACCCAGCGGTGCCCGTCCAGGGAATATGACGAAACACCCCACAAAACCCAAAGCCGCCGGTATCATCGGTCAGCCGCTGACCTCCCGGAGCGGATCACTCATGCCGTAGTGCATCCTGGGGAGACTGTTGTGTGTATCCACATTTTCCTGACGGACGGCCTGCCTGGTCTCGCCGTCTGGGACCCTGATGAAGTCGGCATCCGCGTCGCCAGAGACGCACCGGTAAGCGAAGTGCTTCGCGAAGTGCGGGACATCCTGATGATCGACCTCGGCGCTCCCGCCTCCCTGGGCGGACCGCTGCGCTGCTTCTGCGGTATGCCGGTGGAGCTGCCGGACCAGCTGCTCCCCTACGCCCTGGCCGCAGAGGCCAGCTGAGGCCTCGACACGGCAAGACCGTTCCCGCGGGGGGGGCGGGAACGGCCTTGAACCGAAGGCGAACCGGCTACGCGGTCAGCCGCGCGATGGCCTCCTCGACCGTCAGCTCCTCGCGCTCACCGGTGCGGCGGTCCTTCAGCTCGACCACGCCCTCCCCCGCGCGCCGCCCGGCGACCAGGATCTGCGGGACGCCGATCAGCTCGGAGTCGGTGAACTTCACGCCCGGGGAGACCCCGGCGCGGTCGTCGCACAGGACCCGCAGGCCCTTCGCGGCGAGCTTCTCGGAGACGTCGAGGGCGAGTTCGGTCTGGAGCGCCTTGCCCGCGGCGACGACATGCACGTCGGCCGGGGCGACCTCGGCGGGCCAGCACAGGCCCTTGTCGTCAGCGGTCTGCTCGGCGAGCGCAGCGACCGCGCGGGAGACGCCGATGCCGTAGGAGCCCATGGTCACGCGGACCGGCTTGCCGTTCTGGCCGAGGACGTCGAGCTTGAGGGCGTCGGCGTACTTGCGGCCGAGCTGGAAGATGTGGCCGATCTCGATGGCGCGGTCCAGCTTGAGGCCGGTGCCGCAGTTCGGGCAGGGGTCGCCGTCCTGGACGACCACCACGTCGACGTACTCGTCCACCTCGAAGTCACGGCCCGCGACGACGTTCTTCGCGTGCATGCCCTCCTTGTTGGCGCCGGTGATCCAGGAGGTGCCGGGGGCCACGCGCGGGTCGGCGAGGTACTTGACCTTCTCGCCCAGGCCCTGCGGACCGACGTAGCCGCGCACCAGGTCCCGGTTCTCCGCGAAGTCCGCCTCGGTGACCATCTCGACGACGGCCGGGGCGAAGTGCGCCTCGACCTTGTCCATGTCGACCTCGCGGTCGCCGGGGACGCCGACGGCGACGATCTCGCCGTCGACCTTCACGAGGAGGTTCTTGAGGGTGGCGGAGGCCTCGACGCCGAGGTGGGCGGCGAGGGTCTCGATGGTCGGGGTGTCCGGGGTCGGGATCTCCTCCAGCGCGGGCACGCCTTCGGCGTCCACCGGCTTCAGCTCGTACGTGATCGCCTCGGTGTTGGCCGCGAACTCGCAGTTCGGGCAGTCGGCGAAGGTGTCCTCGCCCGCCTCGGCCGGGGCCAGGAACTCCTCCGACTTCGAGCCGCCCATCGCGCCCGCGGTGGCGGCGCAGATGCGGTAGTCGAGGCCGAGGCGCTCGAAGACCCGCTGGTAGGCCTGGCGGTGCAGGGCGTAGGACTGGGCGAGACCCTCGTCCTCGGTGTCGAAGGAGTAGGAGTCCTTCATCAGGAACTCACGGCCGCGCAGGATGCCGGCCCGCGGGCGGGCCTCGTCGCGGTACTTGTGCTGGATCTGGTAGAGGATGACCGGCAGGTCCTTGTAGGAGGACGCCTGGTCCTTCACCAGCAGGGTGAAGATCTCCTCGTGGGTCGGGCCGAGGAGGTAGTCGCCGCCCTTGCGGTCCTTGAGGCGGAACAGCTCGGCGCCGTACTCGTCCCAGCGGCCCGTCGCGTCGTACGGCTCACGCGGCAGCAGGGCGGGGAGCAGCACTTCCTGGGCGCCGATGGCGTCCATCTCCTCGCGGACGATGCGCTCGACGTTGGCGAGGACCCGCTTGCCGAGGGGCAGCCAGGACCAGATCCCGGCCGCGGTGCGGCGGACGTAGCCGGCGCGGACGAGGAGCTTGTGGCTGAGGACCTCGGCGTCCGCCGGGTCATCGCGCAGCGTCTTCGCCATCAACTTGGACATGCGCTGGACCGGTGCGTTCGCCATGGGTGTCGTACTCCTGCTGCGTGAAGGTGATGGCAGGAGGTTAGCCGGGGGGTGCGGGGCGGCGGAAATCGGTTAGCGGCGGCGCAGTGGGAGAGGGGCGCCCATCACCGCGTACGGCTTGGGGGCGCTGGGGAAGAGGACCTGGCGGGCGAGGTCCTGGTAGCCGAGGGAGCGGTAGAGGCCGCGGGCCGGGCTGTCGGTGTCGATCGCGGAGAGGATCGAGCGGGGTTCGGGGGCGCCGTCGGTGATCGTGGTGATCAGGGCTCTGCCGACGCCGCGGTTCTGGTACGCCGGGTGGACGTGCAGCTCGGTGATGACGAAGGAGTCGTCGAGCCAGAGGTCGTTGCCCTGGGCGCGGAGGTAGGGCTCCACGACGGTGGACCACCAGTGGGCGCGGTCGTTGGGCATGCCGTACACGAACCCGACGAGTCGCTCCGCGACGGTGGCGCCTAGGGCTCGGGCGCCGGGGTAGGTCATGTGGCGCAGGACGATCTGACGGCGTACGGCGACCTCGTCGGGGCCGAGCCCGAAGGCGACGGCCTGGACGGCCAATGCCTCGTCCACGTGGGCTGACAGGTCCAGGGGGCCGATCACGAGGTCCATGCCGGGAGGGTACAGCGGGGCGCGGGTGCCGGGCCCTCAGAACAGGATGCTCATGAAGGCGCCCACCTCTTCGAAGCCGACTCTGCGGTACGTCCTTCTGGCCGCGGTGTTGAAGTCGTTGACGTAGAGGCTCACCACGGGGGCCACGTCCGCGAGGGCGTAGCGCAGTACGGCGGCCATGGCGGGGGCGGCGAGGCCCTTGCCCCGGTACTCCGGGGCCACCCAGACGCCCTGGATCTGGCAGGCGCGGTCGGTCGCGGCGCCGATCTCCGCCTTGAAGACGACCTTGCCGTGTTCGTCGAGGCGGGCGAACGAGCGGCCCGAGCCGACCAGTTCGGCGACTCTTGCCTGGTACAGGAGGCCGCCGTCGCCTGCCATCGGGGAGACGCCGACCTCCTCGGTGAACATCGCCACGCACGCCGGCATGATCGTGTCCATCTCGTCCTTGCGGATGCGGCGGACGTACGGGTCGGGGGTGATGGTGGCGGGCATGCGGTCGGTGACCATCAGCGGCTGGTGGGCGCGGACGTCCCGGGCCGGACCCCAGCTGGGTTCGAGCAGGCGCCAGAGCTGGGCGGTGGATTCGGCGGGGCCGACGATCGAGGAGCAGCGGCGGCCTGCCCTTCGGGCGCGGTCGGCGAAGGCGCGGACGGCTCGGGGGGTGGCGCAGATGGGGACGAGGTTGGCGCCGGCGTAGCAGAGGGACGTCAGCATGCCGTCCTCGTACCAGCCCCACATTTCGCCGCCGAGGCGCCAGGGGTCGAGGCCGGCGACCTGGACGCGGGACGTCACGAAGGCGTTCGCGACGGGCTCGTGGTCCAGGACGGCGAGCGCCGCGTCCAGGTCGCTCGGTTCGAGGACCCGGGTTGTGGTCTGCGTCAACACGGGCGGGCCTCACGGGTCAGGGGGCTGATCTCCGCACTGTACCTGCGGAAGCTGAGCTGCGCCGGGTGCGGTGTGGGTTGGTTCGCCCCCGCCGCCCCTACCCGTCCCATCCCTGGGGGCTGCGCCCCCAGACCCCCGCTGTCGGCCCTGAACGGGCCTCGTCCTCAAACGCCGGACGGGATGAAAAGCGGGTGGGTGGGGGCTAGGGACGGCTTCAACCTCGTCCTCGAACACCGGACGGGCCGGAAGAGCGGGTGGGTCAGCCTGCTACCGATACCGACGGCTCGCCCGACTCCGTGCCGGCTGCCTCCATCTGTTCGGCCAGCTTCATGGCCTCCTCGATGAGGGTTTCCACGATCTTGGATTCCGGGACCGTCTTGATGACCTCGCCCTTGACGAAGATCTGGCCCTTGCCGTTGCCGGAGGCGACGCCGAGGTCGGCCTCGCGCGCCTCGCCGGGGCCGTTGACGACGCAGCCCATGACGGCGACGCGGAGGGGGACCTCCATGCCGGTCAGGCCCGCGGTGACCTCCTCGGCCAGCTTGTAGACGTCGACCTGGGCGCGGCCGCAGGACGGGCAGGAGACGATCTCCAGGCCGCGCTGCTTCAGGTTCAGCGACTCCAGGATCTGGAGGCCTACCTTGACCTCCTCCGCGGGGGGCGCGGACAGGGACACTCGGATCGTGTCGCCGATGCCCTGGGAGAGCAGCGCGCCGAACGCCACCGCGCTCTTGATCGTGCCCTGGAACGCCGGGCCCGCCTCCGTCACGCCGAGGTGCAGCGGGTAGTCGCACTGCGCGGCGAGCTGCTTGTACGCCTCGATCATGACGACCGGGTCGTTGTGCTTCACCGAGATCTTGATGTCCCGGAAGTCGTGCTCCTCGAAGAGGGAGGCCTCCCAGAGGGCGGACTCGACCAGGGCCTCCGGCGTCGCCTTGCCGTACTTCTGGAGCAGGCGCCGGTCCAACGAGCCCGCGTTCACGCCGATGCGGATCGGCGTGCCGTGGTCCTTCGCCGCCTTGGCGATCTCCTTGACCTTGTCGTCGAACTGCTTGATGTTCCCGGGGTTGACGCGTACGGCGGCGCAGCCCGCCTCGATCGCCGCGAAGACGTACTTCGGCTGGAAGTGGATGTCCGCGATCACCGGGATCTGGGACTTGCGGGCGATCGTCGACAGGGCATCCGCGTCGTCCTGGGTGGGACAGGCCACCCGTACGATCTGGCAGCCGGAGGCCGTCAGTTCCGCGATCTGCTGGAGCGTCGCGCCGATGTCCGACGTGCGGGTCGTGGTCATCGACTGGACCGAGACCGGCGCGTCCCCGCCGACCGCCACGGATCCGACCTGGATCTGCCGGCTCTGGCGGCGCTCGGCGAGCTTGGTCGGAACGGACGGCATGCCGAGAGAAATCGCAGTCATCTGCTGTGCAACCCCAAGTCGTGGATCAAGGTCCGGTCCCGTCAGCGGCGGGCTCCAGGCTTCGAGATTACGGCACCGGCGATCGTACGAGCACATCCCACCGGCAAACCCACCCAATGGTGGACGGCCGGGAACCCCATGGTTCCCGGCCGCCGCGAACCCCGTATGGCTAGGAGATTCTCACCGGGTTAACCACGTCCGCGATCAGGACGAGGAGGGTGAAGCAGACGAAGATCCCGGCCACCACGTAGGCCACCGGCATCAGCTTCGCCACGTCGAACGGGCCCGGGTCCGGGCGGCGCAGCACCTTGGCGACGTTGCGGCGCAGGGACTCCCACAGGGCGCCCGCGATGTGGCCGCCGTCGAGCGGCAGGAGGGGGAGCATGTTGAAGAGGAACAGGGAGAGGTTGAAGCCCGCTACCAGCATCACCGCCATGGCCAGTTGCTGGGAGGCGGGGATGTCGAGGGTGAAGATCTCGCCGCCCACCCTGGCCGCGCCGACCACGCCCATCGGGGAGTCGGCCTCCCGCTCGCCGTCGCCGAAGGTCGCGTCCCACAGGGCCGGGATCTTGCCGGGCAGGGCCGCGAGGGAGTCGACGGCGTCGCCGACGCGGTCGCCCATCCAGGTCACCGAGTCGCCGAAGTCCTGCTTGACGATGCCGGTGGCGGCGCTGAAGCCGAGGAAGCCCGCGGTGACGTACTCGCCCTCGACGATCTGGCCGCTGGAGTCCTTCTTGGCGACCTGGTTGGTGGCGATCTTCGCCGTGAGGGTGACCTCCTGGCCCCCTCGCTCGACGACGATCGGCACCTGCTTGCCGGGGTTGGCGCGGATCAGGTCGGAGAGCTTGTTCCAGTCGTCGGTGCGGACGCCGTCGAAAGAGACGATCTTGTCGCCGGCCTTCAGGCCCGCTGCGGCGGCCGGGGAGGCCGGGTCGGACTTCTTGCAGTCGTCGCGGTTCTCGCTCTGGGCGATGACGCACTTGGAGACCGAGCTGACGCTGGTCGTCTGCTGGGAGATGCCGAAGCCCATCAGCACGGTGAGGAACAGGCCGATGGCGAGGACCAGGTTCATGAACGGGCCCGCGAACATCACGATGACCCGCTTCCACGGCTTGCGCGTGTAGAAGAGGCGGGTGTCGTCACCGGGCTTGAGTTCTTCGAACGCGGCCTCTCGGGCGTCCTCGATCATGCCGCGCCAGGGGGAGGTGGAGCGGGCCTCCAGGCGGCCGTCGGGGCCGGGCGGGAACATGCCGATCATGCGGATGTAGCCCCCGAAGGGGACGGCCTTGATGCCGTACTCCGTCTCGCCCTTCTTGCGCGACCAGATGGTCGGGCCGAAGCCGACCATGTACTGCGGCACGCGGATGCCGAAGAGCTTGGCGGTGGACAGGTGCCCCAGCTCGTGCCACGCGATCGAGAACAGCAGCCCGACGGCGAAGACCACTATGCCGAGGATGAACATCAGGGTCGTCATGCACGGGCCTCCGCCGTCTGTGCCGTCAGTTCCCGGGCCCGGGTGCGCGCCCAGGTCTCCGCTTCGAGGACGTCCGCGACGGTGAGTGAGGTTCCCGTGACCGGGGTGCCGTGCTCCTGGACCACCCGTGTCACGGTCTCCACGATCCCGTTGAACGGCAGCGCGCCGGACCGGAAGGCCTCCACGCACTCCTCGTTGGCGGCATTGAACACCGCCGGGGCCGTCCCCGCGAGCTCGCCCACGTGCCGGGCGAGGTTCACCGAGGGGAACGCCTCGTTGTCGAGCGGGAAGAACTCCCACGTCGACGCCTTGCTCCAGTCGAAGGCGGGTGCCGCGTCCGGGACGCGCTCGGGCCAGCCCAGACCGATGGCGATCGGCCCGCGCATGTCGGGGGGCGTCGCCTGGGCGATCGTGGATCCGTCGGTGAACTCGACCATCGAGTGAACATACGACTGGGGATGCACGACGACCTCAATGCGGTCGAAGGGAATGTCGTAGAGGAGGTGTGCCTCGATGACTTCCAGGCCCTTGTTGACGAGGGTCGCGGAGTTGATGGTGATGACCGGTCCCATGGCCCAGGTGGGGTGGGCGAGGGCGTCCTCGACCGTCACATTCGCGAGCTCGGCCTTCGTACGGCCGCGGAACGGGCCGCCGGACGCGGTGACGACGAGCTTGCGCACGTCCGCGCGGGTGCCCGCGGCCAGGGCCTGGAACAGGGCGGCGTGCTCGGAGTCGACCGGGATGATCTGGCCGGGCTTGGCCAGCGCCTTGACCAGCGGGCCGCCCACGATGAGCGACTCCTTGTTGGCGAGCGCGAGGGTGCGGCCCGCCTCCAGGGCGGCGAGGGTCGGGGCGAGGCCGATGGAGCCGGTGATGCCGTTCAGGACGGTGTGGCAGTCGGAGGCAGCAACCTGGGTTGCCGCCTCGGGCCCGGCGAGGATCTCGGGGAGCGGCTCGCCGTCGCCGTACTGCTCGCTGAGGGCTTCGCGCAGCGCCGGTACGACGTCCTCGCGGGCGACCGCGACCGTGCGCACCCGCAGTCGGCGCGCCTGCTCGGCGAGGAGGGCGACGCGGCCGCCGTTCGCGGAGAGGGCGGTGACCCGGAAACGGTCGGGGTTGCGCAGGACGAGGTCGATGGCCTGGGTGCCGATCGACCCGGTCGAGCCGAGGATCACCACGTCCTTCGGGCCGTCTCCCGCGACGGGGTCGTACACCAGGTGCGGGTCCGCCAGGGCGCGGGCCGGAAGCCCCGTCGTCCGCCCGGAAAGCGGGCCCTGCGGCGTCAGGTGCGTGCTCTCGGCGTGCCGGGCGTTGACCCTCGTACTGGACGTACTTGGGTCAGCGCCCGGTGCGCCGAGAGTGCGTGCATGGCGTCGCGGGGCAGACGGGGCTTCCGGCCCGCGCCCTGAGGGGGCTGGAGAGTCGCTCATCCCCCCATTGTTGCCGCAATGGGTGTCGTGGACGTAAGGGCGGTCCCCCTCACGGGGGTCGAGGGGGAACGCCCTGTCGGTGGCCGGTCAGCGGATCGGGCGGTGGACGTTCTCCCGTTCGCTCGGGCCGGGGGTGGCGTCGGCGATCCAGGGGCCCTCGCCCGAGGGGTCGACGATGCCGTCCTCCAGCCACTCGTAGGTGCCGGACATCACGCCCTTGACGACCTTGCGGTCGAGTTCGTCGGTGTTGGTCCACAGGCGGCCGAAGAGTTCCTCGACGCGCAGGCGGGACTGGCGGCAGAAGGCATCCGCGAGCTGGTAGGCCTCGCGGCCGTGCTCGCCCTGGGTGCGCAGGTGCTCGGCGCGTACGCAGGCCGCGCTCATCGCGAAGAGTTCCGCGCCGATGTCGACGATCCGGCTGAGGAAGCCCTGCTTGGTCTCCATCCGGCCCTGCCAGCGGGACATGGCGTAGAAGGTGGACCGGGCGAGTTTGCGGGAGGTGCGTTCGATGTAGCGCAGGTGCGGGGAGAGGTCGACATCGTGTTTGAACGTGCCGAAGGAGTACGGCAGTTGGCCTTGGCCGGCGACCAGTTTGGGCAGCCACTTGGCGTAGAAGACGCCCGCGTTCGCGCCCGCCTTCGCCTTGTCCTGGAGGGACTTGTCTGGGTCGATGAGGTCGCCGGCGACCGAGAGGTGGGCGTCGACGGCCTCGCGGGCGATGAGCAGATGCATGATCTCCGTGGAGCCCTCGAAGATCCGGTTGATGCGCAGATCGCGCAGGATCTGTTCGGCGGGTACCGCGCGCTCGCCGCGGGCCCGGAGCGACTCGGCCGTCTCGAATCCGCGTCCGCCGCGGATCTGGACGAGTTCGTCGGCCATCAGCCAGCCCATCTCGGAGGCGTACAGCTTGGCCAGCGCGCCTTCGATCCGGATGTCGTTGCGGTCCTCGTCGGCCATCTGCGAGGCGAGGTCGGTGACGGCCTCCAGGGCGAAGGTGGTGGCCGCGATGAAGGAGATCTTCGCGCCGACCGCTTCGTGGTGGGCGAGCGGCTTGCCCCACTGCTCGCGCGCCGCCGACCACTCGCGCGCGATCTTCAGGCACCACTTCCCGGCCGCGACGCAGGACGCGGGCAGGGAGAGGCGTCCGGTGTTGAGAGTGGTCAGGGCGATCTTCAGGCCCGCGCCTTCCGGGCCGATGCGGTTCGCGGCCGGCACCCGGACCTGGTGGAAGCGGGTGACGCCGTTCTCGATGCCGCGCAGGCCCATGAAGGCGTTGCGGTTCTCCACGGTGATGCCGGGCGAGTTGGTCTCCACCACGAAGGCCGTGATGCCGCCCTTGTGGCCCTCGGACTTCCGCACCCGGGCCATCACGACGAGGAGGTCGGCGACCACGCCGTTCGTGGTCCACAGTTTCACCCCGTCGAGGACGTAGTCGTCCCCGTCCGGTACGGCAGAGGCGGCGAGCCGCGCCGGGTCGGAGCCGACGTCCGGCTCGGTGAGCAGGAAGGCGGAGATGTCGGTGCGGGCGCAGCGCGGCAGGAACCGCTCCTTCTGCTCCGCGGTGCCGAACAACTTCAGCGGCTGGGGCACACCGATCGACTGGTGGGCGGAGAGCAGCACGCCGATCGCGGGCGAGGCGGACCCGGCCAGGGTGAGGGCCTTGTTGTAGTACACCTGGGTGAGGCCGAGGCCGCCGTACTTGGTCTCGATCTTCATGCCGAGGGCGCCGATCTCCTTGAGGCCGGTCATGACCTCGTCGGGGATGCGGGCCTCGCGTTCGATCAGGGCGCCGTCGACCTTCGTCTCGACGAAGTCGCGCAGCTTGGCGAGGAACTCCTCGCCGCGCTGGGTGGCCTCGTCGGTCGGCATGGGGTGGGGGTGGATGAGGTCGAGACGGAAGCGGCCGAGGAAGAGTTCCTTGGCGAAGCTGGGCTTGCGCCAGTCCTGTTCGCGGGCCGCCTCCGCCACTTGGCGGGCCTCACGCTCAGTCACTGTGGGCTTGGACGTTGGTGCGGACATGAGGCTCACCTCGCCGCGAATAGGGGATCTCTGCCGGATCTTGCGGACCGAGAGTTACTGACCGGTGCTACTCGATCGTATGTACCCGATTCGCGGCGAGGTGGCCACCCCGCGTGCGGCCGTTCAGCCGATGTCGACGGAATACCTCTGGGTGTCAAGGCGTCCGGTGCCCTTGAAGACCTCGCTGGTCCTACGGTGTTGCATCGGGGGTTCCTCCCGGGGGACGGTGCGTGTAGGCCCCTCAGTGGCCTCCGACGGCGCGGGGGTTGCCGTAGCCGCCGAATTTGGTGTCGAAGCGCTTCGACAACCTATGGACACCCACTCCCGGTAGAGCTACTGTCGAACCACCCTCACCCGCCCCTATTCATTGTGCGCACTGTCGAAGCGCTTCACAAAGCTTGGAGAGCTGGATGGTCACCCTCGCCGAGGTCGCCCAGCACGCCGGAGTCTCGGCGAGCACGGTGAGCTATGTCCTCAGCGGCAAGCGGTCCATCTCCGCGACCACCCGGCACCGGGTCGAGCAGAGCATCCGCGAGCTGGGCTACCACCCGAACGCGGGTGCGCGGGCGCTGGCCAGCAGCAGGTCGAACATCATCGCGCTGATGATCCCGCTGCGCACCGACATGTACGTGCCGGTGATGATGGAGATCGCCATCGCGGTGGCCACCACCGCGCGCACCCATGGCTACGATGTCCTGCTGCTCACCGGCGAGGAGGGTCCGGACGCGGTGCGCCGGGTCTCCGGCAGCGGGCTCGCGGACGCGATGATCCTGATGGACGTCGAACTCGACGACGAGCGGCTGCCGTTGCTGCGGGCCGCCGGACAGCCGGCCGTGCTGATCGGGCTGCCCTCCGACACCTCCGGGCTGACCTGCGTCGATCTCGACTTCCGGGCGACCGGCGCACTGTGCGTGCAGCATCTGGCGGGGCTCGGGCACCGCGACATCGCTGTCATCGGCGAGGCCCCCGCGGTCTATGAACGGCACACCGGCTTCGCCGAGCGCACCCTCGACGGACTGCGCTCCGGCGCCCAGGAGTCGGGCGTACGGCTGCTGCACCGGCCGTGCGAGGGCGGCTACGACGCGATGGCCGTCACCCTCGCCCGGGTCTTGGACGAACGCCCCGGCACCACGGGGTTCGTGGTGCAGAACGAGTCGGCCGTGGAGCCGCTGCTCGCCCTGCTGCGCCAGCAGGGCCGGGCGGTGCCGGAGGACGTGTCGGTGGTCGCGATCTGCCCCGACCAGGTCGCGACCCAGGCGTCGGTGCGGCTGACCTCCGTCTCCATCCCGGCCCAGGAGATGGGCCGGCAGGCCGTGGAGCACCTCGTCGCGAAGCTGGACGGACGCGGCGCGGACGAGGTCGTGCTCCTCGCCCCCGAACTGACGGTCCGGGCGAGCTCGGGACCGGCCGCTTCCTGACCCGTACGTCCCCCGAGCGGCCCCTGCGGGGGGCGGCTTCCCCCTGCCATCGTTCAGGAGTTCGCCTCGTGAATCAGCCTGCCGAAAATCAAGCGAAGGTCAGCCTGGCTCAGTCCTCCCCCACGGTCGGCACGTTCCGTGAGCGGGACGGCGCGCTGGAGTGGAGCGGCCGCCAGGAGACCGTACGGGTGGAACCGTGGGGTCCCGACGGGGCGCGGGTGCGGGCCCGGCTCGGCGGGCCGGTGCTGGAGGGGCTGCCGGGCGCGCTGCTCGACGACGCCCCGCCGACCTCCTCCACCGTCAAGATCGAGGACGGACGGGGGCAGTTGACCGTCGGCGCGCTCACCGTCGACATCGACGCCGAGGGCCTGATCCGCTTCCTGCGCACGGCGGACGGCGAGGAACTGCTCGCCGAGGAGCGCGCCCACTTCTGGTGGCCGGGACCGCGGCTGTACACGGCGGTCGGCAACGGCCACCACCGTCTGGAGCAGCGCTTCGCCGCCTACGACGACGAGAGGCTGTACGGCCTCGGCCAGCACCAGCACGGCCGGCTCGACCAGAAGGGCCTGGTCCTGGACCTGGTCCAGCGCAACGCCGAGGTCGGCATCCCGGTGCTGGTCTCCAGCCGCGGCTACACCCTGCTGTGGAACAACCCGGCGATCGGCCGGGTGGAGCTGGCGCACAACGGCACGCGCTGGGTGGCGGACTCGGCCCGCCAGATCGACTACTGGATCACCGCGGGCGACCCGGCCGACGGCCAGCGCCGCTACAGCGCGGTGACCGGCCGTACGCCGATGCTGCCCGAGTGGGCCGCCGGGTTCTGGCAGTGCAAGCTGCGCTACCGCACCCAGGACGAACTCCTCGCCGTGGCAAGGGAGTACAAGCGCCGCGGGCTCCCGCTGTCCGCGATCGTCTGCGACTTCTTCCACTGGACGCATCTCGGCGAGTGGAAGTTCGACCCGAAGGAGTGGCCCGACCCGGCGGCGATGGTCCGTGAACTGGACGAGCTGGGCGTCAAGTTGGTCGTGAGCGTCTGGCCGTCGGTGTCCCCGCTGTCCGAGAACCACCCGGTGATGGAACAGCGTGGCTGGTTCATCGGCACCCAGTACGGCCCGATGGCCCACGCCGACTGGCCGGACAAGGAGGTCGCCTCCACCGTGCAGGTGGCCTTCTACGACGCCACGAACCCGGAGGCACGGGAGTTCGTGTGGTCGAGGATCCGCGACAACTACCTGATCCCGTACGGCATCACGGCCTTCTGGCTGGACGCCTGCGAGCCGGAGCTGAAGCCCGGCTTCCCGGAGAACCTGCGTTACTGGGCGGGCCCCGGCCTGGAGGTCGGCAACCTCTACCCGCTGGAGAACTCCCGCACGTTCCACGAGGGCCTGCACGCCTCCGGCGAGACCGAGGTGGTGACCCTCAACCGCTCGGCGTGGGCGGGCAGTCAGCGTTACGGCGCCGCCCTGTGGTCCGGTGACATCGGCACCGACTTCCCGACCCTGCGCCGCCAGATCGCGGCCGGCCTCAACACCGCGCTGTCCGGCATCCCTTGGTGGAACACCGACATCGGCGGCTTCCACGGCGGCGACCCGGAGGACCCGGCGTACCGCGAGGTCATGGTCCGCTGGTTCCAGTTCGGGGCGGTGTCCCCGCTGATGCGGCTGCACGGCTTCCGCGACCCCGGGATGCCGCTGGGCCCTGACATGACCGGCGGCCCCAACGAGGTCTGGTCGTACGGCGAGGAGGCCGGGACGATCCTGGAGCGGTATCTGGGACTGCGCGAGCGGCTGCGGCCGTACGTCCTGGACGTGATGCGCGAGGCGCACGAGGAGGGGCTGCCGGTGATGCGGCCGCTGTTCCTGGAGTTCCCGGAGGACCACGGCTGCTGGGGGGTCGACGACGCCTATCTGCTCGGCCGGGACCTACTGGTGGCACCGGTGCTGACGGCGGGCGCCACGGCCCGGACGACGTATCTCCCGGCGGGCGCGCGCTGGACCGACGCGTGGACCGGGCGGACGTACGAGGGCGGCGCCTGCGTGACGGTCGACGCGCCGCTGGACCGTATCCCGCTGTTCCTGCGGGACGGGGCGCGGCTGCCGATCGCCGAGATCGCCGAATGACGTGTGCGGCCGGTCCCCGTGGGGGAGGGACCGGCCGCACGGCTTCGAGTCCGAGGTGCGCAGGAACGGGAGTTACCACGTCCCCTGGGTGAGGACGTGGTCTTCTCCGGCGACGAGGTCGAGCGGTCGCGCGCCGGTGGAAGTCCTGAGCTCGACACGGACGGTCCGGGTGGGGCGGATCCGTGCGGTCACCGTGTCGGGGGTCCAGGTGAGGTCGATCTCGGCGCCGAACCGGGTGCGGATTCCGCGCAGTCGACCCTGCGGGTACGCCCGCGGTTGCGCGGGGAGCAGGACCAGTCGGCCGGGGGTGGACTGGACGAGCGACTCGATCAGCACCGCGGGCAGGGTGTGGGCGGCGTCCGCGTTGTAGACGTCGCGGTTCGGGTAGTGGGCGCTCATCAGGGAGGCGTGGAAGAAGTCTCCGTCCAGGACCTGGCCGAGGGCATGGGCGACGCGTTCGCCGTCGCGCAGGCGGGCGGCGACCAGGGCGTGGTGGAGGTGGCCGTGCGCGGAGTCGTTCTCGGCGCCGCGGAGTTCGAGGGCGCGGTGGGCGGCTCGGGCGAGGGCGGGGGTGTCGTAGGGGTTGATCTCGTCGAGGGGCCAGACGGCGTAGAGGTGGCTGAGGTGGCGGTGGTCGTAGGTGTCGGCCAGCCCCGGGCGGGCCCATTCGGCGAGGGCGCCTTCGTCGTTGATCCGGTGCGGGGGGAGTCTCTTGGCGAGGGCTCGCCAGCGGGCGGCGTGCTCCGGGTGGTACCTGGCTGCCGTGAGCAGTGCGTGTCTGGCCGCCGAGAGGTCCATGGCCGCGTTGACGGTGCCCCAGCCTGCGTTCGCGGGGCGGTTCTCGGGTGAGTAGGAGGGGACGACGATCAGGTGTCCTGTGTCGTCGGTGCGGGTGAGGAAGTCCTCGTAGAACTGGGCGACTTCGGCGAGCAGGGCGGCGGTGCGTGGATCGTGGGTGCCGTGTGTCTCGTCGTGCTCGACGAGTGGGCCGAGCAGCCAGTCGGCGCCCGCGGTCCACAGGTGGAGCGGGTATTCGCGGCTGAAGTGGTAGACGTGCCCGGACTCGCCGTCGGTGTGGGCGGGGGCGACCACTCCACGGGTGCCGAAGATCGCGCGGGCGTTGTCGCGCCAGTGCTCCGACTGGCCGTGGATCAGGCCGGCGTGGGCCTCGGTGACCTCCGGGAGCGCGGCCGCTGCGGCCGACGCGATCTGGAGGTTGAGGTTGGCGTCGGTGGTGAAGGCGCCGGACCAGGCCGTGTTCCAGTCGCCGGTCCACAGGCCGACCAGGCGGGGCGGGAGGAGGCCGCTGCTGGAGAGCAGGTGGTAGCGGCCGGCTGCGAAGAGGCGTTCCAGAAGGGCCGGGCTTCGGGTCTCCTTGAGGAGTTCGGAGCCGGGGAGGGCGCGTTCTTCCGGGGCGGCGGCGAGGTCGAGGGTGACTCGTTCGTAGGCGGTGCGGTGCAGGGGTAGGTGGCGGGCGAGGAGGGTGTCGTAGTGGTGCTCGGTGCCGGTTTCGGCATCGGCTTCGGCACCGGCTTCGGCTTCGGCTTCGGCTTCGGTGAGCAGGGCGCTGAGGGCGCGGCCCTCCTCGATCGCGTCGATCTCGCCGGTGTGCCGGTGGACGCGGGTGAGCAGCAGGACCGAGGCGGCGCCTTCGACGCGCAGGCCGGGCGGTACGAGGGACGGGGTGCCGCCGGTGACGACGGCGAGGGTGACTCCGGTGTAGGCGCGGTCGCTCTCCGGGTAGCGGGCACGCAGGCTCAGCAGGGCGCCCTCGGGGGTGAGCAGGGCGCCCTGGCCGACGCCGAGGCCGTCGGGGGCGCCGGGGAGGCGGTGGTCGAGGGCGATGTCGAGGCGCGAGCCCTTGGTGGTGACCCGTTGGACGATCACTTCGTCGGCGCGGGAGACGAAGACCCGGCTGCTCCAGCCCACCGATACGGCTGTCGTCTCCCCGGTGGTGAAGTCGACGGAGCGCAGGTAGCCGTCGTGGCCCTCGCCGGGCGATCTGCGCAGCCGTATCTGGAAGGCGGGGTGGAAGGGCTGTACCCATTGCATGGGGCGGCCGTCGGTGAAGTCCTCGGCGGCGGTGGTGTCGCCCGCGAGCAAACGGTCCTGGAGGCCGGGGAGTTGGGCGGCCAGCTCGGGAGGGCGGGCGGTTTCGCTGCCGTTCGGGCGGACGAGGGTGTGCTGGGTGACGATGACGCGATCGCCGTTCGGATCTCCGAACACAAGGGCGCCGTGGTGGCCGTTGCCGCTGAGGAAGGCGTCCTCCCAGCGGGCGGCGGGGGCGGGTTCCCAGGTGCCGTGGACGGGGGTGTCGGTTCGGGCTCGGGCATCGCTCATGGCTTCAGCACCGCCGCTCCGTAGCGGCCGAGGGTGATCTCGTCGGCGACGGTCGCGCCGGTCAGCAGGTCGCGGTGGGTGCCGGGGACGGGGACGGTGACCGGCTCGCGGGCGTGGTTGAGCAGGAAGAGAGCCTCGCCGCGGCGGACGGCCTCGACCTGCGGGGGCAGCCCGTCGAGCACCGGGCGGACACCGGCCTGCGCGGCGATACGGCTGAGCAGCTCGCGCAGATCGGACGGCTCGGGAAGCGTGGAGACGTACCAGGCGCGGCCGGATCTCAATACAGCCGGCAGGCCGTCGAGTTCACCGCCCTTGTAGGCGGCCACGGTCTCGGCGCCGTCGGCGACCCGCTCGATCTCCTCCGACCAGAGCGTGCCGCGGAACCCCTCGCACTCCACGCGCTCCCTCTCCTCCAGCGGCCACCACTCGTGCAGCGTGCGGATCCCGAACAGCTCCCGCAGCCGGGCGTCCATGCCGCCGGGGCGCACCCGGTCGTCCTCGTCGGCGACGCCGGTGAGGAAGCCGGAGACGAGGGTGCCACCCTGGTGGACGTAGGCGAGGAGGTTGTCGATCGCGGAATCGGTGAGGGCGTACAACTGCGGGACGACGACCAGCTTGTACGCGGTCAGGCCGTGCTCGGGGTGGGCGAAGTCGGCGGTGAGGTGGGACTCCCACAGGGCTCGGTGCCAGGCGGTGAGGACCTGCGGATGATCGACCTCGGTGGACAGCCGCCCTTCGTGCGCTCCGGCCCACCAGGAGTGCCAGTCGTGCAGGATCGCAAGGTCGTTGGCGGTGTGCGTGCCCGCCACCTCGGGGCCGATGCCGGCGAGTTCGGCGCCGATCCGCTGGATCTCCTGGTACGTACGTCCCTGCTCCCCCGCGTGGCTGACCATCCCGGAGTGGAACTTCTCGGCGCCCTGGCGGGACTGGCGCCACTGGAAGTAGCAGACGGCGTCGGCGCCCCGGGCCACCGCTTGGAGCGACCAGAGCCGGTTGAGGCCCCGTGGCTTGGGGTGGTTGACGCCCCGCCAGTTCACCGGGCCCGCCGCCTGCTCCATCAGCATCCAGGGGCCGCGGGCCTGGGAGCGGGTCATGTCCTGGACGAGGGCGGCGTGTTGGGCGCCGAGCGGATCGCGGGGGTCGGGGTAGAGGTCGACCGAGACGACGTCCTCCTCCTCGGCCCAGCGCCAGGCGTCCTGACCGGCCCACAGCGGCATGAAGTTGGTGGTGACCGGGGGGTGGGGGGTGTGCCGGCGGACGATGTCGCGCTCGGCGAGATAGCACTCCAGGAGCATGTCGGAGGTGAACCGCTTGAAGTCGAGCACCTGGGCGGGGTTGCGCAGGTAGTGGGCGTGGCGCGGGGTGTGGACCTCGGCCCAGTCGCCGTAGCCCTGGCTCCAGAAGGCGGTGCCCCAGGCGGTGTTGAGGGCGTCGAGGGTGCCGTACCTGCGCTGGAGCCAGGTGCGGAAGCGGGCGGCGGCCTGGTTGCTCCAGTCGTAGGTGCAGTACTCGTTGTTGATGTGCCACATCGTGAGGGCGGGGTGGTTCGCGTAGCGGGCGGCGAGGTCCTCGGTGATGGCGGCGGCGTGGCGGCGGTAGGTGGTGCTGGAGTGCGAGAAGTGCTGGCGGCCGCCCCACCATTCGGTGCGGCCGTCCTGGTCGACGGGGAGGGTGTCGGGGTGGAGGCGGCCGAGCCAGGGCGGGGGTGAGGCGGTGGGGGTGGCGAGGACGACGCCGATGCCGTTGCCGTGCATCAGGTCCATGAGCCGGTCGAGCCAGGCGAACTCCCTTGCGCCGGGCACGGGTTCGAGCTTCGCCCAGGAGAACACGCCGAGGGTGACGGAGTTGACCCCGGCGGCCTTCATCAGCCGGACGTCCTCGTGCCAGGTCTCCTCGGGCCACTGCTCGGGGTTGTAGTCGCCGCCGAAGAGGATGCGGCCGCGGGTGGCATCGGCGAGGGTCGGCTTCACATCTGCTCCCCGTACTGGATCACAACGCGTACCTCGCTCTGGGAGAAGGAAGTGACGGCACTCAGCCCTTCACCGCCCCCGTCAGCATCCCCTTCTTGAAATGCCTCTGTACGAAGGGCGAAAGAACAGCCACCGGAAGCAACGCCATCACCATGACCGCCATCTGCACAGCCAGCCCCGACAGTTGCCCCGTCTTGATCGCCTGCCCCAGACCCACCGGCGCCTCCTGCTTCTGCACCAGCTGAATCATCACGTTCTGGAGCGGCATCATGTCCTGGTCGTTGAGATACAGCGAGGCGTTGAACCACGCACTCCAGTACCCGACCGCGTAGAACAGCGTGATCACCGCGACGACGGCCCGGGACAGGGGAAGGATGATCTGCCAGAGGATCCGGAAATCCCCCGCCCCGTCGATCCGCGCACTGTCGGTCAGCTCCTGCGAGATCCCCATGAAGAACCCGCGCAGCACAAGGATGTTGAAGACACTGATCGCGCTCGGCAGGATCAGTGCGAGATAGCTGTCCGTCAGCCCGAGCGTCTGCACCAGCAGATACGTCGGGATCAGACCGGCACTGAAGAACATCGTCGCCAGCAGCGTCATCAGGATCCACCGGTGCCCGAGCGACCCGCTGCGCGAGAGCCCGTACGCGCACAGCACGGACACCGTCATCGAGAACCCCGTACCGACAAGGGTCACGAGCACGCTGACGATCGTCGCGCGCGTCACCTGCCCGCCGCTGAGCAGTTCCTCGTAGGCGATGAAGGTGATGTCCTTCGGCACCATCACCAGGCCCCCGGCCTCGTCGATGGTCTCGCGCGTGGACAGGCTGGTGACGATGACGATCCAGAGCGGGAACAGGATGGCGAGGCAGGCCAGACCGAGGACGACCGCCTTGCTCGCGAGGCCGGCCCTGGTCGGCGCCTCCTCCCAGACCGGCCGCGGCGGGGCGGCCCAGCGGCGCCGTACCGGCGGCTTCTCGATGACCGTGGTCACTTCTTGTACACCCCCTGCTCGCCCATCAGATGGGCCACCTTGTTCGCGGCCAGGACGAGTCCGATGCTGATGACGCCCTTGACGAGTCCGGCGGCGGCCGCGTACCCGAAGTCCTGGTTACGGACGCCGTTCCACCACACGAAGGTGTCGAGGACTTCCGCGGCGCCCGGTCCCACGGCGTCCCGTTGGAGCAGGATCTGTTCGAAGCCGACGGTCAGGGCGTCGCCGACGCGCAGCACCAGCAGCAGTGCGATCACCGGGCGCAGCGCGGGCAGCGTGACATGCCACATGCGGCGCCAGCGGCTCGCGCCGTCCATCGCGGCGGCCTCGTACAGATCGGGGCTGACCGCGGCGAGCGCGGCGAGGAAGACGATGATCCCCCAGCCGGCGTCCTTCCACACCGCCTGCGCGGTGACCAGGAACTTGAAGGTGTTCGGGTCGGTCATGATGTCGAGCCCGTCGTACCCGTGGTCCCGCAGCAACTGCGACAACAGCCCGGCGCCGCCGAGGAGTTGCTGGAAGACCGCGATCACCAGCACCCACGAGAAGAAGTGCGGCAGGTAGAGCACGGCCTGTGCGACCGCCCGCACCCGGGGCCTGACCACGCTGTTGATGAGCAGCGCGAGCAGGACCGGGATCGGGAAGAACAGCACGAGTTGGAGGAAGAACAGGACCAGGGTGTTCCGGACGGCCTGCCAGAAGGCGGAGTCCTCGAAGATCCGCTGGAAGTTCTCCACGCCCACCCAGGGGCTGTGCAGGATGGACACGGCGCCGTTGTCGCTGATGTAGGGGTCGTAGTCCTGGAAGGCGACCACATTGCCGAGGATCGGCACGTAGTTGAAGAGCAGGACCAGGGCGACGGCCGGCAGGGTCATCAGGAGCAGGACGCGGTCGCGTCTGAACCTGTGCCGCAGACTCAGCTTCCCCGAAGGTGGTTTCCCACCGGATCCGATGGTGTCGTCCGACGCCACCGGGGACTTTGCCGTCGTGTCGGCCTCGGCCGTGCTCCGAGGCACCGTGCTGTGGGACACGGCCGTTCTCCTTGCCTCGGTGCCCGGTCAGTTGGCCGCGGAGCCGTTCTCGTCGAGGATCTGCTTGTACCAGTCGCGCAGCTTGTCGCCGCCCTTGCTCTTCCAGTCGGACACGGCCTGCTGCATGTCGCTGATCTTCTTGCGGCCGCGGACGATGTCGTCCTCCAGCTGCTCGAAGTCGTTGGAGAGGTTGGTGTAGCGGCTCGGCTCGGTGATCTGCATGCCGTAGAAGGCGGACTTCTTGGTGAAGGCGCCCATCCGCTGCTGCCACTCGACCTGGCCCTTGGCGACGTCGGGGAAGTCGGGGTGGGCGATGGTCGCGGCGGGGCTCGCCACCATGACGTAGGCGTTCAGGACCTCGAGGTTGCCCTGGTCGGTCTTGGTGGGGACGCCGTCCTTGACGGTGTAGTGAGTGCCCTCCACACCGTAGTTGGTCATCATGTACTCCTTGGTGCCGTACGGCGCCGCGGTGACGTTGGCGACGGCGAGCACCTCGCGGACGACCGACTCGGAGGCCTTCTCGTTGACGAAGGCGAAGATGCCGGCGGGCTGTTCGGCCCACATGGCCGGGTTGCCGCCGTCGTGGCCCCAGACGTCCATACCCCAGATCTTGAAGTCCGGGTTGGACACGGCCTGTTCGGCGGTGCGGCTCCACCACTGGGAAATGTTGTTCGGGTAGATCAGGAACTCGCCCTTGGCGAACTTGGGGCCGGGGTCGGGGGCGTTCTTGCCCATCTTGGAGTCGGGGTGGACGACGCCCGCCTCGAAGAGCTTGCGGGACCACTCCAGCGCTTCGAGGTACTCCTCGGTCTCGATGCGGTAGATCAGCTTGCCGTCGGCCATGTTCCAGCCGAGCGGCTTCTCGCTGCCGGAGAGCACGCCGAAGGCCTGGAAGGCCGTCCACTTCATGTCCATGCACGCCCAGCGCCTGGCCTTGGCGTTGGTGATGTCCTTGGCCAGCGCCATGAACTCGTCGCAGGACTTGGGGACTTCGTAGCCCTCCTCGTCGAAGATGTCCTGGCGGTACAGGGGCACGATGCTCGGCGCCCACGGGGACGGCATCGGCAGTCCGCGCAGTTTGCCGCCGAAGATGGAGCGCTGCCAGGCGTCCGTGGGGATCGCGGCGAGGTTCGGGAACTCCTTGACCTTGTCCCCGGAGAGATAGGGGCCCAGGTCGGCGAACTTGCTGATGATCGCGGTGGGTATCTTGCCGTTCATGTTCCAGCCGGGGACGACCACCACGTCCGGTACGTCGCTGGAGGCGAGCACCGCGCCGAGCTTCTGCTCGTAGGTGTTGCCGTCCTGGTTCTGCCACTGGACGTCGACGCCGATCACGTCGTTCATCGCCTTGTAGTAGGCGTTGTCGCTCTTCGGCGGGGAGCCCCAGAACGGCGACATGATGGTGACCTTGCCGCCCTTGCCGAGCGGCTTGGGCACCGAGGTCTTCAGGGCGGAGAGCTCCAGCTTGCCGGTGAAGCCGACCGCGGAGCCGTTCCGGGCGGGGATGTCCGGCACGACCACGTTGCCGGCGACGTAGGCCGGGAGGATCTTCTTGGCGTCCTTGCCCGAGGTGGTGCCATCGCGCGAGCCGCTGTTCGAGTCGCCGCACGCGGCGAGCAGCGGCATTCCTCCGGCGACCGCTGCGGCGGCGACCGCCGAGGAGGCGAGGAAGCTTCTCCGGCTGGGCGCGGAGGAGGCGTTCGGCGTCATTGCGTCAACCCTTCATGGCGCACCTGGACACCCGGCGGAGGGCCGTCGGCTGCGGTGTCGTAAGTAACTGGCCGAGCTGAAGCAGAGCTCCGACGGTATGTGTGCGGAACGCAGTCGAAGCGCTTCGATGTTGCTGTGAGGTTAAGTGAACACCCAGGGGCACACAAGAGTCGTTCCCAAGATTCCTCCGCTGCACAAGACCGGACCTTTTCTGTGCGCCGCTTGAAATGACGGTGTTGATCTCTTGACACCTACCCCTGCGCCGAATGAGCATCGAAGCGCTTCGAAAGCGTCAAGCCGATCCATCGCAAGGGGATCCCCACGTGACCGCACACACTCCGCCCACTCCGCCGTTCCGCGATCGTCGACTGCCGTTCGCGAAGCGCGTCGACGATCTGCTGGCGCGGATCGGCCTCGACGAGAAGATCGGCTTCCTGCACCAGTTCGCCCCCGCCGTCGAGCGGCTCGGTGTCGCGGCCTTCCGCACCGGCCAGGAAGCGCTGCACGGCGTGGCCTGGATGGGCCCGGCGACGGTCTTCCCACAGGCGGTCGGACTCGGCGCGACCTGGAACCCGGAGCTGGTGCGCCGGGTCGGCGAGGCGGTGTCCAAGGAGACCCGCGCGATGCGCCTGAAGGACGACCGGGTGGGCCTGAACGTCTGGTCCCCGACGGTCAATCTGCTGCGCCACCCGCTGTGGGGCCGTAACGAGGAGGGCTACTCGGAGGACCCCAAGCTGACCTCGGCCATCGCCACCGCGTACACCCGGGGCCTGCGCGGCGACCATCCGCGGTACTGGCGTACCGCGCCGGTCCTCAAGCACTGGCTGGCCCACAACAACGAGACGGACCGCGACACCTCGTCCGCCTCGGTCCGCCCGCGCGTCCTGCACGAGTACGACCTGCGCGCGTTCCGCGAGACCGTCGAGGCGGGCGCGGTGGCGGGGGTGATGCCGGCGTACAACCTGGTCAACGGCCGCCCCAACCACGTATCGCCGTATCTGCGCGAGCAGTTGCGGACCTGGACCGAGGAGGAGCTGCTGGTCTGCTCGGACGCTGGCGCGCCCTCCAACCTGGTCGACTCCGAGCACTACTTCGACACGCACGAGGAGGCGACGGCGGCCGCGCTCAGGGCCGGTGTCGACAGCTTCACGGACCACGGCACGGACGGCTCGAAGATCGTCGACCGGGTGAAGAAGGCGTACGAGCAGGGCCTGTTGACCGAGGCGGACATCGACGCCGCGGTCCGCCGCCAGCTCTCGGTCCGGTTCCGCCTCGGCGAGTTCGACGACCACGCCGACACCGGCGCCTTCGACACCCCCGAACACCGCGCGCTGGCCCAGGAGGCGGCCGAGCAGGCCGTGGTCCTGCTGCGCAACGACGGCGTGCTGCCGCTGGCCCCCGACAGCCGCATCGCCGTGGTGGGGCTGCTCGCCGACGAGTGCAAACTCGACTGGTACAGCGGCACGCTGATCCACCGCTCCACCCCGCTGGAGGGCCTGTACGAGCGGTTCGGCGCCGAGCGGGTCGACTTCGCCGAGGGCGTGGACCGGGTACGGCTGCGGACGTCGACGGGAGCCTTCCTGTACGTCCGGGAAGGCGGCGCCGACGCCCCGGAAGGTGACGTCGCCTCCCTGGACCCGGCGCTGCTGGCGGGCCGCACCGATCTCCCGCCGCTGACCACCGATGACGTGGGCACCGAACTGGCGCTGGTGGAGTGGGGCGAGGGCGTCCTCACGCTGCGCGCGCCCGACGGCCGCCATCTGTCGGTCGCCGAGGACGGGTACGTACGCGCCTCCGCGGACCAGCCCGGCGGCTGGGTCGTCCAGGAGACGTTCCGGCTGGAACCGCATGGCAAGGGACACCTCCTCAGGCACATCGGCACGGGTCGCCATGTGTCAGTCGCCGCCGACGGCGTGCGGGTTGCCGAGGAGGATCCGGAAATCTTCGAGCTGGTCCTCGTCGAGCGCGGCGAGGACACGGTGGCCCGGGTGGCGGCGGGCGCCGACGTGGTCCTGGTCGTCGCCGGGAACGACCCGCACATCAACGGCCGCGAGACCGAGGACCGTACGACCCTGCGGCTGCCCACCCACCAGGAGCGGCTGCTGCGCGCGGCCCGCGCCGCCAACCCGAGGACGGTGCTGGCCCTGGTCTCCGCCTACCCCTACGCCGTCGAGCCGGGCTCGCTCTCCGCCCTGCTCTGGACGGCCCACGGCGGACAGTCCGCCGGCACCGCGCTGGCCCGCGTCCTCGCCGGTGACGTCTCCCCCGCCGGCCGCCTCCCGCAGACCTGGTACGCGAGCGACGCCGACCTTCCCGACCTGCTGGACTACGACGTGATCGGCGGCCGCCAGACGTACCTCTACTTCGAAGGCACCCCGCTCTACCCCTTCGGCCACGGCCTGTCGTACGCGTCGTTCTCCTACGGCGACCTGGCCACGCGCGTGACGGACGACGCCGTGCACATCTCCTTCTCGGTGACGAACACCGGGCGGACGACGGCCGACGAGGTCGCCCAGCTCTACACGCGCGCGGTGGACCCCTCGGTCCCGCGTCCCCGGCGCGAGCTGCTCGACCACCGCCGCGTCACCCTCGCCCCGGGCAAACGCGCCCAGCTTGCCTTCGAAGTCCCGCTGTCCGCCTTCGCGTTCTGGGATGTGGCGCACGGCCGGTGGCACCTCGACCCGGGCCCGTACGACCTGTTGGCGGGCGGCTCCAGCGAGGACGTCCGGCTGCGTACGACGGTGGTCCTCGACGGCGACCCCGTGGCACCGCGCGCGGTGCGCCAACGGGGCCTGGACGCGGCCGACTTCGACGAGCAGAGCGGCATCGGGATCGTCGACCGCACGAAGACGGCGGGCGACGCGGTGACTCCGGTCGGGGACCGGGCGGGTGAACTGCTCTACCGGGCCTGCGACTTCGGGACCGGTGTCACTGAGGTGACGGCGACGGTGGCCGGGGAGGGTTCGGTGGAGGTCTCTGTGGACGGCGGCCCGGCGCTCGCGTTCCTGACCACCGACACACCGTCAGCCCCGTACGACTACACCGCGCTCACCGCCCGCTTCACCGCCACGGGCGTCCACGACATCCACCTCAGACTGCGCGGCCCGATCCGGCTCGCGCACGTCGGCTTCTCCGGTTGAGGGTCCGGACCAGGCCGACGACGACGGCCGGAGCCCCCGCACAGTGGGCTCCGGCCGTCGTGGGCGAATGGATCAGAGGGCGAGGCCGGTCAGGACCAGGACCCGCTCGTACGTGTAGTCGTCCATCGCGAACTTGACGCCCTCGCGGCCCACACCGGACTGCTTGGCGCCGCCGTACGGCATCTGGTCGGCGCGGTAGGAGGGGACGTCACCGATGACCACGCCGCCGACCTCCAGGGCGCGGTGGGCGCGGAAGGCGGCCTGGAGGTCGTGGGTGAACACGCCCGCCTGGAGGCCGTACTTGGAGGAGTTGACGGCGGCGAAGGCCGCGGCCTCGCCGTCCACCTTCTGCACGGACAGCACCGGGCCGAAGACCTCCTCGCAGGCCAGCGTGGTGTCGGCCGGGAGGTCGGTCAGGACGGTCGGCGCGTAGGCGGCGCCGTCGCGCTTGCCGCCGGTGAGCAGCGCCGCGCCCGCCTCGACCGCCTCCTGGACCCACGCCTCGACGCGCTTGGCGGCGTCCTCGCTGACCAGCGGGCCGACGTCGGTCTTGTCGTCGGCGGGGTCACCGGTGACCTGGGCCTCGACGGCGGCGACGATGCGCGGCAGCAGCCGGTCGTAGACGGCGGCGTCGGCGATCACGCGCTGCACCGAGATGCAGGACTGGCCGCCCTGGTAGTTGGAGAAGGTCGCGATCCGGGTCGCGGCCCAGTCGAGGTCCTCGTCGCTCGCCCAGTCGCCGAGCACGACGGCCGCGCCGTTGCCGCCCAGCTCCAGCGTGCAGTGCTTGCGCGGCACCGAGTCCATGATCGCGTAGCCGACCTTCTCGGAACCGGTGAAGGAGATCACGGGCAGCCGCTCGTCCTGGACGAGGGCGGGCATCCTGTCGTTGGCGACCGGCAGGATCGACCAGGACCCGGCGGGCAGCTCGGTCTCGGCGAGCAGGTCGCCGATGATCAGGCCGGAGAGCGGGGTCGCGGGCGCGGGCTTGAGGATGATCGGCGCACCGGCCGCGATCGCGGGGGCGATCTTGTGGGCGCACAGGTTCAGCGGGAAGTTGAACGGCGCGATGCCGAGCACGACGCCCTTCGGGAAGCGCCGGGTCAGGGCGAGGCGTCCCTGGCCACCGAGGTCGGTGTCGAGGCGCTGGGCCTCGCCGCCGTTGAAGCGGCGGGCCTCCTCTGCGGCGAAGCGGAACACGGACACCGCGCGGCCGACCTCACCGCGGGCCCACTTGATCGGCTTGCCGTTCTCGGCGGAGATCAGCCGGGCGATCTCCTCGGTGCGCTCGACGAGGCGGCGGCTGACGTGGTCCAGGGCGGCGGCCCGTACATGCGCCGGGGTGGCGGCGAACTCGTCCCGCACGGCGTACGCGGCGGCCACGGCCTCCTCGACCTGGGCGTCGGTCGGCACGCTCACCTTGCCGACGACCCGGCCGTCCCACGGCGAGGTGACGTCGAAGGTGTCCTCGCCGGAGACCTGGCGGCCGGCGAGCCAGAAGGCGTGGGTGGAAGTCATGTGTGAGTCCCGGCCCTTCCGCGTTGGGGGTGGGTGTTCCTTGGTTCGGGATCCACGGTAGGGGCGCGGGGGCCGTGTGGCGTTTGTCCGAGTCGTAGTAGTGCCGGTGGGCGGTGCTACGGATTGGCGCTATGGACTACTCGCCCGACGTCGCCTTCAGCGCCAGCCACAGCTCCATCCGTACGTCCGGGTCGTCCAGGGAGCGCCCGAGGATCTCCTCGACGCGCCGCATCCGGTAGCGCAGGGTGTGCCGGTGGACGCCGAGGTCGGCGGCGGCCGCGTCCCACTGACCGTGCCGGGACAGCCACGCCCGCAGGGAGGCGACCAGGTCGCCGCGGCCGGTCGCGTCGTGTTCGTGCAGCGCCCGCAGCAGCCCGTCCGCGAATGCCTTCACGGCGTCGTCCGCGAGCAGCGGCAGCACCGATCCGGCGGCCAGTCGCTCGTGCTCCACGAAGACCCGCCCGCGGCGCCGGGCCACCGACAGTGCCTGCTCGGCCTGTTTGTAGGCGGCGGCAGCGGCGATCGGGCCGGCCGGGGCGGAGAGCCCCACGACCAGTTCGTCCTCCTCGCCCACCGCTGTCTCCCGTACGGCGCCGCCCGCGCGCGCCGCCTCCAGGGCGGTCGCGTACTCCGCGCACGCGGTGACCGCGGCGCCGTCATCTGCGGCCAGCACCACCAGGCGCTCCCCCTCCGGCACCACCAGCACCGCCTCCCCGGCGCGCGCGGCGGCCGACTCGACGATCTCGGCGAGCGCGCCGAGGGGGTCGCCGTAGGCGTCGGGGGCGGCGGCGAGGGCTGCGGCCGAGGACTTGGCCGCGGTGGCCGAGGACTTCGCGCCGGCGGGCACCCGCGGCCCGTTCTCCACGGCGGCGAGCGCGGCCGACGCCGTGCCCGACACCGCCGTCGTCTCCGCGACGATCATCCGGAAGGGGGCGTCCAGCAGACCGCCGTACAGGTCCCCGGCGACCGCGCGGGCATGGTCCGGCTCCCCCGCGAGCAGCATGCGCAGCACCGCCGTGCCGACGCGCTGCTCGGCCGCGTGCAGGGATCGGGAGCGTTCCGTGGTCAGCGTGAGCAGGGCGATGGCCGAGTGGACGGCGTACCGCTCGGCGGTGCCGAGGGCGGCGGCGGTGCCGACGGCGAGCGCCGCGCGGGGCCTGCGTCCGGTGCCGAGGGAGTGCAGCTCGACGCGGTCCTCGTTCTCGGGGCCGCCGACGACCGCGGAGGCGGGCGCCGGCCGTTCCCGCAGCCGCTCCACGTCCGGCGTGAGCCGGGAGGCCCTGCGGCCCGCCCACTCGGGGGCGGTGGCGACGACGGCGCCGGAGGCGTCGTAGAGCGCGGCCCAGCCGTCGACCTGGGCGGCGAGCGCCGCGAGCAGTCCCTCGGGCCCGTGAGTCAGCGCCTGCTTGGTCAGCTCGCGCTGCGCGGCGAACCCCGCCGTCACCGCCCGGTACTGATCGGCGGCGATGGCCGCGGACACGGCCTTGCTGATGGCGAGGAACGGCGTGCGCCGCGGCACCTCCAGCAGCGGCAGCCCTTCCTCCCGAGCCGCCTCCACCAGGGCCTGAGGGATGTCCTCGTAGTTCACCCCTACGGCGAATCCGAGCCCGACGACGCCCGCGTCGGCCAGCCGCTTCACGTAACGGCGCATGACCTCGGGGTCCTCGGCGTCCAGCTTCAGCGCGGTGATCAGCAGCAGTTCCCCGCCCTCCATGTAGGGGACGGGGTCGGCGAGCTCGCTGACGTGCGCCCAGCGGACGGGCACGTCCAGCCGGTCCTCGCCCGCGCGCACGGTCAGCTTGAGCGCGGAGTGGTGGACGAGCGAGGCGAGCGTGGGGGGCATGAGGCCTTCAGGTCGGTGACTGACGTCTGCGTGATCGCTGTGATCATTTGGCCGCCACGTATGAACGGCCTATGCCGATTCTGCCTCACCGTACGGTCGCGGGGTCACTCCCGCAGATCCACCAGCAATGGCGGCGCGTGCTCACCGCGCACACTCGTCAGCGACAGCACTGCATGCCCCGGCGGCACCGCATGTGCCAACTCGGACGCCGACCACCGCTCCCGCTCGACCTGACGCACGGTGACGGCGCGCGCGGTCGGCGCCTTGCCGGTGATCACCCGCCGCACGGCGTGCAGTGCCTTCCCGGCGGGCGTCTCCGCGATGATCTGCCGGTCGGTGATGTCCCGCGCCTCGGTCCACTCCTTGCCCCACACCTCGGCGAAGTCCTGCCCGTCCCACGGCGTGAGCCCGGACAGCGCCATCCGGCACCCGGCCGCCCCGAGCAGCGGCCCGCGCAGCGGCCTGGGTACGTCGTCCAGGGTGCGCAGGGTGAGCACCGCACCGGCGTTCCCGGACCGCAGCCGCTGGATGCCCCGTACCGCCTCGGGGGTGACGACCCCGGTGGCGTCGTCGATGATCAGACAGGCGAACAGCGACCGGTCCTCGCGCACCGCGACGCTCGCCGTGAACTGGGCGAGCACCAGCCGCGCCAGCATCCGCGAAGCTTCCGCGTGCCCGCGCGCGGGCAGATCGATCCGGACCCGCACCGGGTGGTCGAGGGCCTTGAGCGAGAACGGCCGCGACTGCCCGGAGGTGTCGAAGAACCCGGCGAAGGCGGGCCGGTCCAGCAGCGCCACCCGGTCGGCGAGGACGCTCCCCACATCGCCGGGATGCGCCAACTGCCGCTCCCGGGCGTCCAGTTCCCTGAGCAGCGACTCCTGCCCGGAGCCCTCCAGCGCGGTGCGCAGGGCGGCGAGCGGGCCGGGGGCTCCGTCTAGGAGCTGGCGCAGCTCGGGCACGGACGGGAAGCGTCCGTGCACCGCCCGGAACGGGCCGAGCAGCTGCGCCAGCACGGTCGTGGAACGGCGGCTGTCGTTCCCGGGGTGCGGATCGGCGAGGTCCCCGACCAGCGCCTCGGCCAGGACGGCGGCGGCCTCGTCGGGGTCGGTGGTGCCGCCGTACAGGTCGAGGTCGTACACGGACTCCGGGTTCCCGATGCGTACGACGACGTCGTAGGCCTCGGCCGGGCCGAGCCCGGCGCCCGCGGCGCCGACCACCACGACGGCGGCGCGTCCGGCGAGCGCGTGCAGACACAGCGACTCGGCGAGCGGCCGCACGACGGTGCCGGTCTTCCCGGCCCCGGCCGGACCCACCGCGAGCAGCGAGGTGCCGAGCAGTTCGGGGCCGAGGGCGAGTCCGGTGCCGCGATAGGCGTACGGATTGCGGGTGTCGTCGGCGGTGGTGCCGAGCCGGACCTGCCCGGTCACCAGATCGTGCCGGGAGAGCCGGGTGGGCAGATCGCGTTCCCCGGAGGGGTGCAGACAGGCGGCGGCGCCGTCCTTGAGGACCGCGCCGGTGAAGGTGGCGAGGGAGTGCCGACCGCTGCGCACGCCCTGCCAAGCGCGAGTGATCCGAGCGTGGTCGACGTCCCGCATCCCCCCGGCCCTGGCCTCCCCGGCCAGCCGCTCGGCCGCGTCGACGGCTCCGGCGGCCCGTAGCTGGGGCCATTCGGCGGGGTCCTGTTCGGGGGTGGGGGGACGCACGGCCTGAGCGGCCCGCCGGGGCCAGGCGCGGGGGCCGTAGCGGCGCCAGACCTCGCCCCAGCGGCCGAGGCGGGCCACGGCGATCATGATCGCGAAGGCGATCAGGGTGTAGTAGCTGTACCAGAGGATCGCGTTGCCGACGCGGTCGTTGTTCTCCCGCCAGGAGTCCGGGGTGAACAGCTCCAGCGGCAGCACCCACCAGCCGCCGAGGTAGCCGTTCCACAGCAGCGACCAGACGAGCCAGCCGACCAGGAACGCGATCAGCGCGCCGCTCAGCAGTTGCCGTCCCGGGATCCGCTCGGGCTCCTCCTCCGGCCTCGGGCTGTGCCCGAACCGCCACACGCCCGGCAGCGCCTCCGGCCGGGGCGTGCGCAGCCAGGTCAGGAAGGCGGCGGAACCGGAACCGCCCGGCGCGCGGGTGGGCCGGGGCGGCATCGGTGGCATCTCCGGCGGTCCCGCCGGGCGCGGTACAGGGTTCGCATGCGTACCCCGTGCGTCCTGCGTCCCGTCGCTGTCCATCGCCCTTGCCCCCTGACCAGCCGTTCCGTCCACCGTCCGCGGGCCAATCTAACGCCCCCGCAAGGGGAGTTCACCGTTAGCCGCCCCGGCACGCTGGAAAGGCCCGATCCGCCGCTATGTCCATCGCGGACAACCGATTCTGTCGACAACGCCCACATGGAGCATGCCCAGGCCCCACTCGCCGTCCTAGCCTGCGAGAAAAGAGAAGACAAGCGTCCGCAAAACCCCCAGGAGCCCCTCATGACCGACCTTCCGCAGGAGCGCCGCGTCGTCACCGCCATCCCCGGCCCCAAGTCGCAGGAGCTTCAGGCCCGCCGCCTCGCCTCGGTGGCGCAGGGCGTGGGCTCCGTGCTGCCGGTGTTCACCGCGCGCGCGGGCGGCGGGATCATCGAGGACGTCGACGGCAACCGCCTCATCGACTTCGGCTCCGGTATCGCCGTGACGTCCGTCGGCGCCTCCGCCGAGGCCGTCGTACGCCGGGCGAGCGCCCAGCTCGCCGACTTCACCCACACCTGTTTCATGGTCACCCCGTACGAGGGCTACGTCGAGGTCGCCGAGGCCCTCGCCGAGCTCACCCCGGGTGACCACGCCAAGAAGTCCGCGCTGTTCAACTCCGGCGCCGAGGCCGTCGAGAACGCCGTCAAGATCGCCCGTGCGTACACCAAGCGCCAGGCCGTCGTCGTCTTCGACCACGGCTATCACGGCCGTACGAACCTCACGATGGCGCTGACCGCGAAGAACATGCCGTACAAGCACGGCTTCGGTCCGTTCGCGCCCGAGGTCTACCGGGTGCCGGTGGCCTACGGCTACCGCTGGCCGACCGGCGCGGAGAACGCCGGCCCCGAGGCCGCCGCGCAGGCCATCGACCAGATCACCAAGCAGGTCGGCGCGGAGAACGTCGCCGCGATCATCATCGAGCCGGTGCTCGGCGAGGGCGGCTTCATCGAGCCGGCCAAGGGCTTCCTGCCGGAGATCGTGAAGTTCGCCAACGCCAACGGCATCGTCTTCGTCACCGACGAGATCCAGTCCGGCTTCTGCCGTACCGGACAGTGGTTCGCCTGTGAGGACGAGGGCATCGTCCCGGACCTGATCACCACCGCCAAGGGCATCGCGGGCGGTCTGCCGCTCGCCGCCGTCACCGGCCGCGCCGAGATCATGGACGCCGCGCACGCGGGCGGCCTGGGCGGCACCTACGGCGGCAACCCGGTGGCCTGCGCCGGTGCGCTCGGCTCGATCGAGACGATGAAGGAGCTCGACCTCAACGCCAAGGCGAAGAACATCGAGGCGGTCATGAAGGCCCGCCTCGGCGCCATGGCCGAGAAGTTCGACATCATCGGCGACGTCCGGGGCCGCGGCGCCATGATCGCCATCGAGCTGGTCAAGGACCGCGCCACCAAGGAGCCGAACCCGGAGGCGACCGCCGCCCTCGCCAAGGCCTGCCACGCGGAGGGCCTGCTGGTCCTGACCTGTGGCACCTACGGCAACGTGCTGCGCTTCCTGCCGCCGCTGGTCATCGGCGAGGACCTGCTGAACGAGGGCCTCGACATCCTCGAGCAGGCCTTCTCCCGCATCTGACCCGGTACCCGACCGGTGCCTCGGGGGTCAGAGGGTGTGAAGAACGTGTGCGAGGTATCTGTCAGGACTCGATTCCGACTGTCTTGGACCCACCCCCTGTCGTAGGTTCTACCCAGATGAGAGATACACCCCGCCCACAGGGGACTGTGGGCGACATCAGGCCGGGGCCTCCCCAGCTTCGACCTGGTCGTGCCCTCGCGCACACAACCGGGGCCTCTGGCTCCGGATCTCCTCACCGATCGGACAGTCGCCCGCCCCAAACCCCCCGGGGCGCGCGACGATCCGGTCCGGACGGCCGTCTCGGAACTACCCCCCCTGTTCCGGGACGGCCGACCTCCCTCCTGGGGCTTCTCGGACTCCTGGGGCTTCCCGCCCTGCTCTTCGCGCTCATCACCTGGCAGGTCGTGGCCGACGGCCCGCTGGTGAGGGTGGACGAGCGGCTCAGCAGAGCCCTCGTCCACCCCGATCGCGTCTCCGAACTCCTCTCCGACCTGGGCAACGTCCAGGTCGCCCTGCCCGTCATGCTGGCCGGCCTCGCCTACGCCGCCTGGCGGTCCCGGCGCGCAGGTACAGACCGCTGGTGGTGGCCGCCGACGGCCGCGGCGCTGCTCATGGCCCTGGTCCCGGCGCTGGTCGTCCCCGTCAAGGTGCTCACCGACCGCCCCGGCACCCCGGTCGTCCCGCCGGCCACCGGCTACTTCCCCTCCGGCCACACCGCGACCGCCGTCATCGCCTACGGCGCCGCGGCCCGGCTCCTCCTCCCCTGGCTCCGGTCCACGCTCGCCCGTCGCGTGTGCGGGGCGGTGTGCGCCGCGCTGGTGCTCGGCGTCTCCTACGGTCTGGTCCGGCGCGGCTACCACTGGCCACTGGACGTCGTGGCCAGTTGGTGCCTCGGCGCGGTCCTGCTGACGTGCTTCGTCCTCGTCGCCGGACGAGGTCGTCAGCCGAAGTAGCCGTCGAAGGTCCGCTGGAACTCCCAGTTCGAGTAGCGGTCCCAGTTGATCGACCAGGTCATCAGGCCGCGCAGGGCGGGCCAGGTGCCATGGGTGGCGTACGAGCCGCAGTTCGCCTTCTTCGTCAGGCAGTCGAGGGTCTTCACCACCTCGGCGGGGGCCACATGGCCGTTGCCCGCGTTGGTGGACGCCGGCATGCCGATCGCCACCTGGTCCGGGCGCAGTGGCGGGAAGACGTTGATCGCGTCGCCCGCGACCGGGAAGCCGGTGAGCAGCATGTCGGTCATGGCGATGTGGAAGTCGGCGCCGCCCATGGAGTGGTACTGGTTGTCCAGGCCCATGATCGGGCCCGAGTTGTAGTCCTGGACGTGCAGCAGCGTCAGGTCGTCGCGCAGGGCGTGGATGACCGGGAGGTAGGCGCCCGCCCGCGGGTCCTGGCCGCCCCACTTGCCGGTGCCGTAGTACTGATAGCCGAGCTGGACGAAGAAGGTCTCCGGGGCCATCGTCAGCACGAAGTCGTCGCCGTATCGGGCCTTGAGGGTCTTCACGGCCGAGATCAGGTTGACGATCACCGGGGTCTTGGGGTTCTTGAAGTCCGTGTCGTCGGCGTTCAGGGAGAGCGAGTGGCCCTCGAAGTCGATGTCCAGGCCGTCGAGGCCGTACTCGTCGATGATCTTCGAGACGGAGGACACGAAGGTGTCGCGGGCCGCTGTCGTCGTCAGCTGGACCTGGCCGTTCTGGCCGCCGATGGAGATCAGCACCTTCTTGCCCGCCGCCTGCTTGGCGCGGATCGCGGCCTTGAAGTCGGCGTCGCTCTCCACGTTCGGGCACTCGGCGGCCGGGCAGCGGTCGAAGCGGATGTCGCCCGAGGTGACCGAGGTCGGCTCGCCGAAGGCCAGGTCGATGACGTCCCAGCTGTCGGGGACGTCGGCGAGCCGGGTGTAGCCGGAGCCGTTGGCGAAGCTCGCGTGGAGGTAGCCGACGAGGGCGTGCGGCGGGAGGTCGGAGTCGCCGCCTCCACCCGCCGTGGTGGTCGCGGTGACGGTGGCCGACTTCGCGGACTCACCGGCGTCGTTCACGGCGGCGACCTGGAAGGCGTACGCCGTCTGCGGGGACAGTCCGGTCACCGTCGCCGAAGTGCCGCTCACCGTCTGGACCTTGACCCCGTCGCGGTAGACGGCGTAGCTCGTGGCACCGCTCACCGCGGTCCAGGACAGGGCGACGCTGGAGGAGGTGACCGTGCCGGTGCGCAGGCCCGTGGGCGGGGCCGGCGGCTGGCCGGGGTCGACGGACGGGCCGACGAGGGAGACGTCGTCGGCGTGGTAGGCGCCGGTGCCGTACCAGCCGTGGGTGTAGATCGTGACCTTGGTGGTGGACGGGCCGGTGCGGAAAGTGGTGCTGAGCTGCTGCCAGTTCGGGGCGGACTGGGTCCATGCCGAGACGTCGGTGGTGCCTGTGCCACTGGCGCCGAGGTAGACGTAGGAGCCCCGGACGTATCCGGAGAGGGTGTACTGGGAGTCCGGTTTCACGGTCACGGTCTGCGCGCACCGGGCGTTGTCGCTGCCGGCCGGGGTCGCCTGGAGCGCCGAACTGCCGCTGCGCACGGGTGAGGTGACGGTGGTGCCCGCGGTGCAGGTCCAGCCGTCGAGTCCGGACTCGAAGCCTCCGTTCCTGGCCAGGTCCGCGTCGGCCGCACGGGCGGCCGACGAGAGCACGGTGATGCCGGTTCCGGCCAGCAAAGTGGCCGTGAGCACGGCGACGAAAGGTCTGGAGCGGTCCACAAGTGCCTCCGGGCATGGGGGATTTGGAGGGCAGGATCGCGCTCAACTTGGTCCAGACCAATCAGCTTGTCAAGACCTGTCGTCCTCCTCGGTGGCCAGACCCGCCGCCGCCTCGTGCATGGCCAGTTCGAGCAGAGCCGGGTCGGTGAGGGTGCCGGACCCGTCCGGTGTGACCAGCCAGCGCACGGCTCCGGTCGACCGCCCGGGGTACGGCACCACGATCCAGGTACCGGCTCCAGCGGTACGAATGCCCGTGCCGAGCCACCGGGCCGCGGTACCCGGCGGCACGAAGAAACCCATCCGTGAGTCGCCGAAGTCGACGAGTACCGGGCCGGGCCGGTCGAGGATGCGGGTCAGTACATCGAGCGTCGGGTAGCCCAGCTCACCCGGCAGGATGAGTACGTCCCAGGCCTTCCCGGCGGGCAGCAGCGCGACCCCCAACGAGTTGCGCTCCCACTCCCAGCGGCAGGCCTCGGGATCCGGTGCCACGGACGCGAGCCACTCGACCGCCGTCTTCGCCCCTGTCATGACGGGGACCTCCCTTTTCCGTCCTGGACGCTGTGTTGCGTCCACGAGGGAGAGGGAGGTCCCTGCCAGGCATTACGCGGGTTCCGGCAACTTTTTGAAGTTGTGTCAGCTGTCGAAGCCGAGCCCCAGCCGGTCCATCGCCTTCAGCCACAGGTTGCGCCGCCCGCCGTGCGCGTCCGCGCGGGCCAGCGACCACTTGGTCAGCGCGATCCCGGTCCAGGCGAACGGCTCGGGCGGGAAGGGCAGCGGCTTCTTGCGGACCATCTCCAGTTCGGTGCGCTCGGTGGGCTCACCGGCCAGCAGGTCCAGCATCACGTCCGCACCGAAGCGGGTGGCGCCGACGCCGAGGCCGGTGAAGCCCGCCGCGTAGGCCACCTTGCCCTGGTGGGCGGTGCCGAAGAACGCCGAGAAGCGCGAGCAGGTGTCGATCGCGCCGCCCCAGGCGTGCGTGAAGTTCACGCCCTCCAGCTGCGGGAAGCAGGTGAAGAAATGCCCGGCGAGCTTGGCGTACGTCTCCGGTCGGTCGTCGTACTCGGCGCGCACCCGGCCGCCGTACGGATAGATCGCGTCGTAGCCGCCCCACAGGATCCGGTTGTCGGCGGAGAGCCGGAAGTAGTGGAACTGATTCGCGCTGTCGCCGAGGCCCTGCCGGTTCTGCCAGCCGATCTCCTTCAGCTGGTCGTCGGTGAGCGGCTCGGTCATCAGGGCGTAGTCGTAGACGGGGACGGTGAAGGCGCGCACCCGCTTGACCAGGTTCGGGAAGATGTTGGTGCCGAGGGCGACCTGGCGGGCGCGGACCTGCCCGTAGGGGGTCCGGACGGCCATTCCGGCGCCGTACGGCTTCAGGGTGAGGGCGGGCGTGTGCTCGTAGACGCGGACGCCGAGCCGGACGCACGCCGCCTTCAGGCCCCAGACCAGCTTGGCCGGGTTGAGCATGGCGACGCCCCGGCGGTCGTACAGACCGGCCTGGAAGGTCGGCGAGGCGACCTGTTCCTGCACCGCGTCGGCGTCCAGGAACTCCACGCCCTCGGCGAGGCCACGGCGTTCGATGTCCTCGTACCAGTCGCGCAGTTCCCACGCCTGGTACGTCTCGGTGGCGACGTCGATCTCGCCGGTGCGCTCGAAGTCGCAGTCGATGCCGTGCCGGGCGACCGCCGCCTCGATCTCGTCGAGATTGCGGGCGCCCAGCTCCTCCAGCTTGTGGATCTCGTCCGGCCAGCGGGCGAGCCCGTTGGGCAGCCCGTGGGTGAGGGAGGCGGCGCAGAAGCCGCCGTTGCGGCCCGAGGCGGCCCAGCCCACCTCGCGGCCCTCCAGCAGGACGACATCCCGCTGCGGGTCGCGCTCCTTGGCCAGGAGCGCGGTCCACAGTCCGCTGTACCCGCCGCCGACGACCAGCAGATCGCAGGTCTCGGCGCCGGTGAGCGCGGGCTCGGGGTGGGGCCTGCCGGGGTCGTCCAGCCAGTACGGAACCGGCTGCGCTTCAGAAAGTGCCTTTGTCCAACGGCTCATGGCGCTTGGGGCCATGATTTCAACTCCCTACGAAGGGTTGTCGAAAAGGGCTATGCCTTTTGCTTGTTACGGCGGTTGCTGATGACCATAGAGGTCAGGACCAGCAGTACGGCGATCAGGAACATGGCCGTACCGATGACATTGATCTGAACGGGCGTGCCGCGCTGTGCCGAGCCCCAGACGAACATGGGGAAGGTGACGGTCGAGCCCGCGTTGAAATTGGTGATGATGAAATCGTCGAAGGAGAGCGCGAAGGCGAGCAGCGCGCCCGCGGCGATTCCGGGTGCCGCGATCGGCAGCGTGACCCTGACGAAGGTCTGGAAGGGGCCGGCGTAGAGGTCCTGCGCGGCCTGCTCCAGCCTCGGGTCCATCGACATGACGCGCGCCTTGACGGCCGTCACGACGAAGCTGAGGCAGAACATGATGTGGGCGATGAGAATCGTCCAGAAGCCCAGCTGGACGCCCATGTTGAGGAACAGGGTGAGCAGCGAGGCGGCCATCACGACCTCGGGCATCGCCATCGGCATGAAGATCAGCGAGTTCACCGCGCCGCGCGCCCGGAACCGGTAGCGGACCAGGGCGAAGGCGATCATCGCGCCGAGGACGGTGGCGCCCAGCGTCGCCCAGAAGGCGATCTGGAGGCTGAGGGTGAGTGAGTCGCACAGGCCCGAGACCCCGCAGGGGTCGGTCCAGGCGTCGGTGGAGAACTCCTGCCACTCGTAGTTGAAGCGCCCCTTCGGGTTGTTGAAGGAGAACACCGTCACGACGACGTTCGGCAGCAGCAGATATCCGAGCGTGATGAGGCCCGCGATGACGACGAAATGACGCTTGAGCCAGTTGACGAAGGCCATTTAAACCAGTTCCTCCGTCCCCGACTTGCGGATGTAGAGCGTGACCATGATGAGGATCGCGAACATCAGGATGAAGGAGAGCGCCGCCGCCGTCGGATAGTCGAGAATCCTGAGGAACTGCGACTGGATGACATTGCCGATCATGCGGGTGTCGGTGGAGCCGAGCAGATCGGCGTTGACGTAGTCACCGGCGGCCGGGATGAAGGTGAGCAGCGTCCCGGAGACGACACCGGGCATCGACAGCGGGAAGGTGACCTTCCGGAAGGTGGTGCTCGGCTTGGCGTACAGATCGTTCGCGGCCTCGTGCAGCCGGCCGTCGATGCGCTCCAGCGAGGTGTAGAGCGGCAGGATCATGAACGGCAGGAAGTTGTACGTCAGACCGCAGACGACCGCGAGCGGCGTGGCCAGCACCCGGTCCCCGGCGGTCATGCCGAGCCAGCTGGTGACGTCCAGGACGTGCAGCGAGTTGAGCGCGCCGACGACCGGCCCGCCGTCCGCGAGGATCGTCTTCCAGGCGAGGGTCCGGATCAGGAAGCTGGTGAAGAACGGCGCGATCACCAGGATCATGATCAGGTTCCGCCAGCGGCCGGCCCGGAAGGCGATGAGATACGCCAAGGGATAGCCCAGCAGCAGACACAGGACCGTCGCGGACCCGGCGTACAGCACCGACCGCAGGAACTGCGGGTAGTACTCGGTCAGCGCGTCCCAGTAGGTCGCGAAGTGCCAGGTGACCTCGTAGCCCTGCTCCAGCGACCCGGTCTGCACCGAGGTGGAGGCCTGGTAGACCATCGGCAGCGCGAAGAACACCAGCAGCCAGGCGAGTCCGGGCAGCAGCAGCAGGTACGGCGTCCAGCGGCCCCGCTTGCGCGGGGGCTTCTTCTCGGGGGCCGGCGCCAGCGGCGGCGCCTCGGTGACCGTCGCCATCAGACCGCCTCTTCCTGGATGCCCGCGTCGATGTCCTGGGCGGCGTCCAGGCCGAAGGTGTGCGCCGGGTTCCAGTGCAGGACGACGTCGGCGCCGGGCACCAGCCGGGCGTCGCGGTCGACGTTCTGGACGTAGACCGCAAGCTCGGGGCAGACGGGGCTGTCGATGATGTACTGGGTGGAGACACCGATGAAGGAGGCGTCGGCGATCTTGCCGGTGACGCGGTTGCGGCCCTCCGGGATCTCGCCGGCGTCGTCCGCGTGCGCGAGGGAGATCTTCTCCGGCCGCACCCCGACCAGCACCTTGCCGCCGGTCGTGGTCGCCGCCGAACAGCGCTCCGAAGGCAGCGAGAGCTTGCCGCCACCGGCCTTGACGACGATCTCGTCGCCGCTCTTGGTGTCGACCTCGGCCTCGATGAGGTTGGAGGTGCCGAGGAAGTTGGCGACGAAGGTCGTCCTCGGGTTCTCGTAGAGGTCGGCGGGGGCGCCGAGCTGCTCGACGCGGCCCGCGTTCATCACGGCGACCGTGTCGGCCATGGTCATGGCCTCCTCCTGGTCGTGCGTGACATGCACGAAGGTGATGCCGACCTCGGTCTGGATCCGCTTGAGCTCCAGCTGCATCTGGCGGCGCAGCTTGAGGTCGAGGGCGCCGAGGGGCTCGTCGAGGAGGAGCACCTTGGGGTGGTTGATCAGCGCGCGGGCGACGGCGACGCGCTGCTGCTGGCCACCGGAGAGCTGGTGCGGCTTCTTGCGGGCCTGCTCACCGAGCTGGACCAGCTCCAGCATCTCCTCGACCTGCTTCTTCACGCTCTTGATGCCGCGCCGGCGCAGGCCGAAGGCGACGTTCTCGAAGATGTCGAGGTGCGGGAAGAGGGCGTAGGACTGGAAGACGGTGTTCACGGGCCGCTTGTACGGAGGCAGCCGGGTGACGTCCTGGTCGCCCAGGAACACCGTCCCGGAGGTCGGCTCCTCAAGTCCCGCGATCATGCGCAGGGTTGTGGTCTTGCCGCAGCCGGAGGCGCCGAGCAGGGCGAAGAAGGAGCCCTGGGGGACGGTCAGGTCCAGCGGGTGTACGGCGGTGAAGGAGCCGTAGGTCTTGCTGATGCCCGTGAGGCGGACGTCGCCGGTGTTGTCGTTCTTGTTCGTCACGTCGGTCACGCCCCCGTCAGCTTCGCGAACTTCGTTTCAAATGCGGTCTCTTCCTTCGAGCTCAGCGAGCGGAAGGCGCGGGACTTCGCGGCCATGGCCTTGTCCGGGATGATCAGCGGGTTGTTCGCCGCGTCCTCGTCGATCTTCGCCAGCTCGTCCTTGACCCCGTCGACGGGACAGACGTAGTTGATGTACGCGGCGAGTTCGGCGGCCGCCTTCGGCTCGTAGTAGTAATCGATGAGCCGTTCGGCGTTGGTCTTGTGCCGGGCCTTGTTGGGGACCAGCAGGTTGTCGGTCGACGTCATGTATCCGCTGTCCGGGATCAGGAAGTCGATGTCCGGGCTGTCCGCCTTGAGCTGGACGACGTCTCCGGCCCAGGCGATACAGGCGGCGAAGTCACCGCTGGTCAGGTCGGCGGTGTAGTCGTTGCCGGTGAAGCGGCGGATCTGGCCCTTGTCCACGGCCTTCTGCATCCGCGCGATGGCCGCGTCGAAGTCGTCGTCCGTGAAGTCGCCCGGGTCCTTGCCCATGTCCAGCAGGGTCATGCCGACGCTGTCGCGCATCTCGGACAGGAAGCCGACCCGGCCCTTGAGCTTGGGATTGTCCAGCAGATCCGAGAGCGTCTTCACCTCGACGCCGTCCAGCGCCTTCTTGTTGTAGGCGATGACGGTCGAAATGCCCTGCCAGACGTACGAGTACGCGCGGCCCGGGTCCCAGTCCGGGGAGCGGAACTGGCTGGACAGGTTGGCGTAGGCGTTCGGCAGGTTGGACGGGTCCAGTTTCTGGACCCAGCCGAGGCGGATCAGCCGGGCGGCGAGCCAGTCGGTGACGCAGATGAGGTCGCGCCCGGTGTCCTGGCCGGCCGCGAGCTGCGGCTTGATCTTGCCGAAGAACTCGACGTTGTCGTTGATGTCCTCGGTGTACTTGACCTTGATGCCGGTCCGCTCGGTGAACGCGTCGAGCGTGGGGTGGTGCTTCTCGCTCTCGTCGACGTCCATGTACTCGGTCCAGTTGGAGAAGCTGACGGTCTTCTCCTTGGCCGAGCGGTCGTCCGAGGACACTCCGCCCTCGGTCTTGCCGGCGGCCGGGATGCCGCAGGCGCTCAGCGTGCCCAGACCGCCGACCGCGAGCGCGCCGCCGGCGGAGGCGCGCAGCATCGAACGGCGGGAGAGGGACGCCCTGCCGTTGCGGAGGCTGCGCCGCATGGCGGCCACTTGGGCCGGGGACAGGCGGTCGGGCTCGAACTGCTCCATGCGCGTGGTGCCCTTTCGGGAGTTGGTCGGCCGCTGGTCGGGCGGCCTGGTTCGGCTATCGGTCCCCGAAGATCGTGCGGTGCCAGTCCTTCCTGGCGACCGCAGTGTTGTCGAACATGACGTGCTTGATCTGCGTGTACTCCTCGAAGGAGTAGGCAGACATGTCCTTGCCGAAGCCGGACGCCTTGTAGCCGCCGTGCGGCATCTCGCTGATGATCGGGATGTGGTCGTTCACCCACACACAGCCCGCCTTGATCTCGCGGGTGGCGCGGTTGGCCCGGTACACGTCCCGGCTCCACGCGGAGGCGGCCAGGCCGTACGGGGTGTCATTGGCCAGCGCGATCCCTTCGTCGTCGGAGTCGAAGGGCAGAACCACAAGAACGGGCCCGAAGATCTCGGACTGCACGATCTCGCTGTCCTGGGCGGCGTCGGCGATGAGCGTGGGCCGGTAGTACGCCCCCTTGCCGTCGGGGATCTCGCCGCCGGTCACCACGCGCGCGTAGGCACGCGCCCGCTCGACGAACCCGGCGACCCGATCGCGCTGTGCATGGGAGATGAGCGGACCGAGGTCGGTCCCGGCGGCGAACGGATCACCGAGCCGCACGCTCTCCATCAGGGCGGCGGTCCGCTCCACGAACGCCTCGTACAGCGGCCGTTGGACGTACGCGCGCGTGGCGGCCGTGCAGTCCTGGCCCGTGTTGATGAGGGCGCCCGCGACCGCGCCGTTGGCGGCGGCCTCCAGATCGGCGTCGTCGAAAACGACGAAGGGCGCCTTGCCGCCGAGCTCCAGGTGGATCCGCTTGACGGTGGCGGTGGCGATCTCGGCGACCCGCTTGCCGACCGCGGTGGACCCGGTGAAGGAGGTCATGGCGACGTCCGGGTGGCCGACGAGATGCTCACCCGCCTCCTTGCCCGTCCCGGTGACGATATTGACGACACCGTCGGGGATGCCGGCCTCGGTGCAGGCCTCGGCGAACAGCAGCGAGGTGAGCGGGGTCAGCTCGGCGGGCTTGAGCACGATGGTGTTGCCCGCGGCGATGGCCGGGAGGATCTTCCAGGCGGCCATCTGGAGGGGATAGTTCCAAGGCGCGATGGACCCGACAACCCCGATGGGCTCACGCCGAACGTACGACGTGTGGTCCCCGGAGTACTCCCCCGCCGACTGCCCCTGAAGATGCCGGGCAGCACCCGCGAAGAACGCGGTGTTGTCGATGGTCCCCGGTACGTCGAACTCGCGGGTCAGCTTCAGCGGCTTGCCGCACTGGAGGGACTCCGCGCGGGCGAAGTCCTCGGCGCGCTCGGCGAGAACGGCGGCCAGCTTGTGCAGCGCGTCGGAACGCTCACCGGGAGTGGCTCCGGCCCAGCCCGGAAAGGCGGCGCGGGCGGCGGCAACGGCGGCGTCCACATCCGCGACACCCGCCAGCTCGTAGCTGAGGACCTCCTCCCCGGTGGCCGGGTCGACAACCGCGTACGTGCGGCCCGAGGTGCCCTGCGTGAATCGGCCCGCGATGTACTGCGCACCGGCGGCGAAGCGCTCGTGCGCGGGGAATCGTTCCGGGATGCTCTTGCCCGGGTTGTGCATGTCGCTCTCCTCCGCCTTCGCCCCGCAGTCCACGGGGGCGGGTGGCGTAGCTCCAGCTCGATTTGAGTGCCGATCCTGACAGAGGGAGTGGACTCCAACAAGTGATTCCGTTGTTGCCTTTTGGTTACGCGACGGAATCTGTCGACCAGGTGTCGAGTGAACACGAAAAAGCCAGGACGGTGTGTCAGTGGTGCGTGCCACACTCGCGTGCATGGGAAAGATCGACTCTCGGGAAGCCCTGATCAGAAAGGTCCACGAGGGGGCAGGCGTCAAGTATCTGCACTTCTGGGGCCACCGCCCGAGCCCCGACGGCCGGATCAGCGCGAGCTGTCTGAGCCAGTGGTGGCCGTCCCCGTTCACGGTGAACGGGGTGTCCTACGCGACGGCCGAGCACTGGATGATGGCCGAAAAGGCCCGCCTGTTCTCCGACCCCGACGCCGAACGCCGGATCCTGGCGGCGGAGCACCCCTCCCAGGCGAAGAACGCGGGCCGCCTGGTCCGTGGCTTCGACGAGGAGACCTGGACACGCGAACGGTTCGCCATCGTCGTAGAGGGCAGCATCCACAAGTTCACCTCGACCGAGCCCCTGCGCTCGTACCTGCTCAACACCGGCGACCGCGTCCTGGTCGAGGCGAGCCCCGTGGACCGCGTATGGGGCATCGGCCTGGCGGCCAACGACGACGGGGCGATGGATCCACGGCGGTGGAGGGGGCCGAACCTGCTGGGGTTCGCGCTGATGGAGGCGCGGGAGAGGTTGCGGGGTAAGTAGTCGCCCCCGCCGCCCCTACCGCGTCGCGATCACGAACGCCAGCATCGCGAACCCGAGAACAATGCCCGCGGCACCACAGATCGTCCCCGCCAGAGCCTGCCCCGCATTGGTGGCCTCACCCCGCCCGGCCTTCCCCCGCCCGATCAGCCCGAAGATCAGCGCAAGCACACCAAGCACAATCGCCACCGGCCACAGACAGAACACACCGGCCGAGACGATCCCCAGCACGAGCGCAGTCGTACCCATGCCGTTGCTGGGCATGGGCTGCATGCCGGCATAGGGGTAACCGCCACCGGGGTAGCCGTATCCGCCAGGAGCACCGTACGTGCCGGGGTACCCGTAGGGGACCTGCCCGGGCCCGTCCGGGGCAATCGGCGGCGGAGGCACAGGATCGCCGTACGACGGCTGGGAAGCCGCGGGCGGCGCGAACGGATTGACCGGCGCGGCCCAAGCCTGCGGCTGTGCCCCCGGCACCCCGGGCCCCTGCATGGACGTAACCGTCTGCTGATCGTGGACGGACGGCGCCGACCACACATCCGACCCGGAAGGCACGGTGTACCCGGGCCCCTCCGCAGGCGGTGCCCAAGGATCCGGTGGGTTCTCCGGCGCACCCGGTGTCGACGCGTCGTCGGACATAGCGCGGATCCCCCTCCATCTACGTCCCGTCATGCTACGGCGCCGCACCCCACCCCGCGCCCCCGGCCTACGATGATCCCGGAGTCACCGATCAGCCGATCACCCGCGTCCCGCCGCACCCCGGCCGAGGACGCCGTTCCCGGGGAGGAACCTTGACCGACCACATCGCCGCAGCCGGCAGCGCGGGCACCCCGAAGGACCCGCAGGACCCGCACGACCTGCACCCCTTCATCGCCGGACTGCCCAAGGCCGAACTGCACGTCCATCACGTCGGCTCCGCCTCCCCCCGCATCGTCTCGGAACTGGCCGCCCGCCACCCCGACTCCCGGGTGCCCACCGACCCCGAGGCCCTGGTCGACTACTTCACCTTCACGGACTTCGCCCACTTCATCGAGGTGTACCTGTCCGTCGTGGACCTCATCCGCACCCCGGAGGACGTCCGCCTGCTGACGTACGAGGTGGCCCGCGACCTGGCCCGCCAGCAGGTGCGGTACGCGGAACTGACCATCACCCCGTTCTCCTCCACCCGCCGCGGCATCGACGCACGCGGCTTCATGGACGCGATCGAGGACGCCCGCAAGGCCGCCGAGGCCGAGTTCGGGACCGTACTGCGCTGGTGCTTCGACATCCCCGGCGAGGCGGGTCTGGAGTCCGCCGAGGAGACCGTACGGCTCGCGACCGACGACCGGCTGCGTCCGGAGGGCCTGGTGTCGTTCGGGCTCGGCGGCCCCGAGATCGGCGTACCTCGGCCGCAGTTCAAGCCGTACTTCGACCGTGCCATCGCCGCGGGCCTGCGCTCCGTGCCGCACGCGGGCGAGACGACCGGCCCGGAGACGGTCTGGGACGCCCTGACGCATCTGGGCGCCGAGCGCATCGGCCACGGCACCAGTTCCGCGCAGGACCCGAAGCTCCTGGAGCACCTCGCGGAGAACCGGATCGCGCTGGAGGTGTGCCCGACCTCCAACATCGCCACCCGCGCGGTGCGCACCCTCGACGAGCACCCCATAAGGGAGTTCGTCCGGGCCGGCGTCCTGGTCACCGTCAACTCCGACGACCCGCCGATGTTCGGCACCGACCTCAACAACGAGTACGCGGTCGCCGCCCGGCTGCTGGAGCTGGACGAGCGGGGCCTCGCGGCGCTCGCGCACAGCGCGGTCGACGCGTCCTTCCTCGACGAGCCGGGAAAGGCCCGTATCAAGGCCGAGATCGACGCGTACACCGCCGCCTGGCTCGCCCCCTGACCGCGCCGATGACGGACCACGTGACCGCTCCGATGACGACCGACGTGACCGCGGTCGCCCACCGCGGCGACCCGTACCTGTTCCGCGAGAACACCCTCGACTCCCTGCGCTCGGCGATCAGCAGGGGCGCCGACGCGGTGGAGATCGACGTACGCCTCACCCGGGACGCCGTGCCCGTGCTGCTGCACGACGAGTCGCTGAAGCGGCTGTGGGAGCTGGACCGGCCGCTGCGCGAACTGTCGGCCGACGAGGTGCGCGGGGTCACGGCCGGCGGAGTGCCGACCCTGGCCGAGGCCCTCGCCGCGACCGACGGGCACCGGGTGATGGTCGACCTGCCCGGCGCCCCGGATCTGCGCACCACGCGCCGGATCGTGGATGTCGTACGGGAGTCGGGGGCGTCCGACCGCGTGTACTACTGCGCGGGCGCCTCCGCCATGCTCGCGGTCCGTGCCGCCGACCCGGCCGCCGAGATCGCGCTGACCTGGACGACGCTGGCGCCCCCGCGGCCGGCGCTGCTGGACGCGGTGCGCCCACGCTGGCTCAACTACCGCTTCCCCCTGGTCGACCGGGCCCTCGCCGAGCGCGTCCACAAGGGCGGACACCTGCTGTCCGTCTGGACGCCGGACACCCGCCGCTCGATGCGCCGGCTGATCGGCCTCGGCGTCGACTCGATCACCACGAACCGGATCGACACGCTCCGCGCGCTCACACCCGCGAACGCAGCGCCACCGTCGCCGGATCGGCGGGCGTCGCGCGCGTGACGTACTGCGGTACGGGCGCGGTGTCGTCGCCGGTGTCGCGGACCAGTCCGTAGCGCAGGGCGCCCTGGGCCGGGCCGTAGTGGACGTCCTTGTCCACCGCGGCCCAGTCCGTGCGCATGACGGTCAGTCCGTAGGACGCGCCGCGTTCGTTCAGGTGGAGGGTGACGGTGCCGTCGACGTAGAAGTACTCGTTCTGCCACATCTGCTGGGTGCCGTCGGGCAGCACGGTGTACCCGATGTCCGGGCCGCCCATGCCGGTGACGTATCCGCGGTCCGAGCCGTCGCCGATCACGTCGTCCATCCGGCGCCCACCGCCCGACGCGACATGGAACAGCCTGCCCTTCAGCCCGGTCCAGGTCGGCATGGCCAGCCCGCCGGGCCGGTCGTGCGGGGCGATCTGCCAGCGCACGAGCACATAGCCGCGCCCGCTGAGCGTCACGCTCTCCCCCCGGTGCTGCATGACGGCCTTCGCACCCCAGGTACTGCTGAGCCCGGACTCGGGCCGCCGCGGCAGGGCACCCGGGTCGGCGCCGGGATCGGGCGCCTGGTCGACGGCGTCGACGACCGACCCGTACAACCGCACCTTCTGCTGGGTCATCGAGGGCGCCGAGGACGACGGTGCGGCGGTCGGCGTGGGCGACGGTGAGCGGGTGGCTGCGGCCGACGTGGTGGGTGCGGCGGCCCGCGAGGGCGGCTCGCCGGAGGGCTGGGTGACGACGTAGGCGCCGCCCGCGACGATGGTGGCGCCGGCGGTGACGGCGACGACGGGCTGGGTGAGCACGCCCAGCACCTTGGCGGACCAGCCGACGGAGGCGGCCGCGGCGGCCGACTTGCCGCCGAGGGCGAGGGAGAGCGTGAACCCGACCGGAAGCGGCACGAGGGCGAGTCCGACGAGCAGCCGTTCGGCCGGTACGACGGTCTCGCGCGGGTCGCCGCAGTAGCCGCACCCCCTGATGTGCCGGGCCAGCCGCTTGCGCCAGACGGAGTCCGGGCGGCCGTCCCAACGGGCGGTGACCTCCCGCAGTTCGGGACAGGCTCCGTCCAGCGCACGCACGATGCCCCGCGCGGTCTCCAGCCGTTCCTTCACCCGCTGGACCCGTACCGCGGCGTGCTGCCGACTGATCCCGGCCGCGGCGGCCAGCTCGCGCCGGGTCAGCTCGCCGGCGACCTCCAGCCACCACAGGGACAGCAACTGCCGGTCCTCGGCATCGAGCCAGGGCACGGCTTCCGCGACCTCCCGCCGCTGCCCCTCGAGCCCCAGCCGCAGCACGGTCAGTTCGGCGAAGTCCTGTTCAGCGGCCGTCTCGTCGAGCGGCGAGGTCTGCCTGCGGCGCGCCCGGTCCCGTATCTGCCGCATGGCGATGGCGACCAGCCAGGACCGGAAGCTGTCCGGATCCCGCAGCGAGCCCAGGTTGTCGACGGCCCGCAGCATGGTCTCCTGCACGACGTCGTCCACATCCGCGTGCCCGTTGAGGGCCCGTCCGACGACGTTGTAGACCAGCGGAAGCCACCCGGCCATCAACTCGTCGAGCGCACGCCGGTCCCCGGCCTGCGCCGCCGCGATGACGGAGCGCCACTTCCTGCCGTCCACATCCGCCCTTCCCGTGGGAGATCACACCTGAGGAGACGGAGCCGGGCTGGCGTCGATAACACTTTTCCCGAGGCTCTCCAGCCGCTTGATCTTCCGCCGCACGACGTACAACGGGATCACACCGAACACCCCGAACGCCATGTCGATCACGGTCCACCAGAGGGGGATCCCCCGGATCGGCCCGCAGATCAGGGCGAGCGGGACGATGCCGGCGCAGGCGATCATCCCGAACTCGATCACCCAGATGTTGCGGACCGGGTCGCGGTACGGCCCGTAGAAGGCGACGGCGATGACGAGATGGGCGAAGGCCAGCCAGTCCGTGCCGTAGAGCAGGAACGGGTAGTCGGCGTCAGCGGTGTCGAGGCCGCGCCGCACCCGTTCGATCCACTCCATGAGCGCGGGGAGATGCTCCGGCACGGACAGCGACCGCAACACGTCCTCGGTCCAGCGCAGTTCGTGCACCAGCGGGAAGGCCGTGGCGCCGCTCAGCACCAGACACACGACGAAGAACACCAGCCAGACGCGAATGCCCTTCAACAGGGCGGCTCTGTCGCTCATGACGGCAGCGTACGCCGTAGTTGAACGTGTTCAAAAGTGCTCTGGGTGTGATCTGTGCCCGTGTGATCTACAACCCCACGATCTCGTTCCACCGCTTCCCGAAGTCCACCCGTTCCTCGGAGGTGATGTCCCGGGCGGTGGACAGGCGTTCGCGCATCGCCGAGTCCGGGAAGATGAGGGGGTCCTCGGCCAGGGACGCGGTCTCCTTGTCCTTCGACGAGGCGAGGACGTCCTGGGCGGCCGGGACCGGGCAGACGTAGTTCACCCAGGCGGCCAGATCCGCCGCCACCTCGGGCTCGTAGTAGTAATCGATCAGGCGCTCGGCGCTCGTCTTGTGGCGGGCGAGGTTGGGGACCATCAGGGACTCGGACCAGAGTTCGGCGCCCTCCTCGGGGACGACGAACTCGATGTCGGGGTCGTCGACCTGGAGCTGAATGACGTCGCCGGAGTACGCCTGGCAGGCGAGGACGTCACCGCTGGAGAGGTCCTTGATGTAGTCGTTGCCGGTGAAGCGGCGGATGTGACCGCTGTCCACCCGCCGCTCGACCTGCTCGCACACGGTGTGGAAGTCGTCCGCGGTCCATCGGGTGATGTCGACGCCGTTGCCCTGCATCAGCAGCGCGAACGCCTCGTCGAGACCGGAGAGAAGCGTGACGCGGCCCTTGAGGTCGTCCGCCCAGAGATCGGAGACCTGGCGGACCTCGCGGCCGAGACGGCGGCGGTTGTACGCGATCCCGGTGATGCCCGACTGCCACGGCACCGTGAACCTACGGCCGGGGTCGAAGGCCGGCGAGCGCAGCAACGGGTCCAGATACCGCGTCACATGGGGCTGGCGCGTCCGGTCCATCTCCTGGACCCAGCCCAGCCGGACGAAGCGCGCGCACATCCAGTCGCTGATGACGATGAGATCGCGGTCCGTCTGCTGACGGTTCATCAGCGAGGGGCTGATCTTGCCGAAGAACTCGTCGTTGTCGTTGATCTCCTCGACGTAGTCCACGGAGATCCCGGTGCGCTTCTCGAACGCCTCCAGCGTGGGCCGCTTCGTCTCGTCCGCGTCGTCGACGTCGATGTACAGCGGCCAGTTCGCCCAGGTCAGCCGGTGGTCCGAGGCGGACAGATCGGCCCCGGCCCGGTCCCCGGGCCGCACATAGGCGGCGGGCACCCCGCACCCCGCGAGCGCGGCACCACCGAGCGCGAACAGCAGGGAACGACGGGAAGTACGCGAGGAGTTCGGCGAGGTCGGCAGCATCCTGGCAGCATGCCGCCGTACTCGGGAGCCGAACAATGGACGGGGCGTCGGGTCGGGGCCGCGGGTGTCCGACACCCTGTCAAAGACAGAGGTGCCTGCGACAACCGCGGCCCCTGAAGCACCGTCAGCCGTCGAGCGACGTCATCACGTGCTTGATCCGCGTGTAGTCGTCGAAGCCGTACCCCGACAGGTCCTTGCCGTAGCCGGACTTCTTGAAGCCGCCGTGCGGCATCTCCGCGACCAGCGGGATGTGGGTGTTGATCCAGACGCAGCCGAAGTCCAGCGTCTTGGACATCCGCATCGCGCGGGCGTGGTCCTTGGTCCACACCGAGGAGGCGAGGGCGTAGTCCACGCCGTTGGCCCACTCGACGGCCTGCGCCTCGTCCGAGAAGGACTGGACGGTGATGACCGGCCCGAAGACCTCGTTCTGGATGATCTCGTCGTCCTGCTTCAGACCGGAGACGACGGTCGGGGCGTAGAAGTAGCCCTTGTCGCCGACGCGCTGGCCGCCCGCCTCGACCTTGGCGTGCGCGGGCAGCCGCTCGATGAAGCCGGAGACCTGCTTGAGCTGGTTGGGGTTGTTCAGCGGGCCGAAGAGCACGTCCTCGTCGTCCGGCTGACCCGTCTTCGTCTCGGCGGCGGCCTTGGCGAGCGCGGCGACGAACTCGTCGTGGATGGACTCCTGGACGAGGACGCGGGTGGCCGCCGTGCAGTCCTGGCCGGCGTTGAAGAAGCCCGCGACCGAGATGTCCTCGACGGCCTTGGCGATGTCGGTGTCCTCGAAGACGACGACCGGCGCCTTGCCGCCCAGCTCCAGGTGGACCCGCTTGAGGTCCTTGGACGCCGACTCGGCGACCGACATGCCCGCGCGGACCGAACCGGTGATGGAGGCCATCGCCGGGGTCGGGTGCTCCACCATCAGGCGGCCGGTGTCACGGTCGCCGGTGATGACGTTGAAGACGCCCTTGGGCAGGATCGAGCCGATGATGTCGGCGATCAGGACGGTGGACGCCGGGGTGGTGTCCGAAGGCTTGAGCACGACGGTGTTGCCCGCGGCGATGGCCGGCGCGAACTTCCATACGGCCATCATCATCGGGTAGTTCCAGGGCGCGACCTGCGCGCAGACGCCGACCGGCTCGCGGCGGACGATGGAGGTCATCCCCTCCATGTACTCACCGGCGGAGCGGCCCTCCAGCATCCGGGCGGCGCCGGCGAAGAACCGGATCTGGTCCACCATCGGCGGGATCTCCTCGGACCGCGTGAGCCCGATCGGCTTGCCGGTGTTCTCCACCTCGGCCGCGATCAGGTCCTCGGCGCGCTCCTCGAACGCGTCCGCGATCTTCAGCAGGGCCTTCTGGCGCTCGGCGGGGGTTGTGTCGCGCCAGGCGGGGAAGGCGCGGGCGGCGGCCTCCATGGCGGCGTCGACGTCCGCCTGCCCGGACAGCGGCGCGGTCGCGTACGCCTCGCCCGTCGCGGGGTTGACCACCTCGGTGGTCCGTCCGTCGGCGGCGTCCCGGAACTCACCGTCGATGTAGTTGCGCAGACGACGCAGCTCGGTGCTCACTGCCGGCCTCCTGTGTCAGGGTCGAACTGTCCAATCACTGAGACACCCACCCTAATCGGCGGGCCCACGTTTTCAACACCCCTGATCGCGCCATAGCTGCGAAATCCGCAATCCTCGGTCACGTAAACAACGAATTTCATCGCTCAACCCTTGCGGAACTATCGAGACCTCGTGCACAGTGGCGTCGTGGCCAGTCGAAGCGCAGACCCCAGGGACTCCCGCGAGTCCCCCCGCGAATCCAGGAACGGCAGCACGCCGCACCTGGACGCGGTCTCCCTCGCCATCATCGAACAGCTCCAGGAGGACGGCCGCAGGCCGTACGCCGCCATCGGCAAGGCCGTGGGCCTCTCCGAAGCGGCCGTGCGCCAGCGCGTCCAGAAGCTGCTCGACCAGGGCGTGATGCAGATCGTCGCCGTCACGGACCCGCTCACCGTGGGCTTCCGGCGCCAGGCGATGGTCGGCATCCATGTGGAGGGCGACGTGGAGTCCGTCGCCGACGAGCTGACCGTGATGGCCGAGTGCGAGTACGTGGTCATGACCGCCGGGTCCTTCGACCTGATGGTGGAGATCGTCTGCGAGGACGACGACCACCTGCTGGAGGTCATCAACCGCCGCATCCGCGCCATCCCCGGAGTGCGCTCCACCGAGAGCTTCGTCTATCTGAAGCTCAAGAAGCAGACCTACATGTGGGGAACCCGATAGCCGTGAGGACCCGATAACCGTGAGCTCCAAGGACCTCAGCCAGACCGCGTACGACCACCTGTGGATGCACTTCACCCGCATGTCCTCGTACGAGAACTCACCCGTCCCCACCATCGTCCGGGGCGAGGGCACCTACATCTACGACGACAAGGGCAAGCGCTACCTCGACGGTCTCGCGGGCCTGTTCGTGGTCCAGGCCGGCCACGGCCGCACCGAGCTCGCCGAGACCGCCTCCAAGCAGGCGCAGGAGCTGGCCTTCTTCCCGGTGTGGTCCTACGCCCACCCCAAGGCCGTCGAACTCGCCGAGCGGCTCGCGCACGAGGCTCCCGGCGACCTCAACAAGGTCTTCTTCACCACCGGCGGCGGCGAGGCGGTCGAGACCGCCTGGAAGCTCGCCAAGCAGTACTTCAAGCTCACCGGCAAGCCCACCAAGTACAAGGTCATCTCCCGCGCGGTCGCCTACCACGGCACCCCGCAGGGCGCCCTGTCCATCACCGGCCTGCCGGGCCTCAAGGCACCCTTCGAGCCGCTCGTCCCGGGCGCGCACAAGGTGCCGAACACGAACATCTACCGCGCGCCGCTCTTCGGTGACGACCCGGAGGCCTTCGGCCGCTGGGCCGCCGACCAGATCGAGCAGCAGATCCTCTTCGAGGGCCCGGACACCGTCGCCGCGGTCTTCCTGGAGCCCGTGCAGAACGCGGGCGGCTGCTTCCCGCCCCCGCCGGGTTACTTCCAGCGGGTCCGGGAGATCTGCGACAAGTACGACGTACTGCTGGTCTCCGACGAGGTCATCTGCGCCTTCGGCCGCCTGGGCACGACCTTCGCCTGCGACAAGTTCGGCTACGTCCCGGACATGATCACCTGCGCCAAGGGCATGACCTCGGGCTACTCCCCGATCGGCGCCTGCATCATCTCCGACCGCCTGGCCGAGCCGTTCTACAAGGGCGACAACACCTTCCTGCACGGCTACACCTTCGGCGGCCACCCGGTCTCCGCGGCGGTCGGCCTCGCCAACCTCGACCTGTTCGAGCGCGAGGGCCTCAACCAGCACGTGCTGGACAACGAGGGCGCCTTCCGCGCCACGCTGGAGAAGCTGCACGACCTGCCGATCGTCGGCGACGTCCGCGGAAACGGCTACTTCTACGGCATCGAACTCGTGAAGGACAAGGCCACGAAGGAGTCCTTCAACGAGGAGGAGACCGAGCGCGTCCTCTACGGCTTCCTCTCCAAGGCGCTGTTCGACAACGGCCTGTACTGCCGCGCCGACGACCGCGGCGACCCGGTCGTCCAGCTCGCCCCGCCGCTGATCTCCAACCAGGAGACCTTCGACGAGATCGAGCAGATCCTGCGCGCCACGCTCACGGAGGCGTGGACGAAGCTGTAACCCCCGGCGGCTCCCCGGCCCGGGTACACCCAAGCGAGTGAGAAGGGTGCACCCGGGCCGCGTGCTGTCCGGCGTTTCTGCCGCGGATCCTTAGCGTGCCTGGTAACCGATCGGCCCTGCTTTCGTTCCCCCGCACGGGGGATGGCAAGGCACTACGGATCAGAACGAGGTGTACGCGCATGGAGGCCCCGCCCGACAACGATGTGCTCTGGGCCCGCGCCCTGCACTTCGCCCACCACGACGGCTCGCCCGCACTCGGCGGAGTCTCGCTCGGCGTCCGGGAGGGCGAGATCCTCGCCGTGCACGGCCCACGCGGCAGCGGCAAGACCACCCTGCTGCGCTGTCTGTCCGGCCAGGTGCCGACTCAGCGCGGCGAGGTCTGGTTCAACAGCGTGCCGGTGCACACCATGGGCCCCGTCAGCCGCGAACGGCTGCGCCGCGACCGCTTCGGCTGGATCGACCCGGAGCCGGTGCTGGTCCCCGAGCTCAACGTCTGGGAGAACGCGGCCCTGCCCCTGATGCTGCGCGGCACGAGCCGCCGGCGCGCCAAGACTGCCGCGCTGGAGTGGCTGGAGCGCCTCGACATCGGCGAGGGCGCCCGCAAGCGGCCTCGCGAGCTGACCCAGGCGCAGCGCCAGCGCGTCTGCATCGCCCGCGCGCTGGCCCCGGCGCCCACGGTGCTCTTCGCCGACGAACCGACGGCCCCGCTGCACCGCGCCGACCGCGCGCACGTCCTGCGCACGCTCACCACGGCGGCCCGCTCGCACGGCATCACGGTGGTCCTGGCCACCCACGACACGGAGACGGCGGCGCTGGCCGACCGCACGTTGTCCTTGCTGGACGGCCGCCGAGTGAACACGGTCCACCTCCCGCCGATGGCCGACGCGGAAGGCCGGGGGGCTGCGTGCTCGCTCTCCGTCTGACCCGCCGCGCCCGTCCCGCCGTACAACTGCGCCGCCTGCTGGTGGCGTCGGCCTCGGCGGGCACGGGCTTCCTGCTCCTGTGCACCCTGGGCCACGCGATGACCCACCCCGGCACGTCCGTCCTGCGCCTCACCTGGTGCGCGGCCCCGCTGGCGGCAACGGTCCACTTCGCGGTGGCGGTGGCCCGCACGGACCCCGGCGCCCGGCCCCGCCCGGGCCTCGCGGCAATCGGCCTCGGCCCGTACCGCCTGATGGCCGTCTCAGCCACAACAACGGCCCTGTCGACCCTGCTCGGCTCGATGCTGGCCCTGCTCTTCTTCCTGCACCTGCGCGGCGACCTGACGGGCATGCCCTTCGACGGAGCGGCAGCAGACTTCCTGGCAGCGTCGGAGCCCCTCCCCCTCCCAGCAGCACTGACCCTGCTGACCCTGGTGCCGGTGGCGGCGTCACTGGCGGTGGCCTTCACCCTGCGCCCAAAGGAAGCAAAGCCACCAGCCGAGGGCCCGCGCCGCTACGGCCGCTTCGGGGCATACGGCGGTTCGGGGGCACGGGAAACATTCGGCGCGTACGGCAGATTCGGCTCCCGCCTACGCCGTACAGAACCTGCGGGCAGTCGTGCCGCTGGGGCGGCACCCGACCCAAAGAAAAGCGGCACCCCGCCGGCGCGGGCAAGCGAAACCCAGCCACCCGCACCGACGTCACCGGACACACCGACCACCACCCCCTCCGGCCTCCCCTGGGGCACAGCCATCCTCGCCGCAGGCCTCGCCGTAGAGGCATACGCCAGCACCGCCACCACCCCCTCCGCCCCCATGCCTGGCGGCCTCCCCACCGGCCCCACCGCAGTGCTCGTCGGCTGGGCCCTCACCGCCGTCGGCCTGGCCCTCGCCGGCCCCGGCCTCACCCACCTCTGCGGCCGTCTCCTCCAGTCCCTCCGCCCAGGCGCCCTCCGTCTCCTCGCCGGCCGAGTCCTCATGGAGGAAGCCACCCGCATCGGCCGCCCCCTCGGCGTCGTCTGCGCCGTGGCCTCCGCCGCGTACGCCATGGCCGTGCTCCACGACCCGGCCGCCGACGGCCGCGCCCTCGGCCCCCTCACCACCCTCGGCGCGACAGTCGTCACCGGCTGCGCGATCGCCACCCTCCTCACGGCGGCCGTGGAAGCACGCCAGGCCAGGGCCGACACCACGGCCGCCCTGCTCCGCCTCGGCGCCCCGCCCACGATGCTCCGCAGCGCCGCCGCCCTCCGCGCGGGCGCACTCCTGGCCGCATTCGGCCCGCTCACGCTGGTCGTAGCCGAACTCGCGGCGCTCCCACTGGCCCGCTGAAAAATCCGTACGAAAAAAATCACCGGCCCGCGATGAGTTCCGCCCCACCCCCCGGTCTACCCAACCGAACAGACCGACCCCGATGGGAGAGACTCCAGATGTACCAGCAGATGATCTTCGTGAACCTGCCCGTCGCCGACCTCGACGCCTCGAAGAAGTTCTTCACGGAGCTGGGCTACTCGATCAACCCCCAGTTCAGCGACGAGAACGCGGCAAGTGTCGTGATCAGCGACACCATCGTGGCGATGCTCCTCACCAAGTCCTTCTACACGACCTTCACCGACAAGGAGATCGCGGACGCCACGAAGACCAGCGAGGTGCTGATCTGTCTGAGCGCCGAGAGCCGCGACAAGGTCGACGAGCTGGTGGAGAAGGCCGTCGCCGCCGGTGGCACCGCCTCGACCAAGGTGCAGGACATGGGCTTCATGTACGGCCGCGCCTTCGACGACCTCGACGGCCACACCTGGGAGGTCGTATGGATGGACCCGGCCGCGATCGAGGGCTGAGAGCCTGCCGCACAGCCGCCGAACGCCGTGTCTAGCATGGGCGCGTGCAGACGATGCCCGCCCATGCGGCCCACCACGACGACCGTGAGATCGAGACGCTCCAGGAGTTCGACGCCACCGTCTCCGCGCGCGGAACGCTCGCCGGATTCCGGATCCAGGCAGTCGATCTGACTGACCGTACGCGCGAACTGCTCAGCACGGACACGAAGGGCGCCATATTCCTCGGCTGCCCGATGCGCGAGAACGCCGCCGCGAAGATCCGCGCGGACGGGGCCATGGTCTTCCCACCGGTCCCGGACCTGCCCTTCGACCCGTACCGCGGCCTCCTCTACACCCCGGACGAGCTCTTCGCCCACCTGGACAAGGGCTACGAACACACCCCCGACGCACTCACCTACGCCTGGTTCCAGCAGACCAAGGCGGACGGCGACATACTCGCGTCGATGCTCCGCTCCGTCCATGACGACGCCGTCTCCGACGCCCTCGACGAACTCCTGCGCGGTACAAGGGTCGTGGGCGTCATGGGCGGCCACGCGATGGCCCGCGGCACGGACGCCTACGCCGGTGCCGCCCGCCTCGGCCGTGAGCTGACCCGGGCCGGTTTCACCGTCGCCACCGGCGGCGGACCCGGCGCGATGGAGGCCGCGAACCTCGGCGCGCACGCCGCCCCGTACGGGGACGAGATGCTCACCGAGGCCCTCGAACTCCTCGCGAAGGACCCGAAGTTCACCCCGTCCATCACCGCATGGGCGAAGGCGGCCTTCGAGGTCCGCACCCGTTGGCCGAAGGGCGGCGGGTCCATCGGCATCCCGACCTGGTTCTACGGCCATGAGCCGCCGAACCCCTTCGCCGCGCACATCGCCAAGTACTTCGCCAACGCCACTCGCGAGGACGGCCTGCTGGCCCGCGCCAACGCCGGTGTGGTCTTCCTGCCGGGCGCCGCCGGGACCGTACAGGAGATCTTCGACAACGCGACGCCGAACTACTACGAGTCGCGCGGCGAGCCCACGCCGATGGTGCTGGTGAACCGGGAGCACTGGACGGAGAAGCTGCCGACCTGGCCGCTGCTCCAGTCGCTCGCGCGGGAGCGGTCCATGGAGTCCCGTATCGCCCTTGTCGACCGGATCGAGGAGGCTCCGGAGGCGCTGAAACGTCTCGGCGGTTAATAAGAGGGCAAAGCCAAGGCCCTTGTCCCGCATATGCGTTGACACTACTTACGCAGCGCTTATAAACCTGTGAGCCTCCTGGGAGTGGAGAGGCCTCCGCGTCGCCGCTCCCTCAAACCCCCCGCAATTGCGCAACATGTGAAGGACAAACGTGGCAGTCCTGTCCGCTTTGCCGATATCCCGCCGTACCGTCGCCCGTTCCGCGCGCGTGCTCGGTCTCGCCTCCGCCTCGGCCGCACTCGTGCTCGGTGTCGGCGGCAACGCCCTCGCGTGCAACATCAACGAGTTCTCCGCCGAGGCCAAGTGCGACGGTGACAACGGTGTCATCACCGTCACCGACGTCGACCCCACCGGCGTTCCGGCCACGGTCACCGTGTACCTCCAGAACAACGGCGCCGATCTGAAGAAGGTCGGCGAGCAGGTGGTCGAGGGCTCGCGCGAGGGTGTCACCATCACCTTCGCCGAGAACTGGAAGCCGGACGCGGAGTACCGCATCCACGTCAAGGCCGGCAACCAGGTCGACGAGGACATCAAGCCGAACCTGACGACCCCGTCCACCGCCTGCAAGAAGCAGGACACCCCGGCCCCGTCGGACAGCCCCACCCCGACCCCGTCGGACGACGCCTCCACCCCGGCCGACGATGAGTCCCCGGCGCCCTCTCCCTCCGAGGCCGGGACCACCCCTCCCGCGGACACCTCCAGCAACGCCCCGTCCCCGGCCGGTGAGTCCAACCTCGCCGAGACCGGTGCCGACTCCAACACCCCGCTGATCGCGGGCATCGCGGTCGCCCTGGTCGCGATCGGCGGCGGCGCGGTCTTCTTCGGCCTGCGCAAGCGCAGCTCGCGCTGACCGTGGAGCGGGCCATCACTCCGGGGTCGACCCAAGGATGGCCCGCTTCACCACCCTCAGGGGCGCGGGGAACTGCGCGACCAGCCCCAACGGCGCCGCACCCGCCCTACTGCGGCACTCCCATCACCACAATTTCGGCCACATCGAACTCCACCCCCACCTCGTCCCCCACATCCGGCGCCGCGCGGAGCGCACACGCGGCCTCCAGCCGAGGCGCATCCTCAGGCTGAAGATGTACGGCGACATGGGTGCCCTTGAAGGTACGGGCGGCCACAGAACAACGCAGCCCCTGGTCGGCGGCGACCAACCGCACCCCCGCGGGCCGGACGAGCAGCGTACGGTTGCCCTCAGGCGTGTCGTCAGGCACCGGAAGCTTGCCCCAGGCAGTGGCGGCGACCTGCCCGGCAACCGTCGCCGGAACCACATTGTCGAAGCCGAGAAAGCGCGCGACGAACTCGTCCGCCGGCCGCTGCCAGACCTCAAGTGGCGTGCCCGTCTGGGCGATCCGCCCGTCCCGCATCACCACGACCCGGTCGGCGAGCGCGAAGGCCTCGCCCTGGTCGTGCGTGACCGCGAGCACGGTCGTACCCAACTCGCTGAACAGCTCCCGCAGTTCCACCACAAGCCGCTCCCGCAGCGAGCGGTCGAGCTGCCCGAGCGGCTCGTCGAGCATCAGCAGCCGCGGCCGGGGCGCCAGCGCCCGCGCGAGCGCCACGCGCTGCTGCTCCCCGCCGGAGAGCGAGGCCACGGCCCGGCGGTCGGCACCGGGAAGACCGACGAGGTCGAGCAACTCGCGCACCCGGTCGGCCTGTTCCGCCTTCGACGCCCCATGCATCCGCAGCCCGAAGGCGACATTGCCGCCCACGTCCCGCTGGGGGAAGAGCTGATGATCCTGGAACATCAGCCCAACTCCCCGCCGATGCGCGGGAATGCCGTTCTGGTCGTTCCCGTCGAGTGTCACCCGCCCCGCGTCCAGCGGCTGAAGGCCCGCGACCGCCCGCAACAGCGTCGACTTGCCGCTGCCGCTCGGCCCGAGGACGCACACCACCTCGTGCTCGGCCACCGACAGGTCGACCGAGTCGAGCACGGCCCGCCCGCCGAACCGCACGGTCGCGTTCTCCAGGCTCAGCAGCATCAGAACTCCCCCGTCCGATCGGTCCGCAGCCGCTCCAGCACCAGCAGCGCCACCGCGCACACCACCATCAGAATCGTCGAAAGTGCCATCGCCTGGCCGTAGTTGAGCTCACCGGCCCGGCCGAGCAGCTTGGCCACGGCGACCGGAAGCGTCGGATTGTCCGGCCGCGCGATGAACACGGTCGCCCCGAACTCCCCGAGCGACACCGCGAAGGCGAACCCGGCCGCGATGAGCAGCGCCCGCCGCACCATCGGCAGATCCACCTCCCGCCACACCCGCCACGGCGACGCCCCGAGCACGGCCGCCGCCTCCCGCAGCCGCTGATCCACAGCGCGCAGCACCGGGAGCATGGTCCGTACGACGAAGGGGACGCCGACCAGTGCCTGGGCCAGCGGCACCAGGATCCAGCTGGCCCGCAGATCGAGCGGCGGCTCGTCCAGCGCGATCAGGAACCCGAACCCGACGGTCACCGCGGACACCCCGAGCGGCAGCATCAGCAGCGCGTCGAAGCCCCGTACGAACCGCCCCGCGTCCCGCCGGGTCAGCGCGGCGGCGGCGAGCCCGCCGACCAGCACCGCGACGGCGGTCGCGACGGCGGCGTACTCCAGCGAGTTACCGATGGCCTCGATCGGCGGGACCAGGAAGGCCCCGCCGTCGGCCGAGGTCAGCTCCCGGTAGTAGGCGAACCCGGGCGCGTCCAGGGACCGTTGCACCAGCACGGCGAGGGGCAGCAGGAGCAGTACGACGATGGTGACGAGGACGCCGGCCAGCAGCGCCCACTGCCCGGCTCCGCGCGGGCGGCGCGCGGTCAGCGAGGCGTCCACCAGGCGAAGTGCCGTCTCCCGCCGCCGTACCGTCCAGGCGTGCACGGCGAGAATCGCGCCGACGGCGGCGAATTGGACGAGGGTGAGCACGGCGGCCGTGGCCAGGTCGAAGATCTCGGAGGTCTGACGGTAGATCTCCACTTCGAGGGTGGAGAAGGTGGGGCCGCCGAGGATCTGCACGACACCGAAGGAGGTGAAGGTGAACAGGAAGACCATCAGGGTGGCGGCGGCCACGGCCGGGCCGAGGGCGGGGAGGGTGATCTGCCGCCAGGCCTTCAGGCGCGACGCCCCGAGCATCCGGGCCGCCTCCTCCTGCCGCGGATCGAGCTGCGCCCACAGACCGCCGACGGTGCGCACGACGACCGCGTAGTTGAAGAAGACATGCGCCAGCAGGATCGCCCACACGGTCGTGTCCAGCCGTAGACCCCACAGCTCGTCGAGCAGTCCGCCCCGGCCGACCAGCGCCAGGAAGGCCGTACCGACGACGACCGTCGGCAGCACGAACGGCACCGTCACCACGGCCCGCAGGACTTGCTTGCCAGGGAAGTCGTAGCGGGCGAAGACGTAGGCGCCGGGCAGCGCGACCAGCAGGGTCAGCGCGGTGGAGGCGAGGGCCTGCCAGGTGGTGAACCACAGGACGTGGCGGATGTCCGGCTGGCCGATGACGTCCCAGATCCGGCCGAAGTGCCAGGCCCCGTCGGCGTGCAGACCACGCGCGACGATCGCGGTGACGGGGTAGGCGAAGAAGACGCCGAAGAACGCGACGGGCAGGGTCAGCAGACCCAGCCGCGCCGCGTGCCTCCTCGGGCGGGCTACTTCAGTACGAGCGAGGTCCACGACTTGACCCACTCATCGCGATTTTTGGCGATCTTCGCGGGGTCCATGGTCTGGGGGTTCTCGGCCGCGGGCCCGTACTCGGTGAACTCGGCGGGCACGCTCGCCGCCTCGACCACGGGGTAGACGAACATGTTGAGCGGCATGTCCTCCTGGAACTTCTTGCTGACCAGGAAGTCGATCAGGGCCTTGCCGCCCTCGCTGTTCTTCGCGTTGCTCAGCAGGCCCGCGAACTCGATCTGCCGGAAGCAGGTGCCCTCGGCGACGCCGGTCGGCGCGGTCTTGGGCCTGGGGTCGGCGTAGATCACCTCGGCGGGCGGCGAGGAGGCGTACGAGACGACGAGCGGCCGATCCGCCTTCGCGGCCTTGCCGCCGGCGGAGCCGGAGAACTCCTCGTTGTACGCCTGCTCCCAGCCGTCGACGACCTTCACGCCGTTGGCCTTCAGCTTCGTCCAGTAGTCCTGCCAGCCGTCGTCGCCGTACTGCGCGGCCGTGCCGAGCAGGAAGCCGAGGCCGGGCGAGGAGGTGGAGGCGTTCTCGGTGACCAGGAGGTTCTTGTACTCCGGCTTGATCAGGTCATCGAGGGAGGACGGCGGGGCCAGCTTGTGGTCGGCGAAGTACTGCTTGTCGTAGTTGACGCAGATGTCGCCGTAGTCGACGGGCGTGACCCGGTGCTCGTCCCCGTCGAGCTGGAAGGTGGCGTCGATCTGGTCGAGCCCCTTCGCCTCGTACGGCTGGAAGAGCCCGTTGTCGAGGGCCCGGGACAGCAGGGTGTTGTCGACCCCGAAGAAGGCGTCGCCCTGCGGGTTGTCCTTGGTCAGGATGGCCTTGTTGACGGCCTGCCCGGCGTCGCCGTCCTCCAGGACCTTGACCTTGTACCCGGAGCTCTTCTCGAACTCGGCGAGGACGTCCTTGGACACCGCCCACGAGTCGTGGCTGACGAGGGTGACGGACTTGGAGCCGCCGGAGGACTCGCTGTCGTCGGACGACCCGCACGCGGACAGCACGACGAGGCCGAGGCCGACGAAGACAGCCAGAAACTTCTTGTTGTTCACGGTGATGACCGAACTTCCTACCCAGAATGACCTGGGCGAGGTTCAGAGGGTCTGCGGCCCGATCGCCGCACTCTCAGCGCTGTCGCGCTCCCCTGTCGGATATGAAGATGTGCGTACGGATGTACGCGCTCAGACTACCGCTCGGTGGCCGCGAGCTGACCACACGCCCCGTCGATCTCCTGACCTCGGGTGTCCCGGATGGTCACCGGCACCCCGTGGGCGGCGATGGCCTCCACGAACGCCTTCTCGTCCTCGGGCCGCGAGGCGGTCCACTTGGACCCCGGAGTCGGATTCAGCGGAATCAGATTGACATGCACGGGCTTGCCCCTGAGCAGCCGTCCGAGCCGGTCACCGCGCCAGGCCTGGTCGTTGATGTCCCGGATGAGGGCGTACTCGATGGAGAGCCGACGCCCGGACTTCGCGGAGTACTCGAACCCGGCGTCCAGGACCTCGCGGACCTTCCAGCGGGTGTTCACCGGGACGAGGGTGTCACGCAGCTCGTCGTCGGGCGCGTGCAGCGAGATCGCGAGCCGGCACTTGAAGCCCTCGTCGGAGAACCGGTGGATGGCCGGGACGAGACCGACGGTGGAGACGGTGATCCCGCGCTGCGACAGCCCGAGCCCGTCCGGCTCGGGGTCGGTGAGCCGCCGGATGGACCCGACGACCCGGTTGTAGTTGGCGAGCGGCTCGCCCATGCCCATGAAGACGATGTTGGACAGCCGGGCGGGCCCCCCGGGCACGTCCCCGTCCCGCAGCGCCCGCATCCCGTCGACGATCTGATGGACGATCTCGGCGGTGGACAGATTCCGGTCGAGCCCGGCCTGCCCGGTGGCGCAGAAGGGACAGTTCATCCCGCACCCCGCCTGGGAGCTGATGCACATGGTCACCCGGTCCGGATACCGCATCAGCACCGACTCGACGAGCGTCCCGTCGAACAGCCGCCACAGCGTCTTACGGGTGGTCCCCTGGTCGGTCGACAGATGCCGTACGACCGTCATCAGCTCGGGGAACAACTCCTCGCGCAGCTTTCCGCGCGCCCCGGCGGGGATGTCGGTCCACTGCTCGGGGTCGTGGGTGTACCGCGCGAAGTAGTGCTGCGAGAGCTGCTTGGCACGAAACGGCTTCTCCCCGATCGCCGCGACGGCGTCCTTGCGCTCGGCGGGCGAGAGATCGGCGAGATGCCGCGGCGGCTTCTTGGCTCCGCGCGGGGCGACGAATGTGAGTTCTCCGGGCTTAGGCATGGCCGTACCAGTGTCGCAGATCGATTGGTGTGGCCAGGCCGCCCGATTACGCGGTGGTCCCCTCCAGCCTCTCCTTGAGGAGTGCCTCGTCGCGGGGGAGCTCCTTGCGGACCTGGGGACGGACGACGAGGGGCACCAGGGCCCTGCCCAGGCCATGGCCCTCGAAGTCGATCTCTATCGTCACGCGGGAGCGGCGGCCCTCGTCGAGCGGTTCGATCGAACCGTGCGTGCGGGGCCTGACCGGGCCCCCGACTCCGTGCAGGTCCCAGGTGCGGGGCGGGTCGACGTCGTCGAACTCGATCATCATCGGGATCTCGCGATTGCCGATGCGGCGAGTGACCTTGACCTGGGAGCCGGGATGGACGGGCCCCTCTTCGAGTGGCTCTGCCTTGACCGCGCTCAGCTGCCATTCGGGCAGGTGGGAGGGGTCGGTGATGTAGGCGAAGACGTCGGCGGGAGTCCGGTCGACGTCAATGGAATGTCGGATGGCGGACATGGTGAACCCCCTTGGCGGGCGTACACCCAAATCGTCCCACCGGAGTGCCGAAGTGAACAGCAGAGCCCCCGCCGAAGCGGGGGCTCGTTCAAGGTTGATCCTCAGCCGGATCCGACGAACAGCACCAGCAGCAGCCACACCACCGGAGCCGTCGGCAGCAGCGAGTCCAGGCGGTCCATGATGCCGCCGTGGCCCGGCAGCAAGGTGCCCATGTCCTTGATGCCCAGGTCGCGCTTGATCATCGACTCGCCGAGGTCGCCCAGCGTGGCGCTCGCCGCGACCGCGAGGCCCAGCAGCAGCCCCTGCCACCAGGTGCCGTCGTCGATCAGGAACTGCATGCACAGCGCGCCCGCGACCATGGCGAAGGAGACCGCTCCCAGCAGCCCCTCGCGGGTCTTGCCGGGGCTGATGCGCGGGGCGAGCTTGTGCTTGCCGAAGCGCCAGCCGATGGCGTACGCGCCGGTGTCGCTGACGACGGTGAGCAGCAGGAACGTCAGCACCCGCCAGGCGCCGTCGTCGGCGGTCAGCATCATCGCGACGAACGTCGCCAGGAAGGGGACGTAGAACGCCGCGAAGACGCCCGCCGTGACGTCCTTGAGGTAGCCCTCGGGCGGTTCGGTCATCCGCCAGACCAGGACGGCCAGCGCGGTCAGCGCCATCGCCACCCAGGCGCCCTCGGCCCCGCGGACGTACCCGGCGACGACCATCGCCGCACCGCCGAGCGCCAGCGGGACGAGCGGCGCCTTGATCTGCTTGCGCTCCTCCAGCCGCTGGGTCAGCTCCCACAGACCCACGACGACGGCGACCGCGACCACGCCGACGAAGACGGCCTTGACGACGAACAGCGAGGCGACGATCACCACGCCGAGCCCGACGCCGACACCTATGGCCGCACCCAGGTCGCGTCCCGCGCTCTTCTTCTGCGGTCGCGGCGCCGGCTGCGGGGCGTCGTGCATGGGCTCCGGATTCTGCGGCGCGGCCGGGTAGGTCTGCGCCTGCGGCGTCTCGTCGCGGAACAAGGGGCCGCTCAGCCGAGCGGCCCCCCGGTCGTCATCCTGGTCTCCGCCATACGCGGGTACGTCGGGCACGATGGGCATGGGGCGAGTGTGCTGCGCCTGAGGCGCATCGTACGCGGGACCCGCCGGGGCAGCCCCCTGGACAGGCCCCTGGTCGGACGGTCCCCAATACCCGGCCGATGAGCCGGCGTGTGGCGGAGCGCCCCAGGAAGAGTCGTTCATCAGACCTCGAGCAGCTCCGCTTCCTTGTGCTTCAGGAGCTCGTCCACCTGGGCGACGTACTTGTGCGTCGCGTCGTCGAGCTCCTTCTCCGCACGGCGGCCCTCGTCCTCGCCGACCTCGCCGTCCTTGACGAGCTTATCGATCGCGTCCTTGGCCTTGCGGCGCACCGAGCGGATGGAGACGCGCGAGTCCTCGGCCTTGCCCTTGGCGACCTTGATGTAGTCGCGGCGGCGCTCCTCGGTGAGCTCGGGGAACACCACACGGATGATGTTGCCGTCGTTGCTCGGGTTGACGCCCAGGTCGGAGTCGCGGATCGCCTGCTCGATGTTGCGCAGCGCGCTCTTGTCGAACGGGGTCACGACCGCCATGCGCGGCTCCGGCACGGAGAACGAGGCCAACTGGTTGATCGGCGTCGGCGCGCCGTAGTAGTCGGCCACGATCTTGTTGAACATCGCCGGGTGCGCACGGCCGGTGCGGATCGCGGCGAAGTCCTCCTTGGCGACCACGACGGCCTTCTCCATCTTCTCCTCGGCCTCGAGGAGGGTCTCTTCGATCACCACTTGCTCCTGCGTCTTGAGTAGGCCCGGCTGCTGTTCCGTATGCGTGGGGGCGGCGGCCGGCTGCGTCGCGTCTTCTTCCTGCACGGTTCCCGACCGGCAGAACATTGTCCATCCCCCGGTCAGGGTCCGTAGGTGTTGCCTGTCAGTCCCGGCTGTCCTGGTCACCCACAAGCGTGCCGATCTTCTCACCCTTGACGGCGCGGGCGATATTGCCCTCCGCCAGAAGCTCGAAGACGAGGATCGGGAGCTTGTTGTCGCGGCACAGCGTGATGGCCGTGGCGTCGGCGACCTTGAGGTCCCGGGTGATGACCTCGCCGTAGCCGAGGGAGTCGAACTTGACCGCGTCCGGGTTGGCCTTGGGGTCGGAGTCGTAGACCCCGTCCACGCCGTTCTTGCCCATCAGCAGGGCCTCGGCGTCGATCTCCAGGGCGCGCTGGGCGGCGGTGGTGTCGGTGGAGAAGTACGGCATGCCCATACCGGCGCCGAAGATGACCACACGGCCCTTCTCCAGGTGGCGCACGGCGCGCAGCGGGATGTACGGCTCGGCGACCTGGCCCATGGTGATGGCGGTCTGGACCCGGCTGTCGATGCCCTCCTTCTCCAGGAAGTCCTGGAGGGCGAGGCAGTTCATCACGGTGCCGAGCATGCCCATGTAGTCCGAGCGGGCGCGGTCCATGCCGCGCTGCTGGAGTTCCGCGCCGCGGAAGAAGTTGCCGCCGCCGATGACGACGGCGATCTCCGCGCCGTCCCGCACGACGGCCGCGATCTCACGGGCGATCTTGTGCACCACGTCGGGGTCCACGCCCAGGCCCCCGCCACCGGAGAATGCCTCACCGGACAGCTTCAGCAGAAACCGGCCGCGTACTTTGCCGTCGTCGCTCTTCTGGGCCTTGGTGGTCATGGAGATCCCGCCTCTTTCACGTGTTGCACATACGAAGAAGGCCATTGCCGGTGGGGTGTTGGCATCCCATGCGCGGCAATGGCCTCCTCGTCAGATCTGCTGTCGTCCGCCACGCAGGTGACGGCGTACCGGGGCGACTGCTGTCGACCCTATCGGGGTCGCGCGTCGTTCGCGGTACGGACTCAGATGCCGACCTTGATGCGCGTGAAGCGCTTCAGGGTGACACCGGCCTCCGCCAGAACCTTCTCGACGGACTTCTTGTTGTCGAGCGCGTAGGGCTGGCCGAGCAGCGTGGCGTCCTTGAAGAAGCCGTTGAGGCGACCCTCGACGATCTTCGGCAGGGCGGCCTCGGGCTTGCCCTCGGCGCGGGTGGTCTCCTCGGCGACGCGGCGCTCGGACTCGACGACCTCGGCCGGCACGTCCTCCTTGGAGAGGTACTTCGGCGCGAAGGCGGCGATGTGCTGGGCAACGCCCTTGGCCAGGTCGGCGTCGGCCTTGTCCAGCTCGACCAGGACACCGATCTGCGGGGGCAGGTCGGGCATGGTGCGGTGCATGTAGGCGTAGACGAAGCCGTCCGAGAACTGCGCGAAGCGGTCGAGGACGATCTTCTCGCCGAGGTTGGCGTTGGCCTCGTCGACGAACGCCTGAACGGTCTTGCCGGCCTCGATCTCGGAGGCGAGCAGCGCCTCCAGGTCGGCCGGGGAGGTGGCGGCGACGTGCTGCGCGATCTGGGTGGCGACGGCCTGGAACTTGTCACCCTTGGCGACGAAGTCCGTCTCGCACTTCAGCTCGACGAGGACGCCGGAGGTGTTGTCGTCGGCGATGAGGGAGACCACGGCGCCGTTCTCGGCGGAGCGGCCCTCGCGCTTGGCGACACCCTTCTGGCCCTTGATCCGGAGCGCCTCGACGGCCTTGTCGACGTTGCCATCGGCCTCGTCGAGCGCCTTCTTGCAGTCCATCATGCCGGCGCCCGTGAGCTCACGGAGCTTCTTGACGTCGGCGGCGGTGTAGTTCGCCATGAGTCGTTGAGTCTTTCTCGAAGTCGGGGAGATCTACCCGATCCACCTTCCACATCGAGATGGAGAAGGCGAATCTACGGGTGAACGGCGGGGGCGATCCGGATGTCGCCGCCCCCGCCGTCAACGCTGACTGATCAGGCCTGCTCGGCGTCCGCGGCCGGAGCCTCGGCAGCGGGGGCCTCCGCAGCCGGGGCCTCCTCGGCGGCGGGAGCAGCCTCGTCGGCCTTCTTCTCACCCTCGAGCAGGTCGCGCTCCCACTCGGCGAGCGGCTCGCCCGCGGCCTTCTCACCCTTGTCGCCGGTGGCGACGCCGGAACGGGCGATGAGGCCCTCGGCGACGGCGTCGGCGATCACGCGGGTGAGCAGGGTGACGGAGCGGATCGCGTCGTCGTTGCCCGGGATCTTGTAGTCGACCTCGTCGGGGTCGCAGTTGGTGTCGAGGATCGCGACGACCGGGATGTTCAGCTTCCGGGCCTCACCAACGGCGATGTGCTCCTTCTTGGTGTCCACGATCCAGACGGCGCTGGGCACCTTCTGCATCTCGCGGATACCGCCGAGGGTCTTCTCCAGCTTGGCCTTCTCGCGCGAGAGCACGAGAAGCTCCTTCTTGGTCAGACCGGACGCGGCGACGTCCTCGAAGTCGATCTGCTCGAGCTCCTTCAGGCGCTGAAGGCGCTTGTAGACGGTCGAGAAGTTGGTGAGCATGCCGCCCAGCCAGCGCTGGTTGACGTAGGGCATGCCGACGCGGGTGGCCTGCTCGGCGATGGCCTCCTGCGCCTGCTTCTTCGTACCGACGAACATGACCGTGCCGCCGTGGGCAACGGTCTCCTTGACGAACTCGTAGGCGCGGTCGATGTACGACAGCGACTGGAGCAGGTCGATGATGTAGATGCCGTTGCGCTCGGTGAAGATGAAGCGCTTCATCTTCGGGTTCCAGCGACGGGTCTGGTGACCGAAGTGGACGCCGCTCTCCAGCAGCTCCCGCATCGTGACGACGGCCATGGCCGTTCTCCTTGAGTTTCTCGGTTGTGCCGCGGATGCCGGACGGCTCCCGCGCCTGACGCCCACATGCGCCGTGCCACGAAGGACCGAGGAGCGCTGACACGGGTCGTTTTGTCGACCCGATGTCGGGGCGTGCGAAGTCGACCCGGTGACCCGGATCGCCAACAGAAGTGTACGGGACCGAGAAGGCACCGGGTGACGCCGCTGTCCACAAGCGGGGGGTGGTCCACAGATCACGCCATGATCGCCGGGGCGCGGGGAGCCTGGGCGGATGCGAGCGAAACGATGCGCAGGTGCGGCGACGGCGCTGACCCTGGCCGTCCTACTACTGCCGGGCGGAACCCCACAGCCGCCCGCCCTGTCCGCCACCGCAACGGCCGTGACCACCTGGCCGGTGCCCGACCCCGAGGTCCTGCGCGGCTGGGACCCCCCGCCTACCCCTTACGCCCGAGGCCACAGAGGAGTGGACCTGGCGGCCCCGGTGGGCACACCGGTACGAGTGCTGAGAGCGGGCAGGGTCTACTTCGCAGGCCGCGTGGCAGGAAGAGGCGTCATCTCCATCGAACACAAGAACACCGGCACCCCACCCCTCCGAACGACGTACGAGCCGATCGATCCGGAGGTGAAGAAGGGAGCGGAGGTTCGGGCCGGCCAGGTGATCGGCACGGTGGCCGAAGCCACTCCGCCGCCCCATTGCCCGACGTCGTGCCTCCACTGGGGCTTACGGAGGGGAGACACGTACCTGAACCCATTGACGCTACTGAACAGGGGCCCGTCGATCCTGCTGCCGGTATTGGGGATCCCTCTTCCCTAACTGCGGGAAACCCAGCTCAGCCCCGCACACCCCGCAGCGCCATGGACACCGCCGCATCCGTGATCGCCGACGGCTCCTCCGCCGCCCCCAGCTCGATCCGCCGCACGGCCGCGTCCACAACCCCCTGAAGCAGCATCGCCGCCAACCGGGGCTCCGCGTGCCCCAGCTCCCCCAGCGCCTCGCCGATCATCGCGACGAGCCCACCATGCGCGGCCCGGATCTTCTCCCGAGCCCCGGCATCCAGCTCGCTCGCGGAGATCGCGACCACCGCCCGGTGCCGCCGATCCCCCACCAGCGCGAGCTGCGCCCGCACATACGCCTCGACCTTCGCCTCGGCCCCGTCCGCCGCAGCCATCGCCGCCGAGACCTCGGCGGCCCAGACCGGAAAATCGACCTCGCACAGCTCCTCGACCACGGCGGCCCGTGACCGGAAGTACTCGTACACAGAAGACCGGGCGAGCCCCGTCCGCTCGGCGAGCGCCGGAAACGTCAGCGCTTCCGTCCCACCCTCGGACAGCAGGGAACGAGCCGCGTCCAGCAGGGCGGCTCGCTGCATCGACCGGTGCTCGGCCACGGAGGCCGCTCGAATCCTTGGCACGTCAACCACTCTACGGACGCACCGCCCGGGACGGGAGTAGCTCCCGCCGACCGACCATGACTCAGCGGCCGAAACTCGCCAGCTTCGCCCGCAACTGAAGTACCGACTTGGTGTGGATCTGACTCACCCGGCTCTCGGTCACCCCCAGCACGTTCCCGATCTCGGCCAGCGTGAGCCCCTCGTAGTAGTACAGCGTCACCACGGTCTTCTCGCGCTCCGGGAGCGTATTGATCGCCCGCGCCAGAAACCGCCGCAGTTCCCGGTCCTCGGCCACCTCCACGGGGTTGTCCGCGGCGGTGTCCTCCAATGTGTCCATGACGCTCAGCCCGTCGCCGCTCTCACCCCCCACATGGAGCAACTCCTCCAGCGCCACCACGTTGGCCAGCGACAACTGGCTGAAGACCGAGTGGAGTTCGTCCACCGCGATCCCCATCTCGGCGGCCACCTCCCCCTCCGACGGCGTCCGCCGCAGCCGCGCCTCCAGCGTCGCGTACGCCCGCTCCACGTTCCGCGCCTTCTGCCGCACCGACCGCGGAATCCAGTCCAGCGCCCTCAGCTCGTCGATCATCGCGCCCCGGATCCGGGTGATCGCGTACGTCTCGAACTTGATCTCCCGGTCGATGTCGAACTTCTCGATCGCGTCGATCAGCCCGAACACCCCCGAGGACACGAAGTCGGCCTGCTCCACGTTGGGCGGCAGCCCGACGCTGACCCGCCCGGCCACGTATTTCACGAGCGGCGAGTAGTGCAGGATCAGCTGCTCACGCAGCCGCTCGTCCCCCGTCGCCTTGTACGACCGCCACAGCTCGTCGAGCGTCGAGGGAGCGGGCGGCCGCACGTTGCCACCGTCGCGGGCGGCTGGGGGGATCGCCGCCCGGTCGGACCCGGAGGTGTGCTGGGGCATTCGTCGCCTTGTGCCGTTCTGCCGTGAAGTGCGGGTGCCTGGGTGAGCTGTCGGTCTGGTACGGGTCTGGTGCCGTGTTGCCGGTCTGCACCGGAATTCACGTGAGCGTAGCGTGACTGGAGTGTTGCGGTGTGCGAAGGCCGAGGCTCGGGGCGTGCGCAGATACGTTCCGCTAGGCGCCCCCTCGGGGCATGCCCGTCGCTCTGTGTGATCGGCCCCGGGCATCAACTGCGGGAATTTCCAAGGGCGTCACGGTTCCCCCGGACGGCCGAACACGCTCGGTCAGCATCGACTCCGACCTCCGCGGACCGAGATCATCGCCTGGCGTGTCAACTTCCAGCCGTCGCCGTGTCGTTCGACGTAACCAAGTGCTCGGAGTTCGTACAGCCGGGCGACGGCGTCGTCATCCGTGGTCTGCGCCCCGCGGGCGATCTCGCCGAGCGGGGCCGCGCGGCTGCCGGGCAGCGCGGCCAGCACCCGACGCGCGCCCGGCGCCAGCAGATCCCGCGGCAGGACGGGCCCGCGCCGGTCGGGCGCGAGCTCCCCCATGTCTCCGACGAGTTCGACGACTTCCGCGGCGTCGGTGACCAGCACGGCCTCCCCGCGCAGCAGCTCGTGCACCCCGGCGGAGAGTCCACTGGTCGCCGGCCCCGGTACCCCCATCGTGTGGCGCCCCAGCCGCTGCGCCGCCCGCGCGGTGGCCAGCGACCCGCTGCGATGCGCGGCCTCGACGACCACGGTGCCCCGGGTGAGCGCGGCGATCACCCGGTTGCGGACGATGAACCTGCTCGGCGTCGGATGATCACCGGGCGGCAACTCCCCGATGACGAGCCCCTGTTCCGCGATCCGAGTGATCAACTGGGTGTGCCCACGGGGGTACGGCCGATCAACCCCGCAGGCCAGCACGGCAACGGTCGCCCCACCCGCGGCAAGAGCCCCCCGATGAGCGGCCCCGTCAACGCCATAGGCACCCCCGGAAACCACCACCCACCCCCGCTCGGCGAGCCCGGACGCCAAGGTGGCCGCCACATGGGCCCCGTACTCCGTACAGGCCCGAGCCCCGACCACCGCCACAGACCGCAACGCCCACATCCGCAGGCTGGGCCGCCCCCGAACCCATAACCCCACGGGCCGAGCATCCCCGAGGTCATCGAGCTGGCCCGGCCACTCCGCATCCCCCGGACACACAAACCGCACCCCCGCCTCCCCGGCGACCTCAAGATCCCGCCCAGGATCAGCCCGTTCAGCCCGAGCCAACAGCCCACCCCACCGCCGCTCGCTGATCCCCTCGAACCGTGGCGCCCTCCCCCGCAACCGCCCGGCAACCTCCCGAGCCCCCACCTCCCGCAACCAGCGCCCGGCGACCTCGTCCCCGGGTTCGAGAACCCTGGCGAGGAAGACCCGGTCGTGGAGTTCGTCGTCGGGATCGTCGGCGCGGCTCACGTCAACGCCCCGATGGCCATGGGGACCCCTCGGGGGACCCCGGTGCGCAGTTGCAGCGCGAGGGCGACGTCCATCGCGTCGGGTCGGTCGTGGCCGACGAGGTCGGCGACGGTCCAGGCGACCCGCAGGACGCGGTCGAGTCCGCGCGCCGTGAGCACGCCGCGCTCCAGGTTCCGCTCGGCCTCGTCCATCGCGCCGGGTGCGGCGTACCAGCGGCTGCGCAGTTCCCGGCCCGGCACCTCGCCGTTCGTCCGCCAGGGTGTGCCGGCCAGGCGGGCGGTCGCTCGCTCTCTGGCCTGCCGAACCCGGGCGGCCACGGTCGCCGTGGACTCGCCCCGGGCGTCGCGCTCGGTGAGTTCGGCGCGGGTGATCCGGTCGACCTCGACCCGTAGATCGACCCGGTCGAGGAGGGGCCCGGAGAGCCGGGCCTGGTAGCGGCGGATCGCGGTGGGCGGGCATTCGCAGAAGTCGTCGTTCTGCGAGAAGCGGCCACAGGGGCAGGGGTTGGCCGCGAGCACCATCAGGAACTTCGCCGGGAACCGGACGACACCCGCGCTGCGTGCGATCACGACATGCCCGGACTCCAGGGGCTGCCGGAGCGCGTCGAGGGCCTGGCCACTGAACTCGGGGGTCTCGTCCAGGAACAGGACGCCTCGGTGGGAGAGCGACACGGCGCCCGGACGGGCGATGCCGGGGCCACCGCCGACCAGTGCCTGCATGGTCGCCGAGTGGTGCGGGGCGCAGTAGGGCGGGATGTCGATCAGGGGCTTGCCCGGAGGCAGCAGTCCCGCCACCGAGTGCACCGCGGTGACCTCCAGCGACTCCTCCCTGGCCAGCCTGGGCAGGATGGCGGGCAGCCGCTCCGCGAGCATCGTCTTGCCCGCGCCGGGCGGCCCTTCCAGGAACAGATGGTGCCCGCCCGCCGCGGCGACCTCCACGGCCGTACGGGCGGAGTGCTGGCCCACGACGTCGGCGAGATCATGCCCGCTGTCGTGTTGTGCCGCTCCGGAGCTGTGCATCCCGGTGGCCGCGCCCGTGCCCGGCACGCGCAGTCCGGCGAGCAGTGGGTCGGGGCGCCCCGGCTCGTCGGGTTCCTCGTCCGGCACGGGTTCGTCCGCCAGCACGGCGATCAGCTGGCGCAGACTGCGCACGCCGAGTACGGAGACGCCAGGTACCAGGGATGCCTCGGCGGCGGCGCACTCCGGCACGACCACCTGTTCGTATCCGGCGCTCGCCGCGGCCAGCACGGCCGGGAGGATGCCCCGGACGGGCCGTACCCGCCCGTCCAGACCCAGCTCCCCGATCATCACGATGTCGGCGAGCACCCGCGGATCGATCCGTTCCGCGGCTCCCAGTACCGCGCAGGCGACAGCCAGGTCGAAGCCACTGCCCGCCTTGGGGACCGATGCCGGGCTGAGTCCCACCGTCAGCTTCTTCTGCGGCCACTCGGCCCCCGAATTCACCACAGCAGCCCGAACCCGGTCCCGGCTCTCGGTCAAGCTCTTGTCCGGCAACCCCACCAGCGTGAAAGCCGCGACGCCCGGTTCCAGGTCGGCCTGGACCTCTACGACCACGCCTTCGACGCCGACGAGGGCCACTGAGCAGGTGCGTGCGAAACCCATCAGGCCACCCCCCGCACGTGCTCGACGACGGGTGCGCCCCGTTCGGGGAGCAGGACTCCGATCACGTCGATGCGGACACCGCCGGGTGGGGCTCCGCCGTGGGTCTGGATCCAGCGTTCGGCCAGATCGCGCAGGCGTTCCGCCTTCTCGGGGGTCACCGCGGCCATGGGATGCTCGAAGCAGTCGCCCCTGCGGGTCTTCACCTCACAGACGACCAGCGCGTCCCCGTCCCGCGCCACGATGTCGATCTCGCCGGTCCGGCCACAGCGCCAGTTGCGCTCCAGGACCGTCATCCCGGCCTCGGCCAGCCGTCGGGCGGCCAGCCTCTCTCCGTACTTGCCGAGTGCACTGCGTGCGTTCATGTCGGCACCACCTCCGGCACCGACGATCACGCATCCGCCCCCATGGAAATGATCTTGGGGGATGACTCCCTAGTTGTGGATAACTCCGTCACCCGCTCGGCAGTTCGAGGTCGCTCTTGTTCAGCTCCTCGATATTCACGTCCTTGAACGTGAGCACCCGCACCTGCTTCACGAAGCGGGCCGGCCGATACATGTCCCAGACCCAGGCATCCGCCATGGACACCTCGAAGAACACCTCCCCCTGGACCGAGTGCACCTGCATCTCGTAGTCGTTGGTGAGGTAGAAGCGCCGCTCGGTCTCGATCACGTATTTGAACAGACCGACGACATCGCGGTACTCCCGGTAGAGCTTGAGCTCCATCTCGGTCTCGTACTTTTCGAGGTCCTCGGCGCTCATGGCATGTTCCCCTTCAGCCGTGCGATCCCACCATTGTGCGCCAGTCCCGCGAGCCCCTAGACGATTTCGGTGTCAAGGGTCACGGGCCCGGCCGGGGGACCTTCGTCGAGCAGCCTGCGCAGCAGCTCGGCGAGTCTGGTCGGATACACCGTCTCATGTGCCCGGGTCAGTTCCTGACACGTCCACCAGCGCGCTCCGGCGACACTGCGCCGCTCCAGCTCGGTCAGGGCGAGGGCCCGCGTCGCCGTCTGTGTCGTACGGGCCAGGTAGTACCACTCGTCCTGGTCCCAGCGGCGCCCCGCGAACGGGAACGAGCACGTCCGCCGCCACAGCACCGGACCGAGATCGACCTCGGTGATGCCGGTCTCCTCCGCGAGTTCCCGCAACGCGGCCTGCTCCCGGGTCTCGTCGCCCTCGACGCCACCGCCCGGCGTGAACCACCAGTCGTCACTCACATCCTCCGGCTCATGGCCGTGCAGGAGCAGAATGCGGTTCTCGGGGTCCAGCAGCACCACCCGCGCGACCTTGCGCAGACCGCCCGCGTACGTGTCCTCAGCGGGCACCCACGGGCTCCGTCCTGGTACGGGACCGGCCGCCGAGCCGCTTCGCCACCGGACCGTAGGCGCCACCGCCGAGCACCAGTACCGCGCCCACCACAATCAGGGCGATCATCATGCGCAGCGGACCCGGCGAGGAGAGCGCGCCCAGCTTCTCGAAGCCGGTGGGGCGCTCCAGCATGCCGTCCATCGGCCAGACGACGGCGTCGACCCGGGCCGTCACCACGTCCCGCGAGACCGTGCCGCTCGCGGCGTCCGTCAGATGTGCGGTGGAGTCCAGCGAGCCCGACCGCTCGTCACCGAGCAGGAACAGCCGTCCCTCGGGGACGGTCACCGTCGGGAAGTTCTGGATCTCGGCCAGGCTGCCCTCGGGCAGATACGGTTCGTCGATCTTCTTGCCGTCGACCGTCAGTTTGCCGTCCGTGCAGCAGGCGACGGTGTCACCGCCGACGGCCACGACCCGCTTGACCACGGGAGCGTTCGCCCAGTTCGCGTCGTTGAAGACCACGACGTCACCACGGCGGATGTCCTCCCCGTCGATCCGCTCGGCCAGCACCCGCTCACCGGCGTCGATGGTCGGCGTCATCGAACTGGTGGGCACGGTGTACGGCCGGTAGATCACCGCCGCCCAGGCGAAACCGCCCAGGAACAGCACCAGGCCCAGCGCCACGGCAATCCCGGACAGTCGCTGTCCGAGCTTGGTGCCCGCCGGGCCGTTGCCTCCGCTGCTCGGCGGGGCCGTACGTGTCGTGCTCTCACCACCCATGGGTCCGCACCCTACCCGGGGGTACGCCCCCGGGTCAGCCCACGGTCTGGATCATTCGGCGCCCTGGCGGGATCGCCGACGGCGCCACAGGGCGATCGGCAGGACACCGGCGAGGGCGAGGCCCTCGGGGGCGACGGCCGCCGCCTGGGCGCTGAGGTTCTGGTCGAAGGTGTCGGGCACCGGCAGGGTGTCCCAGCGGTTGATCGGCCAGGCGACGACGATGGCGCGTCCGACGACCTTGTCGACCGGGACCATGCCCTTGTTGGCGTCCGCCTGGTTGTAGCGGGAGTCCCGGGAGTTCTGCCGGTGGTCGCCCATGACCCAGATGTAGCCCTCGGGCACCTTCACCTTGAACTGGCCGCCCTGGTCGTCCACGGTGCACGGGGTGTTGCCCGGGTAGACGTACGACGTCTCGTTCAGCGCCTTGCCGTTGACCTTCAGCGGGCCGGTGCCCTTGCACTCGACCGTGTCACCGCCGACTCCGATGACCCGCTTGATCAGGTCTTTCTCCTCCGCCGACGGCATCAGGCCGATCCAGCTGAGGAACGTCTGAAGGGCGTTCGGCTCGGGCGTCGGCTCGCCCAGCAGCCACTTGTCGGGGTCGTGGAAGACGACGACCTCGCCGCGCTCGGGCTCGGAGCCGAACCAGGGCGTGAGCTTGTCGACCAGGACCCGGTCGCCCTGCTGGAGGGTGTTCTGCATCGAGTCGGACGGGATGGAGAAGGCCTGCACCAGGAACGTCTTGATCAGCAGCGCCAGCACCAGCGCGATACCGATCAGGATGGGCAGCTCCTTCCAGAAGGAGCGGGGCTTCTTCACCGTGGGGGCCGAGTCACCCGGTCCCTGGTCGTCCGTGCGGGTCCGGTCCCCGGCCGTCGTGGCCTCGTCGGCCGGGCCGGATTCATTCCCGGAGGTCACGGCGCCGTCCGAGGCCGGGGCGGCCGATTCCGCGGGGCGTCCGCGGTCCTCGCCGTCGTGCCCGGATCGTGCGCCTACCGCCACATCCCCCACGCCAACTCCTTACTCTGTGCCGCTGCCTGCCCCAGAGGCGACGCAGGCCCACCACTCCCATAACGAGCGGGAGTTCCGCAGGGGTCGGGAGTCGGATCGTTCCGTTCGGATCGTCGGGGGCAACCCTATGCGACAGCTCGGGAGCCGCGGTCGACCCGGTGGCCGAGTCGGAGACGGATGCGTAGGTTTTCGGTTCGTCCAGGGAGCCCCAGTGACCGAAGGGCCAGGCGATGACCATGGCGCGGCCCACCACCTCGTCCTCGGAGACGGTGCCGCCGTTCTGGTCCTGGTGCGATCGGGAGTCGGCGGAGTCGGCCCGGTGGTCGCCCATCACCCAAAGGCGCCCCTCGGGGACGGTGATGTCGAACGGGGTCTGTGAGGGGGCGTTCCCGGGGAAGAGGTAGTCCTGCTCGGACAGCGGGACGCCGTTGACGGTGACCCGGCCCTGGGTGTCACAGCACTTGACCCGGTCGCCGCCCACTCCGACGACCCGCTTGATCAGGTCCTTCTCGTCCTCCGACGGCAGCAGGCCGATGAAGGTGAGCCCTTCCTTGATCTGCTTGATGACGACGGGGTCTTCCTTCTTGGCGGTGGGCTGCTCGTCCTGGAGCCAGCCGCCCGGGTCCTTGAACACGACGACGTCCCCGCGCTGCGGCTTGGAGCCGAACCACGGGGTGAGCTTGTCGACCAGGACCCGGTCGCCGATCTGGATCGTCTGCTCCATAGAGCCGGACGGGATCACGAAGGCCTGTACGAGGAAGGTCTTCAGGACCAGCGCTATGAGCACCGCGACACCGACCAGGAGCGGGATCTCCTTGATCGCGCTGCGCCTGCGTCGGCGCTTGACCTTGCGCTGGAGCTTGCGGCGCTCCGCGCGTGACCGGCCGCCGGCCGCCGAGAAGGCGCGCCGGGAGCCGGTGGGCAGGAGGTTGTCGGCGGCGCTGCTGGGTGCCCCGCGAGGCTTTCCGCGGTTACCCATGGGCACCGTCCGATTCGGGCACGCGCGCGTAGGCGTCGGGACGCTCCAGGCGGGTCCAGTGGTCGGTGGGCCAGACGATCCAGTCGGCCCGGCCGATGACGTCACCGACGGGGATCATGCCGCCGCCCGGGGAGCCCAGGTGGTCGCGGGAGTCGCTGGAGGCGCTGCGGTGGTCGCCGAGGACGAAGAGGGTGCCCTCGGGCACGACGAGGTCGAAGGAGACGCTCGACGGATCGTCCCCGGCGTACAGGAACGCCGACTCGTCGACCGACCGGCCGTTCACCTGGATCCTCCCCTCCTTGTCGCAGCAGACCACGTGGTCTCCCCCCACACCGACAACGCGTTTGATGTAGTCCGCGTCCCCGAAATACCCGGTTCCGTCGAACACGACGACATCGCCACGCTGCGGCTGAGCACCGAAACGGTACGCCAACTTATTTACGAGAACGCGGTCCCCGATCCTCAATCCGCGCTCCATGGATCCGCTGGGGATCTGGAACGGCTGGAGCACGAAGGTGTTGAGGAGCAGCAGAAAGACCAGGAAGACCAGCAAGGTCAGGCTGATCCACCCGCCCGGCAGCCAGTGGGTGATCCGCGACACCAACGCGAAACGCGACCGTCCCTCCGGCCCTCTCGCAGCCGAGGTGTCCTCGGTTCCGGAAGGGCGGGAGGAGCGGTCGCGCTCCGTCGGCTGTGCTTCGGTGTCCATCGGGGCCAGATGCTATCCGGCCCCGCTGTGACGTACCGAAAGCGCTCAGTTCTCGCGCTTCTCCTTGATCTTCGCGGCCTTGCCGCGGAGCTCACGGAGGTAGTACAGCTTGGCGCGACGCACGTCACCCTTGGTGACGAGCTCGATCTTCTCGACGATCGGGGTGTGCACCGGGAAGGTGCGCTCGACGCCCACCGAGAAGGAGACCTTGCGGACCGTGAAGGTCTCGCGGACACCGGCGCCCTGGCGACGGATGACTACGCCCTTGAACTGCTGCACACGGGAGCGGTTGCCCTCGATGACGCGGACGTGGACGTTGACGGTGTCACCCGGGCGGAAGGCCGGGAGGTCGCTGCGCAGCGACGCGGCGTCGACGGAGTCGAGCAGGTGAGACATTTCGTCTGCTTTCTTCACCCATGCCACAGGTCATGGGCGGGAGCTAGGTGTTCCAGAGGATGCTGTCCGCGTCGGGGCGGGCGTCGTGTCCCCCTGCGGCAGGGGCGCACGCCGGACGGCGCACAACAGCGACCTATTCTTCCACGGCCTCGGGCCTGCGCCAAAATCGACCGTGCTGCTCTCCCTCGGGATCGGGCGCCCAGCCCAGGATGGAGAGCATCTCCCGGTCCTTCTTGTCGAAGGTCTTGGGGTCGCAGCGCTCGATCAGGTCCGGGCGGTGGGCCGTGGTGCGCTTGAGGGCCTCGTCTCGCCGCCAGCGGGCGATCTTGCCGTGGTGCCCGCTGAGCAGCACGTCCGGGATGCCACGGCCGCGCCACTCGGGCGGCTTGGTGTAGACGGGCCCCTCCAGCAGGCTGGCCATGGCGCCGGGCGCGAAGGAGTCGTCGCGGTGGGACTCGGCGTTGCCGAGGACGCCGGGCAGCAGCCGGGCCACGGCCTCGGTCATCACCAGTACGGCTGCCTCGCCGCCGGCGAGGACATAGTCGCCGATGGAGACCTCGTAAACCGGCATCCGGGTGGCGTACTCGTCGATGACCCGTCGGTCGATGCCCTCGTAGCGGGCCGGGGTGAAGATCAGCCAGGGGCGCTCGGAGAGCTCCACGGCGAGTTCCTGGGTGAAGGGCCGGCCGCTGGGCGTGGGGACGATCAGCGCGGGCGCGTGGGAACCGGTCTCGTAGCCGTCCGCGAGGACGGAGTCCAGCGCGTCGCCCCAGGGGTCGGTCTTCATGACCATGCCGGGGCCGCCGCCATAGGGCGTGTCGTCGACCGTGTTGTGCCGGTCGTACGTCCAGCCGCGCAGGTCGTGCACCTGGACGTTCAGCTGCCCACGTGCGCGTGCCTTGCCGACCAGGGAGACGTTCAGGGGTTCCAGGTACTCGGGGAAGATCGTGACGACGTCGAGGCGCATTACGAGCCGTCCTCGGCGTCCCGCGAGGAGGCGATCTCCGCCTGGTCGTCGATCAGTCCGGGCGGCGGGTCGATGACGGCCTTCTGCTCGGCCAGGTCGATCTCGGTGACGATCTCCTCGACGAACGGGATCATCACCTCGCTGCCGTCGGCCCGCTCGACGATGAACAGGTCCTGCGAGGGCAGATGCGAGATCTCGGTGATCCGGCCGACCTGCACACCGTCCTTGGTCACCACGTCCAGGTCCATCAGCTGGTGGTCGTAGTACTCGTCCTCCTCCTCGGGCAGCTCGTCGGGGTCGACGTCGGCGATGAGGAGGATGTTGCGCAGGGCCTCGGCGGCGGTGCGGTCGCGCACGCCCTCGAAGCGCAGCAGCAGCCGGCCGCTGTGCACCCGGCCGGTCTCGATGGTGAGCGGACCGGCGGAGGCGGGGTCGGTGGTCAGTACGGCGCCGGGGCCGAGCCTCAGTTCCGGCTCGTCGGTGCGTACCTCGACGGTGACCTCGCCCTTGATGCCGTGGGCGCGGCCGATCCGGGCGACTACGAGCTGCACTTTTCGAAGATCTCCTGTCGTACGTACGACTGCGGGCCGGGGACGGCCCAGTGGCCCTCCCCGGCCCGAGCCGGTGCTGCGTTCGGCGTCAGCGGACGTGGTCCACGTCGACGAGGTCGACGCGGACACCGCGGCCGCCGATGGCGCCCACGACGGTACGCAGAGCGCGTGCGGTGCGGCCGTTGCGGCCGATCACCTTGCCGAGGTCGTCGGGGTGGACCCGGACCTCCAGCACGCGTCCGCGGCGCAGGTTGCGGGAAGCGACCTGCACATCGTCAGGGTTGTCGACGATGCCCTTCACGAGGTGCTCAAGCGCCTCTTCGAGCATGGTGCTCAGGCCTCGGCCGACGCGGACTCGGCGGCGGCCTCGTCCTTCTTCTCCGCCTTCTTCTTCTGGGTGATGGCCTCACCCTTGCCCTCGTCGTCGCCACCGAGGGCCTCGAACGACGGGCGCGCCTTCTTCGGCTCGGCAACCAGCAGCGGAGCCGGGGCGGGCTCGCCCTTGAACTTCTGCCAGTCGCCGGTCTTCTTCAGGATGGCGAGGACGGGCTCGGTCGGCTGCGCGCCGACACCCAGCCAGTACGCGACGCGGTCGGCGTCCACCTCGATGACCGACGGGTTGTAGGTCGGGTGGTACTTGCCGATCTCCTCGATCGCACGGCCGTCACGGCGGGTGCGGGAGTCGGCGACGACGATGCGGTAGTGAGGCGAACGGATCTTGCCCAGACGCTTCAGCTTGATCTTGACTGCCACGGGAGTGGATTCTCCTGGATTTGACGTGGTTGGGCACGGCGAGATTGCCGCGTGGGGTTGCGGTACCCGAGTGCCCGATGGACGCGTCAGCCGGAGGAGAGAGGGGTCCTGTGCGGCTGTCGAGTACAGCTAGCCATTGTGCCACACCCTGCGGGTCTCCTCGGACCGGGGGCGTGGCCGGGCATGACTGAGGGGCACCCGGCGTTGCAGGTGCCGCTGGGTGGGCCGCGCAGCCCGGCGCTCACGGGGTGCCGCAGGCTCCACGGCACCCCGCCGTCCACTCCCGTCCTGAACCGGCAGCCACGAGATGCCGGTGTTCGACGTGGTGGTGTTACGCCGCGCCCATGACCTCCGGGATGCGGAACGGCTTTCCGCAGCCGCCGCAGACGATGGGGGCCTGGGCCAGGACCGAGGGGACCACGCGGACATTGCGGCCGCAGTCGCAGACCGCCTTGACGCGTACGCCACCGCCGGACGAGCCGTGCCGTGCCGCCGGCCCGCGGAAGCTGCGGGCGGTGTCCGCGGACGTCGCCGCCGTGTGCGCCTTCAGGGCGCGCTGGAGACGCTCGATCGTCGGACGGTAGCGGCGCTTGGCCTCGGGATTGAGCGTGACCAGGGAGAAACCGCTGCTGGGGTGCGGTTCGTCCGGGTGGTCCAGGCCCAGTTCCTCGGCGATGGCAAGGAATCTGCGGTTGTGGTAGCGGCCGGCACGGGAGGTGTCGCGCACTCCGCGGGCGGCGGCGATGCCATGCACCGCCTCATGGAGGAGGCGCTCGAAGGAGAGCTCGTGTCCGCACGCGGACGACGACTCCCCGATCAGGGACTCTGGCGCGGCAAGGTCCGGCAGCTCGGGGTGGTGCCGCTGAATGTCGGCCCACGCCTCTGCCAGCTCTGCGGCGAGAACAGGTGGTGTCTGTGTCGTGCTCACGTAATGACAACGAGCCGGAGTGCCCGTGTGTTCCGATTCCGGGCCATCCCAAATAATTTGCACGTACCCGTCAGTTGCCACTAGTGCGTCCCGACGAGGGCGGGTGCGCTGATCTGCGGAGAACCCTCGCAGCTCCTACCAAGCCGGTGCGTAGTCTGACGTACGTACCGGCGCGTACGCCGTCTCCGCACGCCGGGGTGCCAGTGTCCGGCAGAGGCGCAAGAGGCCTTTCGGTCGCTCTCGCGCCTCCTGCCTCTGTTCAGTAAGCGCGCGCGACGATCGCGACGTTACCCGGCGCGTCCTCGTCGTCCGGCACCGACCCGTCCTCGGCTACCAGACACCGTACGGTCACCGACTGCTCGGCCAGCCTGGCCTCGCCCGACGCACCGAGCGCCGCCCACGGAATGCGCGCCCAGCCGCTCGCGGCGGCCTCGACGGCCTCCTCGACCGTGGACACCTCGGCGGTACGGGACTCCCGCCGTTCCCGGGACTGCTTCAGCAGCAGCGCCTGATCGTCCTCCAGGATCCCCGGCAGCAGTTCCACGAGGGACTCGATGCCCACCGGCTCCTTGCCGCCCGGGATCCGGCGCGCCACCATCGCGGTGCCGTTCTCCAGGTCACGCGGCCCGATCTCGATCCGCACCGGCACGCCCTTGAGCTCCCAGTCGACGGCGCGCCGCCCGAAGGGGACGTCCGTGCGGTCGTCGACCTGGACCCGGATGCCCGCCGCCTTGAGCCGGTCGCCGAGCTCGCGGACCTTGGCCAGAACCGCATCGTCGCCCTTGATCGCGAGGACGACGACCTGGATCTGCGCCAGCCGCGGCGGGACCCGCAGCCCGTTGTCATCCCCGTGAGTCATCACCAGGGCGCCGATCATGCGGGTCGTCGAACCCCAGGAGGTCTGCCAGACCAGCTCCTGCTTGCCTTCCTTCGACAGGTACTGCGTGTTGAAGGCCTTGGCGAAGTTCTGACCCAGCTCATGGCTGGTCGCCAGCTGAAGCGCCTTGCCGTCGCCCATCATGCCTTCGAGCGTGAGGGTGTTGATGGCGCCCGCGAACCGCTCCTTGACGGTCTTGCGACCGGGGACGACGTCCATGGCGAGGACGTTCACCATGAAGTCCTCGTACACCTTGCGATGGATGTGCGCCGCGAAGTCACGGGCGTCCTCGTAGGTGGCGTGCGCGGTGTGGCCCTCCTGCCACAGGAACTCCGTCGTGCGCAGGAAGAGCCGGGGCCTGAGCTCCCAACGCACCACGTTCGCCCACTGGTTGATCAGCAGGGGCAGATCGCGGTAGCTCTGCACCCACTTGGCGAAGTAGTCGTTGATGATCATCTCGGAGGTGGGCCGGACCACCGCCGGCTCCTCCAGCTCCTTGCCGCCGCCGTGCGTCACCACCGCCAGCTCGGGCGCGAAGCCCTCGACGTGGTCGGCCTCCTTGACGAAGTACGACTGCGGGATCAGCAGCGGAAAGTACGCGTTCTGGGTGCCCGTCTCCTTGATGCGGGTGTCCATCTCCGCCTGCATCCGCTCCCACAGTCCGTACCCGTACGGTCGGATCACCATGGTGCCGCGCACTGGCCCGTTGTCGGCCAGCTCGGCCTTGTTGATCAGATCCTGGTACCAGCGCGGGAAGTCATCGGCCCGCGGGGTGAGAACGGGTGCTTTTGCCATGGCGCGATGGTACGGGCCCACGTTGCCGGAATGTGAATTCTCGCCACAGGCGCGGCCCGGCCACAAGCAGGGCCCGACGACCCCTGGACGCCGGGTCGAGCGGGGAGTTACCTGGCATACGGGGGGAGAGTGAGCGCATTTCACGGGGGCTGAGCAAACGGGCACATCGGCAACTCTCGGCGGATTGGGGCGCTTTCGATGACACCTACGCTCGTGCGGCACCACCTGTCTCACGCGGGACCCTCGGCCCGTGTGGACCTGTGGGCACGCGCGCGTGACTGGTCCGAGATCCAGGAGCGGATGCTGGTTCCGCTCTACGAGGCCGTCTACGAACGGCTCGAAGTGGGCTCCGGCACCCGGATGTTGGGCCTCGGGTGCGGTTCCGGACTCGCCTTGCTGATGGCGGCCGCGCGGGGAGCCGCGATCACCGGTGTCGAGCCCTCCTCGCGCGAACGGCTGGCGCTCGCCCGGCAGCGGCTGCTCCCCGAGACCTGGGGCGCACGCGCGCGTGCCGACACCCGGCTGCTGGACGGCTCGCCGGGGGACGCGGCCGACGCGGAGACGCCCGCGTACACCCTGGTGACCGCTTTCGAGCCGGTCGGGTGCCTCGCGGGCGACTCGGAAGGGCTCGGCGAACTGCTGCGAGGGGCGACCCCGCTCGCCGGGCACGGGGCGTCCGTGGTGCTGGCCGGCTGGGGTCCGCCGGAACGCTGCACCACCTCGGCCGTACTGCGCGCCACCGGACTCGCCGATCCACCGCAGGGCACGGGCAGCCGGCGCCCCGCCCATCGCGACGACCTGGAGGAGGTCGCCGAGCGGGCCGGCCTGCGCCCCGACGGCTCCGGCCGGGTGGCGTGCCCCTTCGGATACGCCGACGTCGACAGCGCCGTACGCGGAATGCTGTCGACCGGGCTGTTCGACACCGCGCTCTCCGCGACCGACCCGGCGCAGGTCGAGAAGGAAGTGACGGAGGCGCTGCATCCGTATCAGCGGCCGGACGGAACGGTGTGGATGCCGAACGTGTTCCGGTACCTCATCGCGCGCGTGCCCTGACGCGGCACCCCGGTACGCGCCGAGGGCGCCCCTGACGAGCAGGGACGCCCTCGGCGGTGATGCGGGGGTCAGCCCATGAACTTCTTGAACTCGTCCGGGAGTTCGAAGTCCTGCGGAGCCTGCTGGCCGGGGACGCCGAAGGCGCCGCCCTGAGCCGCGGCCGCGCGCCGGGCGGCCTCCTCCTGCTCCTGCTGCTTGCGCTTCATCGGGTTGCCCGAGCGCTGCTTGCCCTTGGCCTTCTTCGGCTGCTTCTTGGTACGGCCGGGGCCGCCACCCATGCCCGGCATCCCCGGCATGCCGGGCATACCGCCGCCCTGGGCCATGCGGGACATCATCTTGCGGGCCTCGAAGAACCGCTCGACAAGGTTCTTCACCGCGCTGACCTCGACACCGGAACCCTTGGCGATACGGGCGCGGCGCGAGCCGTTGATGATCGTCGGTTCCTGGCGCTCGGCCGGGGTCATCGACTTGATGATCGCGGCGGTGCGGTCGACGTCCCGCTCGTCGAGGCTGTTGATCTGGTCCTTGATCTGGCCCATGCCGGGAAGCATGCCGAGCAGCTTGCTGATGCTGCCCATCTTCCTGACCTGTTCCATCTGGGACAGGAAGTCGTCGAGGGTGAAGTCCTGGCCCTTCTTGGAGGCCAGCTTCTCCGCCATCTTCTGGGCTTCGGCCTGGTCGAAGGTCTTCTCCGCCTGCTCGATCAGGGTGAGCAGGTCACCCATGTCGAGGATGCGGGAGGCCATCCGGTCCGGGTGGAAGGCGTCGAAGTCGTCGAGCTTCTCGCCGTTCGAGGCGAACATGATCGGCTTGCCGGTGACCTGGCGGATCGACAGCGCGGCACCACCGCGGGCGTCGCCGTCGAGCTTGGAGAGCACCACGCCGTCGAAGCCGACGCCGTCGCGGAAGGCCTCGGCGGTGTTGACCGCGTCCTGACCGATCATGGCGTCGACGACGAAGAGGATCTCGTCGGGGCCGACCGCGTCCCGGATGTCCGCGGCCTGCTGCATCATCTCCTGGTCGATGCCCAGGCGGCCGGCGGTGTCGACGATGACGATGTCGTGGACGCGGGACTTCGCGAAGTCGATGGAGTCCTTGGCGACCTTGACCGGGTCACCGACGCCGTTGCCCGGCTCCGGCGCGTACACCGCGACACCGGCGCGCTCGGCGACGACGCTGAGCTGGTTCACGGCGTTCGGCCGCTGGAGGTCACAGGCGACCAGCAGCGGGGAGTGGCCCTGCTCCTTCAGCCACCGGCCGAGCTTGCCCGCGAGGGTGGTCTTACCGGCACCCTGGAGACCGGCCAGCATGATCACGGTGGGCGGCTGCTTGGCGAAGCGGAGACGACGGGTCTCACCACCGAGGATCGTGACGAGCTCCTCGTTCACGATCTTCAGGACCTGCTGCGCCGGGTTCAGCGCCTTGGAGACCTCGGAGCCGAGGGAGCGTTCCTTGACGCTCTTGATGAACGTACGGACGACCGGCAGCGCCACATCCGCTTCGAGGAGCGCGATACGGATCTCGCGCGCGGTGGCGTCGATGTCCGCCTCGGAGAGCCGTCCCTTGCCGCGCAGGTTCTTGAAAGTCGCTGAGAGGCGATCGGAGAGAGTATCGAACACGGCGCTCGCGGTCCTCGGGGTCGGTGGCAGCTGGGAATCGCCCTCCAGGGTATCCCGGCGACGGGAGTCACCGGGATCCCCGTTCAGCCCCTCAGCGTCTCCTCCAGTTTCCGGGCCACCGAAGCCGCCTCCTCACGGGGCAGTGGAGCGCCTTCGGGGCCTGTGACATAAAACGCGTCCACCGCGTTCGCGCCCAGGGTGCTCACGTGCGCGCTCCTCACCCGGACCCTCGCGTCCTCCAGCGCCCGGCCGATGCGGAACAGCAGTCCCGGGGCGTCCTGGGCGCGGACCTCGATGACCGTGGCGAGGCGGGAGGCGGCCGGGTGGACGGTGACGCGGGCGGGCGGGGCCAGGACGCCCCGGCGGCGCGGATAGGCGGCGTCGCGCTCGGCCAGGCGGCCCGCGATGTCCAGGGTGCCGTCCAGGGCGCGGACCAGGTCGGCGCGCAGGCGGGCGGCCTGGGGCAGGGAGCCGTACTCGGCGGCGACCCGCCAGTTCAGCAGCAGGACCGAGCCCTCGACGCCGTCGGGGAGGTCCACGGCGCGCAGCTCGGCGGTGCGGACCGTCAGGCGGTGCATGGCGAGGACTCCGGCCACCGCGGGCAGCACGCCCGGCTGGTCCGGTACCGCGATGAGTAGTTCCACGCCGAGCGGCTCGGGGTCGCCGGTGGGCTGGTCGTCCGTCGGCGGCTCGGTCTGCGCGCGCAGCGCCAGCACCGGGCTGCCCGTCGCGACCGACTCGATGGCGAGCCGCTCCTGCTCGGCGGTCGGGGCGGCGGCCTCCGGCTCCTCCGGAACGTCCCCGGCGAGCACCGCCGAGACGCGTTTGACCAGGTCGGCGACGAGTGAACCGCGCCAGGACGACCAGGCGGCGGGCCCGGTGGCCAGCGCGTCCGCCTCGGTCAGCGCGTGCAGCAGCTCCAGGGTGCCCTGGGTGCCGACCGCCTCGGCGACCGACCGGACCGTGGCCGGGTCCTCCAGATCACGCCGGGTGGCGGTGTCGACGAGCAGCAGATGATGCCGTACGAGGGCGGACAGGACCGCCACGTCCTCGCGGTCGAAGCCGATCCTCGCGGCGACGTCGCGGGCGATGATCTCGCCGGCCACCGAGTGGTCGCCCGGCCAGCCCTTGCCGATGTCGTGCAGCAGGGCCGCGACCAGGAGCAGGTCGGGTCGGTGGACGCGCCGGGTGAACTCGGAGGCGCGCACGGCCGTCTCGATGAGGTGCCGGTCGACGGTCCAGATGTGCACGGCGTTGCGCTGGGGGCGGCAGCGGACCCGCTCCCAGTCGGGCAGGAGGCGAGTGATCAGGCCCTCGGCCTCCAGCGCCTCCCAGACCTCGATGGTCGGGCGGCCGGAGCCGAGCAGGGTGACGAGCTGCTCACGGGCCTCGGCGGGCCAGGGGCTGGGCAGCGGGCGCGTGGTGGCGGCCAGGCGCCGTACGGCGTGCAGGGAGAGCGGGAGTCCGTCCTGGGCCGCGGCGGCCGCGGCGCGCAAGGGGAGCACGGGGTCGCGTTCGGGGCGCGCGGCGCGGGCGAGCACCACCTCGCCGTCCTGTTCCACGACGCCCTCGGCCAACGGGGAGCGCTCGGCGGTCGGTTTCGCGCCACCGCCCAGCATGGCGCGCAGCCTCGGCCGCACGGCGCGCGAACGCAGCACGCGCCCCACTTCACGCCAGGTGACATCACTGGCGTACGAGATGACCCGCGCCGACTCGTACACCTGCCGCAGCAGAGTGTCGGCGTCGAGGAGGCCCAGCTCGGCGGCGACCTGGTCCTGTTCCTGGAGCGCGAGCCGGTCGGTCGCGCGCCCCGTCGCCAGGTGCAGGGCGTCGCGTACGTCGAGCAGTCGGCGCCGGGCGTCGTCGAGGCCCTCGCGCGGGGCGTCGGCCAGCCAGGAGGCGGCGACGGCGCGCAGGATCGTGGCGTCCCTCAGTCCGCCGCGGGCTTCCTTGAGATCGGGTTCGAGCAGGTATTGCAGCTCGCCCTGGCGCTCGGCGCGTTCGGCGGAGAGTTCCTGGAGTTCGGGCAGCCGCTTGGGCGCCTGGTTGCGCCAGTCGGCGAGGACGGCGGTGCGCAGTCCGGCGGTCAGTCCGAGGTCGCCCGCGATGTGCCGGGCGTCGAGGAGGCCGAGCTGGACCTTCAGGTCCTCCCCGGCGGTCTTACGGGCCTCGGCGGGCGTCCGTACCGAGTGGTCCAGGTCGAGGCCCAGGTCCCAGACGGGGTACCAGATCCGGTCCGCCAGGGCGGCGACGGCGTCCTCGTCGGTGCCGTCGTGCAGCAGGAGCAGGTCCAGGTCGCTGCGTGGGGACAGCTCGCCGCGGCCGTAGCCGCCGACCGCGATCAGGGAGATCCCGCGCAGGCCCTCCGCCCCGGCCGCGAACAGGCCGGTGAGCCAGTCGTCGGTGAGCTCCGCGAGGGCGGTACGGCGCGGCGGCCCGGACCGCGCCCCCTCGGTGAGGAGGCGCAGCCGGGCCGCCGCGTAGCCGCTGGGTCCCGAGTCATCTGCTTCTTTCCGCAAGTCCGTACTCGTCACCCAGCGACTCCTGTCTTCACTTCTTGCTTCAGAGCGCGTCGGGCCCGCGCTCGCCGGTGCGTACCCGTACGGCCGTCTCGACCGGCAGGGACCAGACCTTGCCGTCACCGATCTTGCCGGTGCGGGCCGCCTTGACGATGACGTCGATCAACTGCTCGGCGTCGTCGTCCTCGGCGAGGACCTCGATGCGGATCTTCGGGACCAGGTCGACGGTGTACTCGGCACCGCGGTAGACCTCGGTGTGGCCCCGCTGACGACCGTAGCCGCTGGCCTCGGTGACCGTCAGGCCGTGCACGCCGAAGGCCTGGAGGGCTTCCTTGATCTCGTCGAGCCGGTGTGGCTTGACGACTGCGGTGATGAGCTTCATGCGTCCACCTTCTTGCTCGCAGTGTCGGCGACCGGGGCCGGGGCGGCGGTCCGGGCGGCACCACCGCCGGCACCGCTGAAGTCGTATGCGGTCTCGGCGTGCTCGGCCTGGTCGATGCCGGCCACCTCGTCGTCCTCGGAGACCCGCATGCCGATGGTCTTGTCGAGGACGAAGGCGAGGAGCGCGGAGGCGATCAGCGAGTAGGCGAGGACGGCACCGACACCGGCGCACTGCTTCCAGAACTGCTCCAGGCCGCCGCCGTAGAAGAGGCCCTCGACCTCGGACTGGCCCTTGCCGGTGGCGAGGAGACCGACCAGCAGGGAGCCGATGATGCCGCCGACCAGGTGGACGCCGACGACGTCGAGCGAGTCGTCGTAACCGAACTTGTACTTCAGGCCCACTGCCACGGCGCACAGCAGACCGGCGACGACGCCGACCGCGATGGCTCCGAGCGGGGAGACCGCGCCACCCGACGGGGTGATGGCGACCAGACCGGCGACCGCGCCGGAGGCGGCGCCCAGCGTGGTGAACGCACCGTGGCGGATCTTCTCGTAGATGAGCCAGGAGAGCATGGCGGCGGCGGTGGCGACCTGCGTGTTGACGAACATCAGCGCGCCGACACCGTCGTCGTTGCCGAGCCAGGAACCGGCGTTGAAGCCGAACCAGCCGAACCACAGGAGCCCTGCGCCGAGCATGACCAGCGGGAGGCTGTGCGGGCGCATCGGGTCCTTCTTGAAGCCGACCCGCTTTCCGATGACCAGGATCACACCGAGGGCCGCGGCACCGGCGTTGATGTGGACGGCCGTACCACCGGCGAAGTCGATGACGCCGAGTTCGAAGGCCCAGCCGCCGGCCCCCCACACCCAGTGCGCGACCGGGAAGTAGACGACCGTGGCCCACAGGGCGACGAACAGCGCCCAGGCGCTGAACTTCACGCGGTCGGCCAGGGCACCGCTTATCAGGGCGGGCGTGATGATCGCGAACATCAGCTGGAAGACCATGAAGACGAAGATCGGGACCGTGTAGCCGTCCCAGAGTTCCGTCAGGCCGATGTCACTGAGGCCCACCCAGTCCGAGTTCCAGCCGATGATGCTGCCGGAATCCGTGCCGAACGCCATGGAGAAGCCGTACAGCACCCACAGGATGGTGACGATCCCCAGACTGATGAAGCTCATCATCAGCATGTTCAGGGTGCTTTTGACGCGGACCATGCCTCCGTAGAAGAAGGCCAGGCCCGGGGTCATGAGCATCACCAGGGCGGAGCAGATGAGCATGAAACCTGTGTTGGCGGCAGAGAGCTCTGTCTCTGCGGCAAGCGTGATGGCTGGTGCCATCGGCGTCTCCTCGTCGTTGGTACGGCCCCGTGCGGGCGAAGCCTGAGCGGATTGAGGGGTGGGCCGGTTATGCGCCATGAGATTGGCGCAGCGCGGTTTCGGTGGAAGCCCCTCGTTGTTTCGCCGCCGTGACGAAGGCGCCTTGGGTGTTACGCGTCGATGAACTGCCGGATGGAGGGCCCGTCGATCGTTATCGTGGCGCAACCTTCGGTTGAAGGTATGGGCCGGCCGCGGGCGGCCTTCCGATGACCTGGCATGGGGGAGCCGAGTCGGGCAGTTCGGGAGGGCCGGCCCGCGGCCGGGGATCGAGCGGGATCGCGGCTTCTCAGACCGCCTCGGCGGTCTCGGGCAGCTCGACGGCGAGCCGGTCGGTGAGGTCCACGACCTCGTGCAGATCACCGAAATCGCGTACGGCCGTGTCGACCGTCTTGCGGATCCGGGTGTTGACGCGCTCCGAGCGCACCTTCTTGGCGATCTGCATGGCGTCGGTGGCGTACTGCGCGCTGCGCTCCGGCTCGCGCCTGAGGAGATGGACCGTGGCCATGCCGATGAGGTTCAGCGCGTAGGAGCGCTGGTGCTCGCTGTCCTTGGCGAAGAGGTCGACGGCCCGCTGCATCAGCGGCTCGGCCAGTGAGGCGTAGGTCGGGCTGCGGCCCGCGACATAGGCGAGGTCGCGGTAGGAGTGGGAGTTCTCGCCGTACAGCTCGGCCTCGGAGAAGAAGCGGATCCAGTCGGGGTCGGGCTCGTCCCACTCCTCGGCCTCGGTGAAGGTGTCCTCGGCCATCCGCACGGCCCGCTTGCACTTGCCGGGCTGGCCCATGTTGGCGTATGCGCGGGCCTCCATCGCATACAGCATCGACTGGGTGCGCGGGCTCGCGCAGTCCCGGCTGCCGTACTGGGCGAGGTGGACCAGTTCGAGGGCGTCGTCGGGGCGGCCGAGGTGGATCATCTGGCGGCTCATGCTGGACAGGACGTACGAGCCGAGGGGGCGGTCGCCGGCCTCCTTGGCGGCGTGCAGGGCGAGCACGAAGTACTTCTGGGCGGTGGGCTGGAGGCCGACGTCGTAGGACATCCAGCCGGCCAGTTCGGCGAGTTCGGCGGCGACCTTGAAGAGGATGCGGGTGGTCGACTCGGGCTGGGGTTCCTGGAGGAGGTCGGTCACCTCGTGCAGTTGGCCTACGACAGCCTTGCGGCGCAGGCCGCCGCCGCACTGGGCGTCCCACTGCCGGAACATCACGGTGGTGGACTCCAGCAGCTCCAGCTCGGGCTTGGAGAGCCGGCCGCGGCGGAGCTGGGCGGGGGGTTCGGGCTCGGTGCGCGGGGCGGTGGGGGCGGGGACCAGCCAGCGCTGCATCGGCTCGATGAGGGACGGGCCCGCGGACAGGCCCAGCGAGGTCCCGAGGAAGCCGCGCCGCGCCAGCATCAGGTCGCTGCGCGAGAACTCGCTGAGCAGGGCCACGGTCTGCGGGCCCGTCCAAGGAAGGTCGACTCCGGACACCGAGGGTGACTGGCGGGCGGCGCGCAGGCCGAGGTCCTCGACGGAGACGACACAGCCGAACCGCTCGGAGAACAGCTCGGACAGGATCCGCGGGATCGGCTCGCGCGGGTTCTCGCCGTCCAGCCAGCGGCGTACGCGGGAGGTGTCGGTGGAGATGTGGTTGGCACCCAACTGGCGGGCCCGGCGGTTGACTTGGCGGGCGAGTTCGCCCTTCGACCAGCCGCTGCGCACGAACCAGGACGTGAGCAGCTCGTTCGGGCGCTTGTCAGCGTTCAGAGCGTTCGTGTCGCTTCCGCTGGTGCCGCTCACTGGAAGCCCCCATCCCTTGGACCACTTGTCACCGAGTGCGCCAAGCCCTATCAGAATGCCGGTAAATACGGCCGCCCGTCCGGTAGTTCTCACCCTTCGAACGGAAAGCCGAGTTGCCTCCGGCATACCCACAAGTGCATGCGCCCCCAGGACTCGTGCACTCAAAGTAATCCTACGATCACCCGTCCAGCCATGGCGATCCCGGAAACGCCACCATTCGCCACCCCTTCGAATGAACTCACGGTCGCCTCCGCACGATTCACTTGACATAGGACGACCGGGAGTGGGCGGAGTGCTGCACTCAGGGGCGCGCACCGTCGGGCGCACCACCCGGGACGCTTCCGAGCGCCGTCCGGAGTGCGTGGAGCCGGGCGCCGGAAGGCACAAGGTGGACACAGAGGGTCACGATCCGCATCCGCGTCGTAACCATCGACGCGCCGGGCCCGTTGGAGGGGGCATGGGCTTCACGATCGCCGGCATCCGCGAGATCCGCTCCGGCACGCGCCGACGCGGCCGTCCGTCGGAGTGCACCGCCGTCGCCGAGTTCACCGGACTGTGGGGCTGGGACGTGGTACCGGGCGCGCGGGCGGCGGCGGGCGTCTGCTCCTGCGGCCGCGCGGACTGCCGCGCACCCGGCGCCCACCCCCTGGACTTCGCCTCCCAGGTCCCGGCCGGCGCCACCCTCGACGAAGCGACCCGCACCTGGGCGGAGTTCCCCGGCGCCGCGATGATGCTCGCGGTCGGCCGGGCGTTCGACGTGATCGAGGTGGCCGAACCGGCCGGGCGCCGCGCGCTGGCCCGGCTGGAGCGCATGGGCCTGCCCGTCGGCCCGGTCACCGCAGGACCCGACGGCCGCGCGCACTTCTTCGTCGCCCCCGGCGCCGCCGCCGAACTCCCGGAACTGCTCTACCGCATGGGCTGGGACGACCCGACCTCCCTGGATCTGCGCGGCCTCGGCCCCGGCACGCACATCACGGCCCCGCCGTCCGACCGCGGCGGCCTCGGCCCGGTGCGCTGGCTGCGCTCCCCCGAACTGGACACGGCGACGAAGCCGCCCGCCGCTCGGCTGTTGCTGGGAACGCTCGCCTACGTGGCACACCGCTCCCGCGCGTAGCGCAGCACACAGCAAAGCGCCCGCCACCAACTGGACCTTGGGGCGGGCGCTTCTTCGCGACAGCGTTTGTCACTCTCCGATAAGCGCATCCACGAACGCCTCCGGCTCGAACGGCGCCAGATCGTCCGGGCCCTCGCCCAGACCGATCAGCTTGACCGGCACGCCCAGCTCGCGCTGCACGGCGATCACGATGCCGCCCTTCGCCGTACCGTCCAGCTTGGTCAGGACGATGCCGGTGATGTCCACGACCTCGGCGAACACCCGGGCCTGCACCAGACCGTTCTGTCCGGTCGTCGCGTCCAGGACGAGGAGCACCTCGTCGAGCGGCGCGTGCTTCTCCACGACCCGCTTGACCTTGCCCAGCTCGTCCATGAGCCCGGTCTTGGTGTGCAGTCGGCCCGCGGTGTCGATGAGGACGACGTCGCAGTCCATCTCCTTGCCCTCCTTCACCGCGTCGAAGGCGACGGAGGCGGGGTCACCGGCCTCCGGACCGCGCACGGTGTGGGCGCCGACCCGCTCGCCCCAGGTCTGGAGCTGGTCGGCGGCGGCGGCCCGGAAGGTGTCGGCGGCGCCCAGGACGACGGTGTTGCCGTCGGCGACCAGGACCCGGGCCAGCTTGCCGGTGGTGGTGGTCTTGCCGGTGCCGTTGACGCCGACGACCATCACGATGCCGGGCTTGCGGTCCTCCGGCTCGGTCTTCACGGTCCGGTCCAGATCGGTGCCGACCAGCTTGAGCAGCTCCTCGCGCAGCAGGCCGCGCAGCTCGGCGGGGGTCCGGGTGCCGAGCACCTTGACCCGCTCGCGCAGGCCCTCGACCAGCTCCTGGGTGGGCAGCACACCGACATCGGCGGTGAGCAGCGTGTCCTCGATCTCCTCCCAGGTGTCGTCGTCCAGATGCTCGCGCGAGAGCAGCGTGAGCAGGCCCTTGCCGAGGGCGTTCTGGGAGCGGGACAGACGGGCGCGGAGCCGGACCAGGCGGCCCGCGGTGGGCTCCGGGACCTCGATCTCGGCCGGCGGGAGCTCTTCGACTACGGGCGGTTCCTCGACGGCGGCCGGGGCCGAGCCGTCGGGAAGGTCCACCTCCTCTATCGTCCGGCGCGGTTCGTCGCGCGGCGTCTCGGCCTCGTCGCCGACGTGCGGCTCGGCCGGAGGGGCGGTGAGGTCGGGCGCTGCGGGGGGCGGCGGGGGCAGCTGCTTCTTGCGCCGGCTGCCGACGACGAGCCCGCCGAGCGCGCCGAGCACGACCACGGCGATGACTACAGCAAGGATGACGATGTCCATAACCCGTCCAGTATCAGCCATGGAGTGCGGCGACACCCCTCTGGATGTCTGACACACCGTCAGCTAATCTCCTCCCCCACCCGCCCGGTGAAGGGGGACCCCCATGCCCGTCACGGTCGTCCGCTTCAATCTCGTCGAGCCCGGCGCCACCCCCGCCTCGCTCGCCGCCCGCTACCGGACCGCCCTGGAGATGGCCGCGTACGCCGACGAGCACGGCATCACCACGGTCCAGACCGAGGAGCACCACGGCGTCGACAACAACTGGCTGCCGTCGCCGTTCGCCTTCGCGGCGGCGGTCTTCGGCGCGACGAAGCGTCTCGCGGTCACGGTCTCCGCGATCATCGGCCCGCTGCACGACCCGCTGCGTCTCGCCGAGGACATCGCCGTACTGGACCTGATCAGCGCCGGCCGTCTGGTGACGGTCGCCGGGATCGGGTACCGCCCCGAGGAGTACGCCCTCTTCGACGTGGACTGGAAGCGGCGCGGCCGGCTCCAGGACGAACTGCTGGAGACCGTGCTGAAGGCCTGGACCGGCGAGGAGTTCGAGTACCGCGGCCGTACCGTACGGGTCACCCCGCGCCCCTTCACCGAGCCGCACCCGCTGCTGCTGGTCGGCGGCTCCTCGAAGGCCGCCGCACGCCGGGCCGCCCGCCTGGGCCTGCCGTTCTTCCCCAGCGCGCATCTGCCGGAGCTGGAGGCGTACTACAAGGAGCGGCTCATCGAGTACGGCACCGAGGGCTGGACGATGATGCCGGCCGCCGAGACTCCGCTGCTGCACATCGCCGAGGACCCGGACCGGACCTGGGCGCGGTACGGCGAGCACTTCCTGCACGAGGCGCGGACGTACGCCTCCTGGCAGTCGGGCGACATCCGCTCGGCGGTCCGGTCGGCGGCGGGCACGGTCGAGGAGTTGCGCTCGGAGGGCGTGTACCGGGTGCTGACGCCCGGGCAGTGCGTGGACCTGGGGCTGGACAACCTGGTGCTGCATCCGCTGTGCGGAGGGATGCCGGTCGAGGAGGGCTGGCGCAGTCTGCGGCTGCTGTGCGAAGACGTACTGCCCCGGCTCTCCTGACCGAGCCGAGGCAGTACGTGTCTTACAAGTACGAGGAGAGGGGCAGCGGGGACTTGGCCCTTCTCCCCGCGTCCGGGGGGCTCCCTGCGGAGGGTCAGCCCATGTCCTCCAGCTTCTTGCCCTTGGTCTCGGGCACGAACTTGAGGATGAAGGGGATGGAGAGGAAGGCGAACACCGCGTACATGACGTAGGTGAGCGACAGGTTCCAGTCCGCCAGGTCCGGGAAGGTGATCGTGATGACCCAGTTGGCGATCCACTGGGCCGAGGCGGCCACACCGAGGGCGGCGGCGCGGATCTTGTTCGGGAAGACCTCGCCGAGCATGACCCAGACCACGACACCCCAGGACAGGGCGAAGAAGAGCACGAACGCGTTGGCGGCGATCAGCGCCACGGCGCCCTGCGCGGTGGGCAGCGGGTCGTTGCCGTTCTGGTAGGAGAAGGCCCAGGCGGCGGCCGCCAGCGAGATGCCCATGCCCACCGAGCCGATCAGGGCGAGCGGCTTGCGGCCGATGCGGTCGACGAAGATCATCGCGATCACGGTGCCGATGATGTTGATGATCGAGGTCTCGAACGAGTAGAAGAACGAGCTCGACGGGTCGACGCCGACGGACTGCCACAGCAGGTTCGAGTAGTAGAAGATGACGTTGATGCCGACCAGCTGCTGGAAGACGGAGAGACCGATACCGATCCAGACGATCGGCAGCAGGCCGAACTTCCCGCCCAGCAGGTCCCGGAACGTCGACCTGTGGTCGCTGCGCATGGCCTGGTCGATCTCGGCGACCCGGGCGTCGAGGTCGATGTCGCCCTCGACGTCGGCGAGCACCTTCTTGGCGTCGTCGAGACGGCCGGCGCTGATCAGGTAGCGCGGGGACTCCGGGATGGCGAAGGACAGCAGGCCGTAGACCAGGGCCGGTACGACCATCACGCCCAGCATCCACTGCCAGGACTCCAGGCCCGCGACCTTCCCGCGCTCCTCACCGTCGGCCATGTTGAGGATGGCCCAGTTCACGAGCTGGGAGACGGCGATGCCGATGACGATGGCGGCCTGCTGGAACGAGGCGAGCCTGCCCCGGTAGGCCGGCGGGGCGACCTCGGCGATGTAGGCGGGGCCGATGACCGAGGCCATACCGATGGCTATACCGCCGAGCACACGCCAGGCGGCGAGGTCCCAGGCGGCGAACGGAAGGGCGGAGCCGACGGCCGACACGGCGAACAGCACCGCCGCGATCTGCATGACCCGGATACGGCCGATCCGGTCCGCGATCCGGCCGGCGATCGCCGCGCCGAGGGCGCTGCCGAGCAGGGCGCTGGCGGCGACGGTGCCGGTGACGCCGGAGCTGAGGTCGAACCGGTCCTGTATACCGCCGTTGGCCCCGTTGATGACGGAGCTGTCATAGCCGAAGAGGAAGCCGCCCATGGCGGCCGCGGCGGTGATGAAGACGACGTGCCCGAGGTGCTCGGGGTGCGTCGCCTTCGCTCCTGACTGGGGCGCCTGCGCTGTGCTGGTCACGTCGTACTCCTGAAGATGAAAGCAACGTTGCAGACCCTATGCCTTCAAGTTTCGAAGTCAATAGTTCATTGCCTGTGAGTTTCGAGGCATGACAGGAGACGTGAGAAGTTTTTGTGTTCAAGACTTGAAGATACGGTTTTGGTGCTCAGCGCAGGCGCTGGCTGATGACCTTCGACACCCCGTCGCCCTGCATGGAGACGCCGTACAGCGCATCGGCGACCTCCATCGTGCGCTTCTGATGGGTGATCACGATCAGCTGGGAGGCTTCCTGGAGCTCCTGCATGATGCGGATCAGCCGCTGGAGATTGGTGTCGTCGAGGGCCGCCTCGACCTCGTCCATGACGTAGAACGGGCTGGGTCGCGCCTTGAAGATCGACACCAGCATCGCCACGGCGGTCAGTGAGCGCTCGCCACCCGAGAGCAGCGACAGCCGCTTGACCTTCTTGCCCGGCGGACGCGCCTCGACATCCACGCCCGTGGTGAGCATGTTGTCGGGGTCGGTCAGCACCAGCCGCCCCTCGCCACCCGGGAACAGCCGGCTGAAGACGCCCTCGAACTCCCGGGCGGTGTCCCGGTAGGCCTCGGTGAAGACCTGCTCGACCCGCTCGTCGACCTCCTTGACGACCTGGAGCAGATCGGCGCGGGTCTTCTTCAGGTCCTCCAGCTGCTCGCTGAGGAACTTGTGGCGCTCCTCCAGCGCGGCGAACTCCTCCAGCGCGAGCGGATTGACCTTGCCGAGCTGCTGGTACGCCCGCTCGGCCGCCTTCAGCCGCTTCTCCTGCTCGCCGCGCACGAACGGCCTCGGACGGTTGCGCGGATGCTCGGGATCCTCCGGCAGCTCCTCGCCCTCGGCGGGCGGCGAGGGCGGTACGAGCTGATGGGGGCCGTACTCCTCGACGAGCCCGGCCGGCTCCACGCCGAGCTCCTCCAGCGCCTTGGTCTCCAGCTGCTCGATCCGCATCCGCTTCTCGGCGCCGAGCACCTCTCCGCGGTGCACGGAGTCGGTCAGCTTGTCGAGTTCGGCCTTGAGGTCGCGGCCGGCGTTCCGGGCGGCGGTCAGCTCCTGCTCTCTTATGGCCTTCGCCGCGTCCGCGGCGGTGCGCTCCTCCTCGGCACGGGTGAGGGAGACCTCCACGTGCGCGAGGAGTTGCCGGGCGCCGGACGCGACGGCTTCCGCCACGGCGGCCTCGTGCCGCAGCCGCGCCCGCCGCTGCTCGGCACGCGCGCGTGTCTCGCGTTCGGCGCGGGCGGCGCGGTCGAGGGAGTCGGCCCGTCCCGCGAGGCCCTTGACCCGTTCCTCGTGCGTACGGACCTGGAGGCGGGCCTCCATCTCGGTCTGGCGGGCGTTCGCACCGTCGGCGGCGAGGCGGTCGCGGACGGAGGTGTCGGGCTCCTCCTCGACCGGCATCTCCTCGGCGACTTCGAGGCGCTCGGCGAGGACCTCGACCTCTTCCAGGGCCTTGTCCAGCGCGTCCTGCGCCCGCGCGGTCGCCGCGACTGAGCGTTCCGCTTCTCCTGCGGCGCCTCGTGCCTGTCCGGCGAGCCGGCCCAGCTGCTGGGCCACGGCCGACTTCTCGCGGTCCGCTGCGCGGCGGCGGTCGGCCAGTTCTTCGACTCGGGCGGCGGTCTCTTTGCGTCGCTCGCCTGCCTCTTGCTGCGCCGCCGTGAGTTCGTCACACCTCACGGCCAGCTCTTCCAGCTCGGCCGCTGCCTCGTCCACGGAGGCCTGTACTTCGAGGAGGCTGGGGGCGCCTGCGGAGCCGCCGTGGGCGAAGTGGGCGCCGAGCAGGTCGCCTTCTGCGGTTACGGCGGTGAGGTGGGGGTGGGTGTAGACGAGGTCTTCGGCGTCTTCGAGGGTGCCTACGACGACGATGCCGTGGAGTAGGCGTCTTACGGCGGGCATGAGGTCGGAGGGGGCGCGGACCAGATCTGCCGCGTGATGCCGTCCGGCGGGTGCGGGTTCGTCGTGGCTGGTCGCGCAGTTCCCCGCGCCCCTTACCGGCGATTCCGGTGCCCCCGACAGGAGAAGTGACGCCCTCCCTCCGTCCTGCTTCCGCAGCAGCCGGATCGCCTCCGCGGCTGCTGCGGGTGAGGTTACGGCGATGGCGTCCGCCGCCGCGCCGAAAGCCGCCGCCAGCGGTACCTCGTAGCCCGGGGTGATCGTGAGGTGTTCCGCTGCCGGGCCGAGCAACCCCGTCAGCCGGTCCTTCGCGCCCAACAGCGCGCCCGTGCCGTCCTTCCTGCGCAGGCCCAGTGCCAGCGCCTCGTGGCGGGCCTGGGTCGCGGCGCGCTTGCGTTCCGCTGCCGTGGCCGCTTCGCGGGCCGCCGTGAGCGCCGTCTCCGCCTCGGCCAGCGCCACCTTCGCCACGTCGTGCTGCTCCGCCAGTTCCGCGTCGTCGGCGTCGAGGCCGTCGACCTCGGTCTTGAGGGCCTCGTACTCCTCCTGGGCGGCGACGGCCCGCTCCTGGGCCTCGTCCCGGGCGGAGGCCAGGCGGTCGATCTCGGACTGGGCGGAGGCGGCGCGTGAACGGGCCGCGTTGACCTGGCCGTTCAGACGGGCCAGACCTTCACGGCGGTCGGCGATGGCGCGGGCGACGTCCTTCAGACGCCGTTCTTCGAGGGCGAGTTCACGCTCCAGCTCGGCGCGATGGGCGACCGTGTCCTCCAGGGCGTGCTCGGCCGCCTCCAGGGCCGCCTCCAGCTCGGCTTCCTGCTCACGGATCCGCGCGGCCTCCCGCTCCATGTCCTCGGGGTCACGGCCGCGGCGCTCCTCGGGCGGGGCGGAGGTCGCGCTCTTCACGCGCGCGTCGGCGAGGGAGACGGTGCCGCGGACCCGCTCGGCGAGCTGGGAGAGCTCGTACCAGGTCTGCTGGGCGCGCTGGAGGCGGGGCGCGAGCTGCCGGACTTCGTCCTCCAGGAGCGCCTCGCGCTGGAGCGCCTTCTTCAGCTCCTGTTCGGCGGCTTCCTTGCGTTCCTTCAGGGCGGCCTCGTCGGCGACTTCTGTCCGGAGCGCCTCACGCAGCCGTACGAGATCGTCGGCGTGCAGGCGGAGGCGGGCGTCGCGCAGGTCGGCCTGGATGACGGCGGCCCGGCGCGCTACCGCCGCCTGGCGGCCGAGGGGCTTGAGCTGGCGGCGGAGTTCGTCGGTGAGGTCCTGCACGCGCGCGAGGTTGGCCTGCATCGCGTCGAGCTTGCGCAGCGCCTTCTCTTTGCGCTTGCGGTGCTTGAGGACGCCCGCGGCCTCCTCGATGAAGGCGCGGCGGCCCATCGGGTCGGCGTGCAGCACGGAGTCGAGCTGGCCCTGGCCGACGATGACATGCATCTCGCGGCCGATGCCGGAGTCGGAGAGCAGCTCCTGGATGTCGAGGAGGCGGCAGGTGTCGCCGTTGATCTGGTACTCGCTGCCGCCGTTGCGGAACATGATCCGGGTGATCGTCACCTCGGCGTACTCGATGGGCAGCGCGCCGTCGGAGTTGTCGATCGTCAGCGACACCTCGGCGCGGCCGAGCGGTGGGCGCCCGGTGGTGCCGGCGAAGATGACGTCCTCCATCTTGCCGCCGCGCAGCGACTTCGCGCCCTGTTCGCCCATGACCCAGCTGAGCGCGTCCACGACATTGGACTTGCCCGAGCCGTTCGGTCCGACGACACACGTGATACCCGGCTCGAACCGGAGTGTGGTCGCCGATGCGAACGACTTGAACCCGCGGAGGGTCAGGGCCTTGAGGTGCACGCCGCTGGACTCTACCTTCCGGGGATGTCTCACTCCATGAACCCGCGGTTTCGCCCATGAACGCGCAGGGCACACCAGACGTTAAAGAGACTGAAAGGATGCGCGGGGGAAAGATTCGCGGGGGCAAGAAAGAAGGGACGCCGAAGCGTCCCTTGCAACTTCTGACAACTTAGCGGTTGATACGGGCAGCCCAACCGCCGCGTGTGCTGTTGTGGAGCAGTGCAGCGATCAGGTGAGCGCAGGCTCCGCCTGGTGTGCGTCGATGCTCTCCATGAGACTGTCGTGAGAAGCGGCAGCCGTCAGCGCGTCATTCTCCGCCTGGATCCGTACCAGCTCGGATTCCAGGTCCTGTACGCGCTGCTGGAGCCGTCGCATCTCGGCGAGGAGTCGAGGGTCGGAGCCGCCGACGTAACCGAGAAGCGCCTTTGCCATGATGGATGGTCCTCCACACTGAGTGACCGACCGAAGCGGTGTGGGTCGTGAGGGATTCGCACCCACGGTGCTTGGCACTCTTGAGTTCTTGCTGCCGTTCTTACATGCCAAACAGCTAAGGTGCGCGGGGCTTTCAGCGTCTCACCAAAAAGTTTGACGGTCAACACGATCACGCCCCGTATTGACGGCATCCCGGGGGCGCGCGGCCTGATCGGCGGCGCTGCGACTCCTGCGGGGCCCTGAGGGCGTGGCGATCATCCTTCACTGCGGAGCGTGCCAGCGCAAGCGTTTCTCGGCAACCACCTGGACCTTTCTCTTCGGGGCAGGTTCCGGTGGCATGGTCCGCCGCTCGGGAGGGGTCGTGCGGTACGCCGGAATCACCGGATGGCGAAGCCGTCGTATCCCCCGCGAGGTGTGTCCCAGATCTCGGTGACGCCCTCCACGCGGCCGGGCGTGTCGTCCCCCTCGAGCCAGTCGAGGAGTCCCTGACAACCCGGGCGCGGGCCTTCTGCGACCACTTGGACGCGTCCGTCGTCCAAATTGAGAGCAAAACCACTCAGGCCGCCGATCTCCAGTGCCTTGGCACGTGTGAACCAGCGAAAACCCACACCTTGGACGCGTCCACGCACCCAGGCCACCAACCGAACATCCTCGCTCATGGGTGCAACCTAACCGCCCAATGTCTCACTGGGCACTTCCACACCCAGCGCCATGCGGTACCGTCCCCACCCAATGAATCTCATATGAAACTCACTCGATCGGGTGAGTTGGTTGATCACCGGGGGAAACGGGTCGACCGCACGGACGAGGAAGGCCAGGACATGGGACGCCACCGACGCCACGCCGCCGGCCGCGCCGCCACGAGCCGCGCCACGGGGGTCAACCACACAGACGGTTCCGCTCAGTGGAGCCACGACTCCCGGGACTCGTACCCGGACCGACACTCGCGCCCGGACGAGACGGTGGGCATCGCCCCCTATCTCCACCAGGACGCGTACGCCGGTGCCTACGCGACGACCGAGGCCTATCTCTTCACGGGCGACGGCTACGGCGGGGACTACGCCCCCGAGTCGGACACCGCCTTCTTCGCGAGCGAGGGCTTCACCCCCGCTGACGGCTCCGAGCGCGGGCGGCCGAACCGCCGCAAGAAGAAGAAGGCCGTCACTCCGGTGCGCACCGGGCTCCTCGGGGTCTCCGCCGCGGTGGCCATCGGCACCGTCGCGGTCGCCACCGGCGTACTGCCCGGCGGGGACAACTACACCCTCGGCGGCGGCAGCAGCGACAAGGTGCAGGCCGCCGACTCGCCGACCAGCTCGCCGAGTGAGCAGGGCGGCACCTCGGGCAGCGCGGAGAACCGCGACGACAGCACCCCGGCCAGCCGGGACCAGGAGCGGTCCGTGTCGCCATCGGCGGCGCCGTCGACCTCCGCACCCGCGCCGACGAAGACCCCGTCGAAGAAGCCGACGGCCACGCCCAGCAAGAAGCCGAAGACCAACACGCCGCCGTCGAAGGCCACCACCAAGGCGCCGGAGAAGCCCAGCGCCCCGGTGACGCTCACGGAGGAGGCCGCCGCCGCGGCCGAGGTCCTGCGGCTGGTCAACGAGGAGCGGGCGAAGGTCGGTTGCAGTGCCGTCGCCGCCAACAGCTCGCTCGCCGAGCTGGCCTCCGCGTTCAGCGAGGACATGGCGGAGCGGGGCTTCTTCGACCACACCGACCCGGACGGCTCCAGCCCCTGGGACCGTGCCGCGAAGGCCGGCATCACCAACCTCGGCGGCGAGAACATAGCCCGCGGCCAGGCCGACGCGGCCGCGGTCATGGACGCCTGGATGAACAGCCCCGGCCACCGAGCCAACATCCTGAACTGCGACTTCAAGACCCTGGGAGTCGGCGTCCACATGGCCTCCGGCGGCCCTTGGTGGACGCAGAACTTCGGCTACTGACTTTCTTCTGGTCAGCGCAATCCACAGGTCAGCGCTGTCTGCGAGTACGCTTCAAGCATGGACATCGCACAGGAGCGCACGGCGGAGCAGGACCTGCCGTACAACGTGTTCGCGAAGGTGTGCCCCTCGCGCGGCACGCTGGAGCACGTCACCGGTCGCTGGGGCTCGCTCACGCTCGGCGCTCTGTCCGACGGATCGCTGCGCTTCAACGAGCTGCGTCGGCGCATCGACGGCGTGAGCGAGAAGATGCTGTCGCAGACGCTGCACGCGCTGGAGCGGGATGGGCTGGTGCTGCGCGAGGCCCAGCCGACGAACCCGCCCCGGGTGGACTATGAGCTGACACCGCTGGGCCACGAGGTGGCCACCCGGCTGCTCGGCCTCATCCACTTCCTGGAGGGCCGCATGGACGAGGTGCTCGCGGCACGCGGACGCTACGACGAAACCCGCGGCGCCCGCTGACACTTCGGGCAGAAGTAGCTCGACCGGTTCATCCACGGCCGTCGGCGCATCGGCGTACCGCACCTCTTGCACGGCAGACCCTCACGGCCGTACGCGTCCAGGGACCGGTCGAAGTAGCCCGACTCGCCATTGACGTTGACATACAGGCTGTCGAAGCTGGTGCCGCCCACCGCGAGGGCCGCGTTCATCACATCCCTTACGTGGCCCAGGAGTTCGAGGCTGCGCGGGCGGATGAAGGTCGCCGTCGGGCGGTCGTAGTGCAGGCGCGTGCGCCAAAGGGCCTCGTCCGCATAGATGTTGCCGACGCCGCTGATCAACGACTGGTCGAGCAGGGCCCGTTTGATCGTGGTCCGCTTGCGGCGCAGCGCCTGGTGGAACGCCTCGTCGTCGAAGAGCGGGTCCAGCGGGTCGCGGGCGATGTGCGCGATGACGTCGGGCAGTCCGTCGGGGGTGTTGTCGTGCAACGACAGTCCGCCGAAGGTGCGTTGGTCGACGAACCGCAGTTCGGTGCCGAGGTCGTCGGCGAAGCGGACCCGGATGCGCAGATGCTTCTCGGCCGGGGCCTCGTGCGGCTGCACCAGCAGCTGACCGCTCATGCCGAGGTGGGCCAGGACCGACTGGCCGGTGTCCTCGAGCGGCAGCCACAGATACTTGCCGCGGCGGCTCGGAACGCCGATGCGGTGGCCCTTGAGACGGTGCGTGAAGTCGTCGGCGCCCGCGATGTGGCGGCGGACCGCCCGCGGGTGCAGCACCTCGGCGTCGGCGACGGTGCGATGGGCGACCCAGCGTTCCAGACCGCGCCGGACGACCTCGACCTCGGGCAACTCGGGCATGGCATCCCCCGTACAAGCCGGTGTATGAGCCGAGCGCCCGCCCCGGGTACGGGTGCGGGCGCTCGGGTTGCTGCTCGTTCAGGCGGAGGCGGAGGCTTCGTCGGCGTCCGCTTCCGCGGCTGCCTTCTTGGCGCGCTCGTCCGCCGCGGCCCGGATGGACCGCCAGGCGGACTCGGCGGCCTGTTGCTCCGCCTCCTTCTTGCTGCGGCCGGTGCCGGTGCCGTACGAGACGCCTCCGACGCGGGCGGCAGCAGTGAAGGTCTTCTCGTGATCGGGGCCGGTCTCCGTGACCAGGTACTCGGGCACACCGAGCCCCTCGGTCGCGGTGAGCTCCTGGAGACTGGTCTTCCAGTCCAGGCCGGCTCCGAGATTCGAGGACTTCTCGATCAGGGGGTCGAACAAGCGGTGCACCAGCTCCCCCGCAGAGTCCAGGCCCTGGTCGAGATAGACCGCGCCGATCACCGCTTCCAGGGTGTCGGCGAGGATGGACGCCTTGTCCCGGCCGCCCGTGCCCTCTTCACCACGGCCGAGCCGGATGAAGGAACCCAGGTCGAGTCCGCGACTGACCTCCGCCAGCGCACGCGAATTCACCACCGCGGCCCGCAGCTTGGCCAGCTGGCCCTCGGGCAGATCGGGGTGGGTGCGGTACAGCGTGTCCGTGACCACGAGGCCGAGGACGGAGTCCCCGAGGAACTCCAGGCGCTCGTTGGTCGGCAGACCGCCGTTCTCGTACGCGTACGAACGGTGGGTCAGCGCACGCACCAGAAGGGCGGACTCGACCTTGTAGCCGAGCCGCCCTTCCAACAGCGTGTGGGACGAGGCCGTGGTCTCCGCAGAGTTTTTCTTCGGCGTGGACACAGTGCCTCTCACCAGCCGCTCAGACCTCGAGGACCTGGCGCTTGTTGTAGGTGCCACAAGACGGGCACGCGATGTGCTGCTGCTTGGGCTCGTGGCAGCGCTCGCACGCAACCAGGGGGGTGACCGCAGCCTTCCACTGCGACCGGCGGTGGCGCGTGTTGCTGCGCGACATCTTCCGCTTCGGAACAGCCACGGCTACTTCTCCTGCTTCTCGTCGACGCCCGCTTCCGCTTCGGCGCCGCTCATCTCGTCCTTCTCGCCGTCTCCGAGTGAACCGGCGAGTCCCTGCAATGCCGCCCAACGGATGTCGACGGCGTCATGGTGGTGGTCCGGGTCGTCCGCGAGGCGCACGCCGCACTCGGCGCACAAACCCGGGCAGTCTTCCTGGCACACCGGCTGCATCGGCAGTGCGAGCACCACCGCATCGCGCAGCACGGGTTCGAGGTCGAACAGGCCGTCCTCGATGAAGAGCCTGTCCTCGTCCTCCTCGGCGTCGTCGTCGGGCTCCGCCTTGGGGCGGCCCCGCTCGTCGGCGTCGGGGTACGAGAACATCTCCTGGAAGTCCGCTTCGACGTCGAGCTGAAGCGGCTCCAGACACCTTACGCACTCCCCCTTGGCCTGTGCACGGGCGGTGCCTGTGACAAGCACCCCTTCCATGACCGACTCAAGGCGGAGGTCGAGCTCCATCGGGGCGCCTTGCGGCACTTCGATGACGTCCTTCAGACCGAGGTCCTTGGGCGCGTCGATCGAGCGGTTCAGGCGCTGGAGCGCGCCAGGACGCCGCCCCAGCTCGTGTGTGTCGAACACGAGAGGGTTGCGGTGGTCGAGGCGGGCGTTCAGAGCCATTCCTGCTTTCGATCTTCTAGCTCAGAGGGACACTGCCCTCGGTGTCCCCGGGCAGCGTTGATCGCGGACGTACGCGCGACCGAAGAGCCAGGATACTGGACCATTCGCTCACAGCCCAATCCGGCGGATCCCCTACTGGCCGCGGCCCTGCTCGTAGGCCCGCAACTGCTCCGCGCTGATCATGCTGGTGTCGAAGAGACTGGTCTCGTCCAGGGCGTACCCCTGCTGGGGCTGCTGGGCCTGCTGCGCCTGCTGGTTCGGGTCGTACGACGGCTGCTGGGCGTCGTAGCCCTGGTAGGCGTAAGGGTCGGCCTGCTGGTAGCCGTACGGGTCCTGCTGGGCGTAGGCAGGCTGCTGGTAGCCGCCGTAGGGGTCGTACGACGGCTGCTGCGGGGCGTACTCCGGCTGTTCGGGCTGCTGCCGCTGCGGGGCCGGGGCGTCCTGCTCGGCCAGGGCCGCCAGGTCGGCGAGATAGTCGGCGTCGCTGGAGTGCTGGACGGTGCTGAGGTCGTCGCCGAGGGCGCCGAGGTCGTCGGTGGCGATCCGGCCGTGCAGCTTCTGGCGGCCGCGGCCGACTGCCTCCAGCGTCTTGGCGAGCACCGCCTCGAAGGCGCCGAGCTTGACGTCGACGTACTCGTCGGCGGTACGGCGCAGGGTCTCGGGGTCGTGGCTGCGCTCGGGGGCGTCCTCGTCCTCGTAGCCCTGCTCGTCGACGCCCGGGCCGGTGCCGAGGAGCTTCTCGCGGCCCCGGCCGACGGAGCCGAGGGTCTTGGTGAGCACGACCTCGAAGTTGGCGAGCTTGGAGTCGACGTAGTCGTCGGCCTCGGCGCGGACGTCCTCGGCCTCCTTGCGGGCCTCGGCGAGGATGCGGTCGCCCTCGGCCTGGGAGCGGCGGGCGACCTCGGTGTCGGAGATCAGCGAGCCGCGCTCGGCGTGCGCGCCCTGGATGATCCGCTCGGCCTCCTGACGGGCCTGCTCGACCATCTGCTCACGGTCGCCGATCAGCTCCTGGGCCTGCGCGAGGGAGCCCGGCAGGGCCTGGCGGACCTCTTCGAGCAGCGAGAGCAGCTCGGCGCGGTTGACCACGCACGAGGCCGACATCGGCATCGACCGGGCACTGGAGACCGCCGCGACGATCTCGTCGAGCTTCTTCTGCACGTCCACCGTGTGCTCGCCACTCTCTACAGCTGTGTTGGAGACGGACGGGACGACTGTAGCCCCATCAGTCCTTGTGCAGCCGCTCGTTCAGGGCTTCCAGCACGGCCGGCGGGACCAGGTGCGAGACGTCGCCGCCCCAGGTCGCGACCTCCTTGACGAGCGAGGAGGACAGGAAGCTGTAGGTCGGGTTGGTCGGGACGAAGAGGGTCTCGACGCCCGAGAGGCCGTTGTTCATCTGGGCCATCTGGAGCTCGTAGTCGAAGTCGCTGACCGCGCGCAGGCCCTTGACGATGGCGGGGATGTCGCGCTGCTTGCAGAAGTCGACGAGGAGCCCGTGGAAGGCCTCGACCTTCACGTTGCCGTACTCGGCGGTGACCCGGCGGATCAGTTCGAGGCGCTCCTCGACCTCGAACAGGCCCTTCTTGGACTGGTTGATCATCACCGCGACGTACACCTCGTCGTACAGCCTGGAGGCGCGGGCGATGATGTCGAGATGTCCATTGGTGATCGGGTCGAACGACCCGGGACAGACGGCACGGCGCACTTGAGGTTCCTCGCTCTCCGGTCCGGTCATCGTGCGTCTTCGCACGTTGAGGCGGCGCGACCGTACCAAAACGTTCCCTCGCCGTAGCGACGGGCCCGGATCGCTTCGAAACCGTCCGGCCACCGGAATTCGCCGCCTCTGGTGCTGCGCTCCACGGTGACGAGCGCGTCCTTCGCGAGCCAGCCCTGGGTGCGGAGTGTGAGGAGAATCTCCCGAAGATCGTCGTCCGTGACGGCGTACGGGGGGTCCAGGAAGACGAGGTCGTACGGCTCGGTCGGCGCCGGGGTCTGGATGACCTGTTCGGCTTTGCCCGATCTCACCTCGGCGCCCGGGAGGCCGAGGCTTTTGACGTTCTCGCGGATGGTGCGGGCGGCTCTCGCGTCCGCCTCGACGAGGAGGGTGTGGCTCGCGCCGCGGGACAGGGCTTCGAGGCCGACTGCGCCCGAGCCCGCGTAGAGGTCGAGGATTCGTTCGCCGTCCAGCGGGCCGCCGAGGAGGGACTGCCAGGTGGAGAAGAGACCTTCGCGTGCGCGGTCGGAGGTCGGGCGGGTGCCGTTCCCTGGCGGGACGGCCAGGCGACGGCCGCCGGCTGCGCCGGCGATCACGCGGGTCATCTTTGGTCCTTCGTCGTGAGCGGCTTCAGGTTCATTGTGGCTCACCCCTTTTCCAAGTACTGCTCTCTCTCCTCGTCCAAGAGGGCGTCCAGGGCTGTTTTCAGGCCCGGAAGGTTCTTCAGCTCCGGATCCGCCGCCACCACAGCCGTCGCTTCCTCCCTCGCCTCCGCGATGATCTCCTCGTCCTCGATGACCGCCAGCATCCTGAGGCTGGTGCGGGCGCCGGACTGGGCCTGGCCGAGGACGTCGCCCTCGCGGCGCTGTTCCAGGTCGATGCGGGAGAGTTCGAAGCCGTCGAGGGTGGCGGCCACGGCATTGAGGCGCTGGCGGGCCGCGCTGGCCTCCGGCATCTCGGTGACCAGCAGGCACAGGCCCGCCGCCGAGCCACGGCCGACCCGGCCGCGCAGCTGGTGCAGCTGGGAGACGCCGAAGCGGTCGGCGTCCATGATCACCATGGCGGTGGCGTTGGGGACGTTGACGCCGACCTCGATGACGGTGGTGGCGACCAGGACGTCCGTCTCTCCGGCGGCGAACCGGCGCATGACCGCGTCCTTGTCGTCGGGGTGCATACGGCCGTGCAGGACCTCCACCTCGAGGCCGGCGAGCGGGCCCTTGGCGAGTTGGTCGGCCACCTCCAGGACGGCGAGCGGCGGGCGCTTCTCGGCCTCGTCCTCGGCGGACTTCCGGGCCTTCTTGGGGTCGTCCTCCTCGTCCCCGATGCGGGGGCAGACGACGTACGCCTGATGGCCGTTCTCGACCTCCTCGCGCACCCGTTCCCAGGCACGCGCGAGGAAGTGCGGTTTGTCCGCGGCCGGGACGACATGGCTGGCGATCGGTGAACGCCCGGCCGGGAGCTGGTCGAGGACGGAGGTCTCCAGATCGCCGAAGACGGTCATCGCGACCGTGCGCGGGATGGGGGTGGCCGTCATGACGAGCAGATGGGGCGGCTGTTTGCCCTTGCCCCGCAGGGCGTCGCGCTGTTCGACCCCGAAGCGGTGCTGCTCGTCGACGACGACGAGTCCGAGGTCGTGGAACTGGACCTTGTCCTCGATCAGCGCATGGGTCCCGATGACGATCCCGGCCTCTCCGGTCACCAGATCGAGCAGCGCCTGCCGCCGGGCCGCGGCGCCCATGGAACCGGTCAGCAGCACCACCTTGGTCGCCTGCTCGGCCCCGCCCAGCATGCCGCCCTCGGCCAGCTCCCCCATCATCTCGACGACCGACCTGTGGTGCTGCTGGGCCAGCACTTCGGTGGGCGCCAGCATGGCGGCCTGGCCACCTGCGTCGACGGTGGCGAGCATGGCCCGGAGCGCCACCATCGTCTTTCCCGATCCGACTTCTCCTTGCAACAGCCGGTGCATCGGGTGCTCGGTCGCCAGGTCGGTGAAGATCTCGCCCGTGACTCGTTGCTGGCCCTCGGTGAGGGTGAAGGGGAGGCGGTCGTCGAAGGCTGTCAGGAGGCCGTCCGGCTTCGGTTTGCGGGCCACTGCGGGGAGTTGGGCGTCCGCGTGGCGGCGGCGGGCGAGGGCTACCTGGAGGACGAAGGCCTCGTCCCATTTCAGGCGGGCGCGGGCGTCCTCGATGTCGGCTTTGGTGTGCGGGCGGTGGATCTTCTCCAGGGCCTCGGGGAGCGGGACGAGGCCGCGGCCCTCGCGGAGGCTGTCCGGGAGGGGGTCGACCGCTTCCAGGCATGTCGGGAGGACCGTCTGGAGCGCCTTGCCGATCTTCCAGGACTCCAGTTTGGCGGTGGCGGGATAGATCGGGATCAGGGCGCCGGCCCAGGTCTCGACCGTCTCCTCGCCGTCGCCGCGCAGGAGTTCGTAGGCGGGGTGGGCGAGCTGGAGGCGGCGGTTGAAGACGGAGACCTTGCCCGCGAACATCGCGCGTGTGCCCGGCAGGAGTTCCTTGTGGGGCTTGTGAACGCCGTTTCCGAAGAAGACCAGTTGGAGTCGGCCGCTGCCGTCGGTGATGGTGACTTCCAGGCGCTGGCCCTTGCCGCGCGGGGCCTTGGCGGAGGCGAAGGTGTGCAGCCGGGCGTCGGCGACCTGGGCGACCACCGTGACGTGCTCGTCCATGGGGAGGTCGGCGAGGTGCGTGAGCTGGCCGCGCTCCTCGTATCTGCGCGGGTAGTGGTGCAGGAGGTCGCCGACGGTGTGCAGGCCGAGGTGCTCGGCCATCACCTTCGCGGTGGCGGGGCCGAGCACCGACTTCAGTGGCTGCTGGAGTGGTTCTTGCAGTGCGGGCACGAGATCCATTGCACACCACGCCACTGACATCGTCGCAGACCTCCTGCCCGCCATCACCGTAAAGTCCGAGGAAAGCCCTGGTCAGACGGCTGGTTGGGGCTTAGGATGACGCGTCCTACGGCCATCCCTCGCGGTCATCGCCTCACACGGACCGCCCGACCCCGCGCCGACGCACTCCCCCCACCGGCGCAGCGACGATGGACTCCCAGACCTCACAGTCATCCCAGGCACCCCAGTCACCTCATACGTTCCAGGTCGACCTGCGCGGCCTGGTGGACCTGCTCTCCCATCACCTCTACTCCAGTCCGAAGGTCTACCTGCGCGAGCTGCTTCAGAACGCCGTGGACGCCATCACCGCCCGTCGGGCCGAACAGCCGGACGCCCCGGCACGGGTGCGGCTGTACGTCGATTCCGACGGCGGCGGGTTGCGGGTGGAGGACTCCGGTATCGGGCTGACCGAGTCCGATGTGCACAGTCTGCTGGCGACGATCGGCCGCAGTTCCAAACGGGCGGACGGTCTTCAGGCGGCCCGCTCGGACTTCCTCGGCCAGTTCGGCATCGGTCTGCTGGCCTGTTTCGTGGTCGCCGAGCGGATCCGGGTGGTCAGCCGCAGCGCCCGTACGCCGGACGCGCCACCGGTGGAGTGGACGGCGACGGACGATGGTTCGTACACCGTGCGGACGCTGCCGGACGCCGAGCGGCCCGAGCCGGGCACCACCGTGCATCTGGTGGCGCGGGCCGGTGCCGGGGAGTGGCTGGCGCGGGAGCGGGTGCTCACGCTGGCCCGGGACTTCGGCTCGCTGCTGCCGTACGACGTGCGGGTGGACGAGGAGGAGGTCACCGATCTCCCGGCACCCTGGGACCGGGCCTATCCCTCGCCCGCGAACCGGCGGGTGGCGCTGGCCCGGCACTGTCATGACCTGTTCGGGTTCACTCCGCTGGACTCGATCGGGCTGAACGTTCCGCTGGCCGGGATCCGCGGGGTGGCGTATGTGCTGCCGTCGGCGGTCAGCCCGGCCCAGCGGGCCGGTCACCGGGTGCACCTGAAGGGCATGCTGCTGACCGAGCGGGCCGAACAGCTGCTGCCGGACTGGGCGTTCTTCGTGCGCTGTGTGCTCGACACGGACAGTCTGCGGCCCACCGCGTCGCGCGAGGCGTTGTACGAGGACGAGACGCTGGCGGCCGTACGGGAAGCGCTCGGCGAAAGGATTCGCTCCTGGTTGACCGGGCTTGCGGCCGGTGATCCGGAACGTCTTGCGGCCTTCCTGTCGGTGCACCACCTGGGCGTGAAGTCCCTGGCGCGGCACGACAAGGAGATGCTGCGCACGATGCTGCCGTGGCTGCCGTTCGAGACGACCGACGGGCGGCTGTCGCTGGAGGAGTTCGCGCAGCGGCACCCGGTGGTGCACTTCACGCGGACCGTCGAGGAGTACCGGCAGGTCGCGCCGATCGCGTCCGCGCAGGGCATCGGGGTGATCAACGGCGGTTACACGTACGACAGCGAACTGGTCGAGGCGCTGCCCTCGGTCCGTCCGGGGACGGTCGTGGCCGAGCTGGACGCGGACACCGTGACCGCGCATCTGGACTCCGTCGACCCGGCCGAGGAGCTGGCGCTGTCCGGCTTCCTTGCGGCGGCGCGGGCCAAGCTGGACCCCTTGGGCTGCGATGTGGTCCTGCGGGCCTTCCATCCGCTGTCGGTGCCCGCGCTGCACCTGGACGACCGGGCGGCCCGGCACGAGCAGGCGCGGGCAGCGGCGGAGGAGCAGGCGGACGACCTGTGGGCGGGCATCCTGGGCTCGCTGCGCGGCGGCGCGCCCCGCGCGCGTCTGGTGCTCAACCACCTCAACCCGCTGATCCGGCGGATCAGTTCCGTGGGCGACGCGGAACTGATCGGCACCGCCACCGAGTCCCTGTACGGACAGGCCCTGCTGATGGCGCAGCGGCCGCTCAGGCCCGCGGACTCGGCGCTGCTGAACCGGGCCTTCATCGCTCTGCTGGAGTGGGCCACGAACGGCGAGGAGGGTCGCTGATGACCGGGATCACGGACTTCGACGCGCTGCGCCGGGCGATGGCGGAGAACGCCGAGCTGCCGGAGGGCCCGGCCCGCAACGCGCGCGCGGAGCAACTGCTCGCCGAGGCCGAGAAACTGGGCGTGCCTCTCGCGGTGATCGAGGCGCTCGGGCACCAGCTCACGGTCTACAACTACAGCTCCGAGAAGGACAAGATGTTCGTCCCGTTCGCGCGGCTGCTGCGCATGTGGGACGAGCAGCCGGGGGACTTCGACGCACAGGAGGCGCACTCCCTGCACTGGGTGTTCAAGTGGATGACGTCCGGCATGCTCGACCAACCGCACGTGCCGCTGGCCTCCATAGAGAAGTGGCTCGGCGAGATGGAGCACCGCTACCGGCTCGCCGGGCACTCCGAACGTGCCGTGCGCAGCAGTGAGTTCAGTGTGGCCGCGCACGTCGGGGACGTACCGCGCGCCGAGCGGGCGTACGCGGCGTGGCTGGCCGCCGACCGGGACGCGATGGCCGACTGTCCCGCCTGCGAGCTGCACGGGCAGGGCTGGTGGCAGGCGGAGTGCGGCCGGGACGAGCGGGCGCTGGAGCTGTGGCGGCCCGTCCTGGAGGGCGAGTTCACCTGCGCCCACGAGCCGCACACGGCGTTCGCCTCCTCCCTCGTGCCGCTGCTGCGTCTCGACCGTGTGGACGAGGCGCGCGCCCACCATCTGCGCGGTTTCCGGTTGGTGCGGCCCATGGAGAGCATGCGCGGGGCGTACGCGGACCATGTCGAGTTCTGCGCGCTGACGGGCAACGAGGCACGCGGTCTCGAGCTGCTCGCGGAGCGGCCGGCGTACTTCACCGACACCGGGCATCCGCGCAGCAGGCTGGAGTTCCTGTCCGTGGTGACGCTGCTCATGGAGCGGCTGACGGGTCTCGGGCTGGGCGGGCAGCGGGTGCCGGGGCCGACAGGGCGCAGTTGGACGGCGCGGGAACTGGCCGCACACGCGCGTGCGGAGGCGCTGGAGCTGGCCGGACGGTTCGACGCGCGCAACGGCACCGCGCGGGTGAGCGAGCTGGCACGCGCGCGCATGACGCAGGAACCGCTGGTGGAGCGGTTGCCGCTCGGGGTGCGCTCGGCGCGTGGCACGGCGGCTTCCGGCCCTGTTCCGGTGCCGGAGGTTCCGGCGCAGGATGAGCCCGTGGAGGCGGATCTGCCGACCCTGCTGGCCGAGGCCCGGCGGCTGTCGGACACATTGCAGCCGGACGCCGTCGAGGCGTGGGCGGACGTGGCGCGGGCCGCCGAGGGCGCCGAGCTGGACCCGCGGGACCGCGCGGAGATCATGGATCACCGGGCCATGGAGCTCGGTCCCGAGGGCGTCGAGCTGTTCGAGCGGGCGGCGGAGCTGTACGCCGAGGCGGGCGACCCGGGCGAGGCACTGGCGGCACGCACGCGTGCGGCGTACGTCCGAGCCCTGACCGGCCGCCTGGAGGAGGCTCTCGCGGGAGTCGGCGAGCCCTACGACGAGGTGCTCGCGCTGTACGCCGAGTCCGGCACGGGTCTGCGGCAGACGGCGGCGGTGCTGATGGGCCGGGCCCGGGTGCTGATGCGGCAGGTTCACGCGGCCGACGAGCCGGTGGCCCCGGCGGTCGTGGGCGCGGCGGATGCGGCGGCGCGGGAGGTGCTGGCGCTGGTGGACGGGCGTACCGGGGACGACGTACGGCTCGCCGCACGGTCCGCCGAGGCGCAGGCGATGCTCGCCGAGCTGGCGGCGCTCTCGGGCGATGTGGCGGGCGCCGCGCGGCTGTTCGCGCGGGCCTCGGCGGCCTTCGTCGGGGCGGGGCTGCCGTGGTTCGCGGTGGAGTACGAGGCGCGGCTGGCCGGGCTCGCCCACCACCTGGGCGACACGGCGGAGGCGGAGCGGGCGCTGCGGGCGGCCCTGGAGCACGGCGGAGCGCAGTTGGAGGCGCCGGGCCGGGCGCAGCTGCATCTCCAGCTCGCCGAGGTCCTGGGCGGCCGGGGCCTGTCCGACGAGGCCGCCGAGCACGCCCTGGAGGCGGCGCACTGGGCCGACGAGGCGGGCGAGGGTCCGACGCTCGGCGCCTGGGCACGGCATCAGCTCGGCGGGTTCCTGCTGCGGCAGGGGCGCTGGGCGGAGGCCGCCGAGGTGCTGGAGTCGGCGCTGCCGGACCTGAGCGCGGAGACGCACGGCGACGGGGCGGTCGTCCAGACGCAGTGGTGGCTCGGTGACTGTCTGAGCGAGCTGGGCGAGCACCGGGAGGCGGCCGAACGGCGGCTTCAGGCGGCGGAGATCGCCCGGCACTGGCCCGAGCAGCACGATCACGCGACGCTGGCGCATCTCGCCGCCGAGTCCCTCGGGCAGGCGGGGCTGCACGAGGAGGCGGACCGGGCCTACACGCGCGCGGGCGACCTGTGGCGCGAGCTGGGCAACATCCACGGTCTGGTGCGCTCGCTGCGCGCCCGCGCGTGGCTCGCGCTGCGTGCGGAGGACGGCGCGGATCCCGCGCGGGAGTTGATGTCGACCGCGGTCCGGGAGTGCGTGGCGGCGCTGGAGGAGGCGCCCGACGAGGAGACGCGCGCCCGGCTCACCGCCGAGCTGGGCCACACCCACCGCCAGTTCGGCGACCTGCTCGCCCGTTCCGCGGCCGAGGACGACGCGGACGACTCGATCCGGTCCGCTCTGGACGCCGCGCTGGCCCGGATGGCCGAGGCGGTCACGGTGTTCGCGACGCTCGGGGACGACGGCCGGCACGCCCGCACCGGCGCCGAACTGGCCGCGGGCTGGCTGGCCGCGGACCTGGGCCGCCCGGCGGAGGCGGAGGCACACGCGCGTGCGGTGCTCGCGGCGTACGCGGACGCGGACGAGGAGGACGCGGTGGCCGAGGAGCGGCGCGCGGAGGCGGAGCAGCTCCTGGAGACGGTCGAGGAGGACTGACCGCCCGCTACTCGACCCCGATGAGCAGCAGTGCCCCTTGCCGCCCGCCCCGGTACACCACGGTGTCCACGGCGAGGTAGGACTCCCGCACCCGCGCTTCGAGGTGCTCGGCGATCCCGTCGGGCGCCTCGTCGCCGAGGACGAGGGTGACCAGCTCGCCGCCGGCCGCGAGCATGCGGTCCAGGACGGTCTCGGCGGCGGCGGTGACGTCCGCGCCGATCACGGCGACATCGCCGTCGATGAGGCCGAGGACGTCCCCGGCCTGGCAGATCCCGGCCATGGTCCAGGACTGGCGTTCGGCGACGGCGACCTCGGCGTAGCGGGTGGCGCCGGCCGCCGAGGTCATCGCCACGACGTCCTCGTCGAAGCGGCGCTCGGGCTCGTGCACGGCGAGCGCGGCGATCCCCTGGACCGCGGACCGGGTGGGGATCAGCGCGACCCGGATGCCCTCCGCGCGGGCCTGCTCCGCGGCCGCGGCCGCGGTGTGCCGCAGGTCCGCGTCGTTGGGCAGCAGCACGACCTCCCGCGCGTGGGCCCGCCGTACGGCCTGCACCAGCTCCCCGCTCGCGGGCGGCTCCCCGGGGCGCGCGAGCACGGTGGTGGCACCGGCCTCGGTGTAGAGCCCGGCCAGGCCGGGGCCCGGCACGACGGCCACGACCGCACGCTGGGCGCGCTCCCGGGGCGGCCGCTCCGCGCCGGTGGTGTGCACGTCCCCGGCGCCGAAGTGCGTGATCCGGATCCGGTACGGTCGTCCCGCCTCGACGCCCGCCTCCACGGCGGCACCGGCGTCGTCGACGTGCACATGGACGTTCCACAGGCCGTCCCCGCCGACCACGACCAGTGAGTCCCCGAGCCCGTCGAGCCGCTCCCGCAGCCGGGCCACGGCCGCGTCCTCGGCCTCCAGGAGGTAGATCACCTCGAAGGCGGGGCCGGCCCCCTCCGGGGACGCACAGTCACCGGGGCTGTCGAGCGCCACGTGCGCGTGGAGGGCCGTAAGAACGGGCTTCTCCCCCGTGAACGTCTCCACCAGCGCCGCGAGTACCGTGACGAGCCCTCGCCCCCCGGCGTCCACGACCCCCGCGCGCTCCAGCACGGCGAGCTGGTGCGGAGTGACTGCGAGGGCGGCGCGCGCGCCTTCGTAGGCGGCCCGCGCGACGGTCCCGCAGTCGCCCTCCGCACCGTCGGCCGCTTCGGCGGCGGCCGAGGCGACGGTGAGGACCGTGCCCTCGACGGGGTGGGCGACGGCCTGGCGGGCGGCGTCGGCGGCCTGCCGCAGGGCGAGCCGGAGTCCGCTCGCGTCGGCGTGAGACGTGTCACTGTCGGCGGCCAGCACCTGGGCCATGCCCCGCAGCAGCTGCGCCAGGATCGTCCCGGAGTTCCCGCGTGCCCCTATGAGCGCGCCGTGCGCCATCGCGCGGACGGCGTCGGCGAGGGAGGGCAGGGCGGGTCCGGCGCCCTGGGAGCCCGCCTCGTGGCCGATGAACACCGCGTCCACGGCCGCCGCCGCCGACTCCACGGTCAGATACAGGTTCGTGCCGGTGTCCCCGTCGGCCACGGGGTAGACGTTGATCGCGTCGATCTCCTCGCGCGCGCGACCGAGCGCTTCCAGCGCGAGGCCGCACCAGGTGCGTACCGCGAGAGCATCGAAGAATGTCTGCGGCACCTGCGCCACCTGCGCCTCCTTGACCTGCCGACGAGCCGCCGACGGAGCTGCCGACCGTGGGACGCAGCGTAGACCCAGGGGCCGGGTCCACCGGAAGAGGGCCGGGAGCGGTCCCCTGAGCAGGCATGGTAGTTTCGTTCTACTGGCGCAGCCGTTGTATGCTGCTCCGGTTGCCCGATCCAGATCGGGCCATTCCCCTGGCAACGCCACTCAGATCTCTGATCCTGCGATCTCGATCCCGGCCTGCCGGGATCAACCGTAAGTGCATCTGAAGTCTTTGGAGTGACCCGTGGCTGCCAACTGCGACGTCTGCGGCAAGGGGCCGGGCTTCGGCAACAACATCTCGCACTCGCACCGCCGTACGTCCCGCCGCTGGAACCCGAACATCCAGCGCGTCCGTACCGTGGTCGGCGGGACGCCGAAGCGCGTGAACGCTTGCACCTCGTGCATCAAGGCCGGCAAGGTCTCGCGCTGACATATCGCTGAGCGCGCGGCCACTGCTGGTTCGCTGCACTGAGCCGGTCCACCTTCGAGTGGACCGGCTTTTTGCATGCCCTCAGCGCCTCTTCAGGGCCTTCAGGGCCTCTTCAGCGCCCAGGCGTGATCCACGGGCCCGATCCCGCCGCCGAGTGCGAACCCGGCCGCGATGGCCCCCGTGACATACTCCTTGGCCGCCGTCACCGCCTCCGGCACGGCCCGGCCCTTCGCCAGCTCCGAGGCGATGGCCGAGGCGAGCGTGCAGCCCGTCCCGTGGGTGTGCCGGTTGTCGTGGCGCGGTGCGCGCAGCCAGTGCTCCTCGGAGCCGTCGGTGAGCAGATCCACGGCGTCGCCCGCGAGATGGCCGCCCTTGATCACGACCCAGCGCGGCCCGTACGCCAGCACGGCCGCCGCGGCCCGGCACAGATCGTCCTCGGACTCGACGCGCAGACCAGTGAGTTGAGCCACTTCGTCGAGGTTCGGGGTCGCGACCGTGGCCACCGGCAGCAGCTTGGTGCGTACGGAGTCCAGCGCGGCGGCGGCCAGCAGCGAGTCGCCGTGCTTGGAGACACCCACCGGGTCGACGACGGCCGGGGCGTCGGTGGAGCCGATCAACTCGGCCACCGCCTCCACGAGTTCCGCGGAGGCGAGCATGCCGGTCTTCACCGCCTGGACGCCGATGTCGTCGACGACGCTGCGGTACTGGGCGCGCACCGCCTCCACCGGCAGCGGCCAGGCGCCTTGCACGCCCAGCGAGTTCTGCGCGGTGACGGCGGTGATCACGCTCATGCCGTGCACGCCGAGGGCCAGCATCGTCTTCAGGTCGGCCTGGATCCCGGCCCCGCCACCGGAGTCGGAACCCGCGACCGTGAGCACCCTCGGCGGCGCGCTCACGACTCGATGTCCCCGAAGTGGTCCCAGCCGCCCTTGCTGGTCCAGGGCGCCCCGTCGACCGTCACCTGGGGCAGCGCCGAGGGGTTGAGGACCTCGCCGATGACCTTCCAGCGGGCGGGCAGCTTCACGTCCGGCGGGAAGGTCGCCACGATCGCGTGGTCCTCTCCCCCGGTCAGCACCCACTGCATGGGGTCGACGCCGACGGCCTGCCCGATGTCGTTCATCTGGGACGGGATGTCGATCGCCCCGGAGCGGATGTCGATCCGCACCTTGCTGGCCTCGGCGATGTGCCCGAGGTCGGCGATCAGCCCGTCGCTGACGTCGCACATGGCGGTCGCCCCGAGCCCCGCCGCGGCGGGCCCCGCGTGATACGGCGGCTCCGGGCGCCGGTGCGCCTCCACGAAGGCCCGCGGCGAGCGGAACCCCCGGGACAGCACCGCGTATCCGGCCGCGGACCAGCCCAGCCAGCCGGTCACCGCGACGAGGTCGCCGGGCTGGGCGCCGGCCCGGGTGACGGGCTCCTGGTTGCGCAGATCGCCGAGCGCGGTGATCGACACCATGATCGAGTCGCCGCGTACGACATCACCGCCGACCACGGAGGCGCCGGCCACCTGGCACTCGTCGCGCAGGCCGTCCATCAGCTCGGTCGGCCAGGTCACCGGAAGTTCGGCGGGGACGACCAGACCGAGCAGCAGGGCGGTCGGTACGGCGCCCATGGCCGCGATGTCCGCGAGGTTCTGCGCGGCCGCCTTGCGGCCCACGTCGTACGCGGTGGACCAGTCGCGGCGGAAGTGCCGGCCCTCCACCAGGATGTCGGTGCTCGCCACAACCCTGCGGTCGGGCGCGGCGACCACCGCGGCGTCGTCGCCGGGGCCGACCCGGACCGCCGGGGTGGTGGTGAGACGGGAGGTGAGCTCCCTGATGAGCCCGAACTCCCCCAGCTCACCAACAGTGCCCTTCATTGCCCTTACGCCCCTTCTGTCCCTGTCCGTTCCCGGTCGCGTGTCTCTACTGTCCTCGATACGGTCGAGGTGACCGTCAACCACTGTCGTGCCTGCACCCCGGCGCGGGACCCTCGGCCCCCGCGGGTCTCCCCGTGACGAGCGACGACGCGATACCGTGGCGTTCCTTTTCCCCACATGATCCTCGTGGCCGCCCTGGAGGTTCCGTGGTACAGGCGTACATCCTGATCCAGACGGAGGTCGGCAAAGCGTCGACCGTCGCCGAGACGATCAGCAAGATCCCTGGAGTCATCCAGGCCGAGGATGTGACAGGACCGTATGACGTGATTGTGCGCGCGCAGGCCGACACCGTAGACGACCTCGGCCGCATGGTGGTCGCCAAGGTCCAGCAAGTGGACGGCATCACCCGTACATTGACCTGCCCCGTCGTCCATCTGTAGCCCCCGTCTACCCTTGGCCGGTGAACTCTTTGCGTCACCGGCTCATCGGTCTGCCCGCGTTGGTCCTGTCGATCACCGTCGCGGGCTGCTCCTCAGCAGACGACAGCGGGTCGGCGACGGTTCCCTCCCCGGGCGCGAAGGTCGCGGGGCTGTGTCAGAACCTGGACAAAGCGCTGCCCACGAAGGTGGCCGGTGAGAGCCGCCGTGATCCCGAGCCCGCCTCGACGCTGACTGCTGGCTGGGGAGGCCCGGAGATCATACTGCGCTGCGGTGTGAGCCGGCCGCCGAAGATGGTCGATCCGAAGGTGGCCGAGGGGGGCGACGCGGACGCGGTGGCCGGCGGCGTGAACGGCGTCGACTGGCTGATGGAGCGGCAGGAGGGCGGGGCGTACCGTTTCACCTGCGCGAATCGCTCCGCATATGTGGAGGTGACGGTGCCCGAAGGGGTCGACAGCTCGGCCGTGCTGATCGACCTGGCCAAGGCCGTCAAGAAGGCGATCCCCGAAGGGATCGCCTCCTAGCTCAGCGGAGTCCGGTCGACCTGCGCAGCGCCGCCTGCACCAGCCGGTCCACCAGTTCCGGGTAGCTGATGCCGCTCGCCTGCCACATCTGCGGGTACATCGAGATCGGCGTGAAGCCGGGCATCGTGTTGATCTCGTTGATCACGAACTCGCCGTCCTCGGTGAGGAAGAAGTCCGCGCGGACCAGGCCCTCGCAGGAGGCCGCCTCGAAGGCGTCCACGGCGAGCTGCTGGACCTCGGCGGTCTCCTCGGCGGTCAGCGGAGCCGGGACGATGCCCGGGGTCGAGTCGATGTACTTCGCCTCGAAGTCGTAGTACGCGTGCTCCTGCGGCGGCGGGATCTCCGCGGGCACCGAGGCGCGCGGGCCGTCCTCGAACTCCAGCACCCCGCACTCGATCTCACGGCCGCGCAGGGCCGCCTCGACGAGGATCTTGGGGTCGTGACGCTGCGCCTCGGCGATGGCCTCGTCCAGGCCGGACAGGTCGTCCACCTTGGTGATGCCGATCGACGAACCCGCGCGCGCGGGCTTCACGAACAGCGGCCAGCCGTGCTCACCGGCGAAGTCGACGATCTTCTTACGCGCCGCCGACTCGTCCTGCTGCCACTCGCGCGGCCGGATCACCACGTACGGGCCGACCTTGAGCCCGAAGGAGGTGAACACCCGCTTCATGTACTCCTTGTCCTGGCCCACGGCCGAGGCGAGCACACCGGCGCCCACGTACGGGACGCCGGACAGCTCCAGGAGGCCCTGAAGGGTGCCGTCCTCGCCGTACGGGCCGTGCAGGACGGGGAAGACGACGTCGACCTCGCCGAGCGCCTTGGGCACCGATCCCGGCTCGCTGTAGACGACTTCGCGATTGCCGGGGTCGACGGGGAGCACCACGGTGCCCTCGCTCGACTCGGCGAGCTGCGCGACATCGGGCGTACGGCGGTCGGTGATCGCCATCCGTTCCGGTTCGTCGGCGGTGAGCGCCCAGCGGCCGTCCTGGGTGATGCCGATCGGCAGGACGTCGTACTTGGTCCGGTCGATGGCCTTGAGGACGGCGCCGGCGGTGACCACGGAGATCCCGTGCTCGGAGCTGCGGCCGCCGAACACGACGGCCACGCGCGGCTTGCGAGGCGGCTGCTGAGGGCTCTGGGGGCTGTTCTCGGTGCTCATATCGCGTTGAGAGTACCCGTTGGTACGGGCCTGATACAGCGCCCCGGAACCTGCGTCGCTCAGCGTCGTTCCGGCTTCGCGCTGCGCGACATCAGCTCCTTGACGGCGACCACCGGGGGCTTGCCCTCGTGGACGATGGCGACGACCGTCTCGGTGATCGGCATGTCGACGCCGTGCCTGCGGGCCAGATCCAGCACCGACTCACAGGACTTGACGCCCTCGGCGGTCTGCTTGGTGACCGCGATGGTCTCCTGGAGGGTCATGCCCTTGCCGAGGTTGGTGCCGAAGGTGTGGTTGCGGGACAGCGGCGAGGAGCAGGTGGCCACCAGGTCGCCCAGTCCGGCGAGTCCGGAGAAGGTCAGCGGGTCGGCGCCGAGCGCCACTCCGAGCCGTGCGGTCTCCGCGAGGCCGCGGGTGATGAGCGAGCCCTTGGCGTTGTCGCCGAGCCCCATGCCGTCCGCGATGCCGACGGCGAGCCCGATGACGTTCTTCACGGCACCGCCGAGCTCACAACCGACCACGTCCGTCTCGGTGTACGGCCTGAAGTACGGCGTGTGGCAGGCGGACTGGAGCCGCTGGGCGACGGACTCGTCGGTGCAGGCGACCACGGCGGCGGCCGGCATCCGCGCGGCGATCTCCCGGGCGAGGTTGGGTCCGGTGACCACGGCGACCCGGTTCGCGCCGACCTTGGCGACGTCCTCGATCACCTGGCTCATCCGCATCGCGGAGCCCAGTTCGACGCCCTTCATCAGCGAGACGAGGACCGTGTCCGGCGCCAGCAGCGGCGTCCACTCGGCGAGGTTGCCGCGCAGTGTCTGCGAGGGGACCGCGAGGACGGTGAAGTCGGCGCCGTGGGCCGCCTCGGCGGCGTCGGTGGTGGCTCGCAGGTTCTCCGGGAGTTCCACGCCGGGGAGGTAGTCCGGGTTCGTACGCGTGGAGTTGACCGCTTCGGCGAGTTCCGGGCGGCGCCCCCACAGGGTGACCTCGCACCCCGCGTCGGCGAGCACCATGCCGAAGGCGGTACCCCACGATCCGGTGCCGAAGACGGCCGCCTTGACGGGCTTGCTCACTTGCTCTTCTCCTCGTGCCCGGTCTGCGCCTCGTGCCCGGTCTCCGCCTGGCTCCTGCGTCGCTGCTCGATCCGCTCCTTGCGCGGGTCGTAGGGCATGACGGGCGCCTTCTCGCCGCGGAGTTCCTCCAGCTGGCGCGTGATGGCGGCCATGATGACCTCGGTGGCCTCCTTCAGGAGGTCCGGGGTCATCTCCTTGTCGTAGAAGCGCGACAGGTCCACGGCCGGACCCGCGAGCACGCGCGAGGTCTTGCGGGGAAGGACGTTGAGCTTCTTCGCGTACGGCGGCAGCAGTTCGTTGGCACCCCACTGCGCGACCGGGATCACCGGGCACTTGGTCTGAAGGGCCACGCGCGCGGCACCGGTCTTGCCGGTCATGGGCCACTGGTCGGGATCGCGGGTGATGGTGCCCTCGGGGTAGAAGGCGACGCATTCACCGCGGTCCACGGCGTCGATCGCGGCCCGGAAGGCGCTGAGCGCGTCCGTGGTCTCGCGATAGACGGGGATCTGCCCGGTGCCGCGCATGAAGGCACCGACGAATCCCTTCTTGAAAAGTCCGCTCTTGGCGAGGAATCGCGGAACGCGGCCGGTGTTGTACTGAAAGTGCGCGTAGGCGAAGGGATCGACGTGCGAATTATGGTTCACCACGGTGATAAATCCGCCGTGGGCCGGAATGTGCTCCATTCCGCGCCAGTCCCGCTTGATCAGTACCACCAGCGGTGGTTTGGCGATCACCGCTGCCAAGCGATACCAGAAGCCGATTCTGCGGCGGGGCACGCGGACACCTTCCTCTAGAGCCTGGGGGGCCGCACAAGTGTCGCCCCAGGCCGACCGTCTGTCGAGAACACCGTACGCCCCACTGACCGGACCGCCAGATGGCTCATGTGAAAGCCGGGTGACAATGGCCGCGACAAGAGAGGTACGAACGCGCGTGCAGTGGACCTTGGTCATACCCCTGAAGCCTCTGGCGCGGGCCAAGAGCAGGCTCGCGGACACCGCGGCCGACGGGCTGCGCCCGGCCCTCGCCCTGGCCTTCGCGCAGGACACCGTGGCAGCGGCGCTGGCCAGCCCCGCGGTCCGCGATGTGGCAGTCGTCACGGACGACGCCCTGGCCGCCCGGGAGCTGTCCGCCCTGGGCGCCCGGATCGTCCCCGACGAGCCGGACGACGGCCTGAACGCGGCGCTGGCGCATGGGGCGGCGGTCGTGCGCTCGTCCCGCCCCGAAAGCGCCGTGGCGGCTTTGAACGCGGACCTTCCCGCACTGCGCCCGCTTGAATTGGCCCGAGTACTGGACTCGGCCGCGCAATTCCACCGTGCTTTTCTGCCCGATGCAGCAGCAATCGGCACGACACTGCTGACCGCCGCACCGGGCCGGGAATTGCACCCAGAGTTCGGCCCGGATTCCCGCACCCGCCACCGCACCTCGGGGGCCACGGAACTCCCCCTCACCGACGTCGATTCGGTACGCCAGGACGTGGACACCGGGGATGATCTACGAGCGGCGCTGGCACTGGGGGTGGGCCCGCGCACAGCGGCAGTGTCGGCACATCTGGTGATTGCGGGCCTGTAGCTCCCCGCACCGCGCGGCAGTCGACCGACAACAGATCCCCCCACGACCACCACCGCGTACGCTGAGCCCCATGCAGGCCACCGCATACACGTACGACCCCCGGACCAGGAGCGGACAGGTCCTCCTGGACGACGGCACCCCCGTCCCCTTCGACACCGCGGCGTTCGACGCGGGCGGACTGCGCCTGCTGCGCCCCGGACAACGCGTACGCATCGAGACAGAGGGCCCGAAGGACAAGCCCCGCATCACCCTCGTCACGCTGCAAACCCTGTAAGCCTTCGAGCAGACCCCAAAACGCGCCGCGGGCCGGACTCCCCAGGGAGTCCGGCCCGGCGCGTGAGTACCCGTGCGCCCCTACCTCTTGCGGGCGGTGGTCTTCTTGGCGGTGGTCTTGCGAGCCGTCGACTTCTTGGCCGGGGCCTTCTTGGCGGTCGCCTTCTTCGCCGGCGCCTTCTTGGCGGTGGCCTTCTTGGCCGTGGTGGCCTTCTTCGCGGCGGTCTTCTTCGCGGCCGCGGTGGTCTTCTTCGCGGTCGTCTTCTTCGCCGTGGTCTTCTTCGCGGCCGCCGTGGTCTTCTTGGCCACGGCCTTCTTCGCGGTGGTGGCCTTCTTCGCGGCGGTCTTCTTGGCCGCGGCCTTCTTGACCGTCGCGGCAGCCCCGCCGGTCAGGCTCCCCTTGGGTGCCTTCTTCACGGCGACCTCGCCGCCCCGCGGGAGCTTCTTCGAGCCGCTCACCAGGTCCTTGAAGCCCTGGCCCGCGCGGAAGCGCGGAACGGAGGTCTTCTTGACCCGAACCCGCTCGCCCGTCTGGGGGTTGCGGGCGTAACGGGCGGGGCGGTCGACCTTCTCGAACGAACCGAAGCCGGTGACGGAGACCCGCTCACCCGAGACGACCGCGCGGACGATCGCGTCCAGTACGTGGTCGACAGCATCGGCGGCCTGCTGACGGCCGCCCATCTTGTCGGCAATCGCTTCTACGAGCTGCGCCTTGTTCACGTCTTCCCCTTCGGAGACATCGCCAGAACGAAAGTGTTCAAGCTTTTTCGCACGTTAGGCAGATATATACCGCAAATCAAACACGAAACGGGCTTATCACCCTTGTGCCGCAACGGACTCGACGCTCTCTGGAGCTCTCAGCGTTCCTCGTCATCGGGGAGTCGACCCGCGTCGAGGTCTGCCTTGAACGCCTCCAGACGCCTTGCCGCATCGGCGAGATCGTGCTTGGCCGCGGCCGTAATGACCAGCAGCTTCCGGGTCAGCGCCATCCGTACGCCCTCCGGGACTTGCAGTGCACGCACTCTTGTGTGCGCTTCCTTGAGTTGGTCCGCGACCGCCGCGTAGAGCTGGAGTTGGCCGTCGTGTTCCATGCACAGATTGTGCCATCTGGGGCGAGTTGTCGCCTGCTCAGGGTGCAACTGCCGCCTCAAACGGCCGTCGAAGCACGCGCGGCGGTCTTGGCTTGAAGGCTCGCCTACCCCAACAACACCCCTCCTAACGTGGGAAGTTGTGCGCGGCCACCGACGTGCGCGGAGCCGTTCGGGTGGAGACACAGCTGTACCCCCGATCGGGCTGATCGGGGGTACAACGGGGGTGTTCCGGTGGCCGAATCTCGACCTGTTCAGTTGCTCCGGAGGCCGTCCGGTGTCACGCCTGGAGCGTCTGCGGCTTGTACGAGGGCCGCTTGGCCTCGTACGCGGCGATGTCGGCCTCGTTCTGGAGGGTGATGGAGATGTCGTCCAGCCCGTTCAGCAGCCGCCAGCGGGAGTTCTCGTCCAGCTCGAAGGAGGCGGTGACGCCCTCGGCGCGCACCTCGCGGTTCTCCAGGTCGACGGTGATCTCGGCCTCGGGGTCCTCCTCGACGAGGTCCCACAGCGCGTCCACGATCTTCTGCTCCAGAACCACCGTGAGCAGGCCGTTCTTGAGCGAGTTGCCGCGGAAGATATCGGCGAACCGGGAGGAGATGACGGCCTTGAAGCCGTAGTTCTGGAGCGCCCAGACGGCGTGCTCACGGGAGGATCCGGTACCGAAGTCGGGACCGGCGACCAGCACCGTGGCGCCCTGCCGCTCGGGCTGGTTGAGGATGAACGACCCGTCCTTGCGCCAGGCCTCGAACAGCCCGTCCTCGAAACCGTCCCGGGTCACCTTCTTGAGCCAGTGAGCAGGGATGATCTGGTCGGTGTCGACGTTGGAACGGCGCAGCGGGACGCCCCGGCCGGTGTGCGTGGTGAATGCTTCCATGACTTCTCAGACTCCAGCGGGCGTACGGGTCTCGGCGTCGGACAGATCGGCCGGGGAGGCCAGGTGGCCCAGCACGGCGGTGGCGGCCGCGACCTGCGGCGACACCAGATGCGTACGGCCGCCCTTGCCCTGCCTGCCCTCGAAGTTGCGGTTGGAGGTGGACGCGGAGCGCTCACCGGGGGCCAGCTGGTCGGGGTTCATGCCGAGGCACATCGAGCAGCCCGCGTGCCGCCATTCGGCGCCGGCCTCCTTGAAGACCACGTCCAGGCCCTCGGAGACGGCCTGGAGACCCACCCGCGCGGAGCCGGGGACGACCAGCATCCGTACGCCGTCGGCGACTTTGCGGCCCTTGACGAGTTCGGCGGCGGCGCGCAGGTCCTCGATGCGGCCGTTGGTGCAGGAGCCTACGAAGACGGTGTCCACCTTGATGGAGCTGAGCGGCTGACCGGCCTCCAACCCCATGTATTCCAGGGCCTTTTCGGCGGCCAGGCGCTCCGAAGCGTCTTCGTACGAAGCAGGGTCGGGGACGGACGCCGAAAGCGGCGCGCCCTGACCGGGGTTGGTACCCCAGGTGACGAACGGCGACAGTTCGGCGGCCTCGATGACGACCTCGGCGTCGAACTCGGCGTCCTCGTCCGTCTTCAGGGTCTTCCAGTACGCGACGGCCGCGTCCCAGTCCTCGCCCTTGGGGGCGTGCGGACGGCCCTCCAGGTAGTCGAAGGTGGTCTGGTCGGGGGCGATCATGCCCGCGCGGGCACCGGCCTCGATGGACATGTTGCAGATGGTCATCCGGGCCTCCATCGAGAGCTTCTCGATGGCGGAGCCGCGGTACTCCAGGACGTAGCCCTGGCCGCCACCCGTGCCGATCCTGGCGATGATCGCCAGGATCAGGTCCTTGGCGGTGACGCCGTCGGGCAGTTCGCCGTCGACCGTGATGGCCATGGTCTTCGGGCGGACCAGCGGCAGCGTCTGGGTGGCCAGCACATGCTCGACCTGAGAGGTGCCGATGCCGAACGCGAGGCCGCCGAAGGCGCCGTGCGTGGAGGTGTGGGAGTCGCCGCAGACCACGGTCATACCGGGCTGGGTCAGACCCAGCTGCGGGCCGACGACGTGCACGACGCCCTGCTCGACGTCGCCCAGCGGGTGCAGCCGCACGCCGAACTCGGCGGCGTTCTTGCGCAGCGTCTCCAGCTGGACCCGGGAGACCGGGTCGGCGATGGGCTTGTCGATGTCGAGGGTCGGGGTGTTGTGATCCTCGGTGGCGATGGTCAGGTCGAGCCGGCGGACCTGGCGGCCGCTCTTGCGCAGACCGTCGAAGGCCTGCGGGCTGGTCACCTCGTGCAGCAGGTGCAGATCGATGAAGAGGAGATCGGGCTCGCCCTCGGCGCGCCGGACGACGTGGTCGTCCCAGACCTTCTCCGCGAGTGTCCTACCCATCGCTTTCCCTCCGGCCGGCAAAGGTGTGCCCGGCCCAACTAGAGATCTTCCGGAAGCGGCGCCCGCACCCCTGGATCACCGGGCAGCCGCCGCCAGGCCCGTTGGTCTGCGGGCCGCTGTGTCTCCAAGGGTTGCGCGTCTCACGAAAAAAGGAACTTGCGTTTCACAGAGTGAGACGTGAGTATCGTTTCATGGACAACAGTAGCGGCGTCGGCGTTCTGGACAAGGCAGCCCTTGTCCTGAGCGCCCTGGAGTCCGGGCCTGCCACCCTCGCGGGGCTTGTGGCGGCCACCGGACTCGCACGACCCACGGCCCATCGTCTGGCCGTGGCATTGGAACACCACCGTATGGTGGCGCGCGACATGCAGGGCCGTTTCATTCTCGGCCCTCGGCTGGCGGAGCTGGCCGCGGCGGCCGGCGAGGACCGTCTCCTCGCCACGGCGGGCCCGGTCCTCACCCACCTCCGCGATGTCACGGGCGAGAGCGCCCAGCTCTATCGCCGCCAGGGCGACATGCGCATCTGCGTCGCCGCGGCGGAGCGCCTGTCCGGCCTCAGGGACACGGTCCCGGTCGGCTCGACGCTCACGATGAAGGCGGGCTCCTCCGCCCAGATCCTCATGGCCTGGGAGGAGCCCGAGCGCCTGCACCGCGGCCTCCAGGGCGCCCGCTTCACGGCGACGGCCCTGTCGGGCGTACGGCGCCGCGGCTGGGCCCAGTCGATCGGTGAGCGCGAGCCGGGCGTGGCCTCGGTCTCCGCGCCCGTGCGCGGCCCCTCCAACCGCGTGGTGGCCGCCGTGTCGGTCTCCGGCCCCATCGAGCGCCTGACCCGCCACCCGGGCCGGATGCACGCGCAGGCGGTCATCGACGCCGCCGGCCGCCTCTCCGAGGCCCTGCGCCGCACCGGCTGACCTCCGGACGACGCCGAGGGGGACCTGCCTCAACGCCGCGGCAGGCCCCCCTCGACTCCCCCCTTGGGTCAGGCAGTCTCCTTGTGCGCCTCGGCCGTCCGGTGCGCGAACCGGTCCTTCGCGGTGCGCCCGCGCCGCTCCAGGGGCACCTGCCCGTGCGCCGCGGCGAGCCCGAAGGCCGGCATGTCCGCGTAGATGGACTCGTACGAGCCCTCGGGCACCACATAGGCCTCGTGCCAGAGCCCCACGTGCCCGCGCGGCTTGCCCTCGCGTTCCTTGCGGTTGATGATCGCCCACGCCTTGTGGTGCAGCATCCGCGGCGAGTGCGCGTAGGCGTAGAGCTTCTCCTTGGACTCCCAGTACTGCACCACGTAGTACGTCCGCGGTGACGCGGTGAGCAGGACGTGGCTGAGCAGTCCCTGGCTGCGGTCCTTGCTCAGCTCGCGCAGCATCCGCGGCATCGCCGCGAGCACCGGCAGCCAGTGGTGCACCGCCCAGAAGCGGTTGATGCGCATCCCGATGAGCAGGACCACGACATCGCCCTTGGCATCCGCGGTCGTACGCTCCAGCACCGGCTTCGTCACCATGCGACCCCTCCCCCATATTGGATAGCTGAACTATCCTTTTGGTCGGTGCTTGGATAGTGGCACTGCCCAAGGAAAGGCGTCAAGGGATGCGGCTGGCCGAACTCAGCGAGCGCAGCGGTGTGTCCACCGCGACGATCAAGTACTACCTGCGTGAGGGCCTGTTGGCGCCGGGTCACCAGATCAACGCGACGACGGCCGAGTACGACGAGGAGCATCTGCGCCGGCTGCGGCTGGTACGCGCGATGATCCAGGTCGGCCGGGTGCCGGTGGCGACGGTCCGGGAGGTGCTGGGCCATGTCGACGACGACTCCCTGCCCCGCACCATGCGCCTGGGCGCCTCGGTGTGGGCACTGCCACAGGTGCCGGAGCCGGACGCGGACGACGAGTTCGTGCAGGGCGCGCGGATCGCGATGGAGGAGCTGCTCGCCAAGCTGGGCTGGTCCCACGCGCAGTCCCTGACGACGCTCTCGCCCTCCTTCCGCTCCCTCGTGGTGGCGGCGGCCGCGCTACGGCGGATCGGTTACGAGTGGAGCATCGAAACCCTCGTGCCCTACGCCCGGCTGATGCACCAAGTGGCCGAGCTGGACATGGAGTTCATGGAGTCGCATGTGACGGAGGCCGAGAAGGCGGAGGTCGCGGTGCTGGGCGTGGTGCTGGTCGAGCCGATGCTCAGGGCGCTGCACCGGCTGGCCCAGGAGGAGGAGTCCTCGCGGCGGTACGGCTTGGAGTAGGCAACGCGAAAGGCCCTCCACCGCGAGGTGAAGGGCCTTTGCCGGATGTACCCCCGACCGGATTCGAACCGGCGCTACCGCCTTGAGAGGGCGGCGTGCTAGGCCGCTACACAACGGGGGCGTTGGACACTGCGTTTCCGCAGGTCCGAGCTGGTCTACCTGGACTCGAACCAAGACTAACTGAACCAGAATCAGTCGTGCTGCCAATTACACCATAGACCAATGTGGTTTAGACCAGACAGTACCCCCGACCGGATTCGAACCGGCGCTACCGCCTTGAGAGGGCGGCGTGCTAGGCCGCTACACAACGGGGGCCCTAGCGATCATCTCGAAGGAGATCACCGTACCCCCGACCGGATTCGAACCGGCGCTACTGCCTTGAGAGGGCAGCGTGCTAGGCCGCTACACAACGGGGGCGTTGCAGATAAGCTCTGCGAGCTGGCCTACCTGGACTCGAACCAAGACTAACTGAACCAGAATCAGTCGTGCTGCCAATTACACCATAGGCCACTGGAACGCAAGCCCCAGAGGGGATTTTGTTCTAGCTTGCGCCTCCGTTCACCGGCCTTTCGGCCCGCTCCTCGGCGGCGCAGAAAGAACATTACCCGAAGGTGGACGGGGCTCCAAAACGGGTATCCGAGCCGAGGATCGCGGGGAGTTCGGCGAGGGTGCCGATCCGGTGCGGGCCGACAGGTGCGTCGGCGCCGGCGGACGCGGTGCCGCGATCGATCCAGACGGACAGCAGTCCGGCGTCGGCGGCGCCCCGCCCGTCGATCTCCGGATGGTCCCCGACGTACGCCACCTGGTGCGGGGGCAGACCCAGCGCCTCGCAGGCCGCGAGGAAGGCGGCGGCCTCGGGCTTGGAGACACCGAGTTCCGCGGCGCACAGGATCGCCTCGAACCGGTCGTGCACACCGAGAACCCGCAGCTTGCGGTCCTGGACGTGCAGGCTGGAGTTGGACAGCACGGCATGCCGATGACTGCCGGCGAGAGAGTCCAGCACCGGCAGGACGTCCGGGAAGAGCGCCCAGGCTGCCTCGTAGTGCGCCAAGTACCGCTGGAACCAGTCATCGGCCTCGGCGTCGCTCAGCTCCGCGTCCAGGAACACCCGCACCCGGTCGCGCCGCTGCCCCTCGAAGCTCGCCTCGCCCGCCGAGAACCGCGCCCACTGCCGGTCGGTGATCTCCCGCCACCGGTCGAGAGCCTGCTCCGCGGTGCCGTACCGGCCCATCAGTCCCTCGGCCACCAGATGCGCCCGCATGCCCTCGCGGTCCGCGGTCGTGTAATCGAAGAGGGTGTCGTCAACGTCCCAGACCACGGCGCGAATGCTCATGGGTCCGACCGTAACTCCGGGGCGGTACGCGCGTCCCGGCAATGCCGGAGGGGCGGCCCCGTTCTCCGGGTGCCGCCCCTCACCTGTGGCTCGGGTCACGCAGCGAGCTTCGCCAGTGCCGCGTCGATGCGGGTCAGCGTCGTCTCCTTGCCCAGGACTTCCAGTGACTCGAAGAGGGGGAGGCCGACCGTGCGGCCGGTGACGGCCACGCGGACCGGGGCCTGGGCCTTGCCGAGCTTGAGGCCGTGGGCCTCGCCGGCGGTCAGGACGGCCTCCTTGAGGGACTCCGGGGAGGCCCAGTCCGCCGACTCCAGGTTCTCGCGGGCCGTACGGAGCATGGCGTCGGAGCCCTCCTTCATCGCCTTCGTCCAGGACGGCTCGTCGAAGACCGGCTCCGCCAGGAACAGGAAGTCGACGTTGTCCGTGATCTCCGAGAGGACCTTCAGACGGGTCTGGGCGTGCGGGGCGATCGCCTGCCACTTCGACTCGTCGAAGTCCTCCGGGGCCCAGGGGGCGTGCGGGGCCTTCAGCCAGGGGGCGCAGCGCTCGGTGAAGTCCTTCACATCGAGCATGCGGATGTGGTCGCCGTTGATCGACTCGCACTTCTTCAGGTCGAAGCGGGCCGGGTTGGGGTTCACGTCGGCGATGTCGAAGGCCGCGACCATCTCGTCCATCGTGAAGATGTCCTGGTCGGCCGAGAGCGACCAGCCCAGCAGGGAGAGGTAGTTGAGCAGGCCCTCGGGGAGGAAGCCGCGCTCGCGGTAGAGGTTCAGCGAGGACTGCGGGTCACGCTTCGAGAGCTTCTTGTTGCCCTCGCCCATGACGTACGGCAGGTGACCGAAGGAGGGAATCTGCTTCGCGATGCCGAGCTCCATCAGCGCCTTGTACAAGGCGATCTGACGGGGCGTCGAGGAGAGCAGGTCCTCGCCGCGCAGGACGTGCGTGATCTCCATCAGGGCGTCGTCGACCGGATTGACGAGCGTGTAGAGCGGGGCGCCGTTCGCGCGGACGATGCCGTAGTCCGGGACGTTCTCCGCGGTGAAGGTCAGTTCGCCGCGGACCAGGTCGGTGAAGGTGATCGTCTCGTCGGGCATCCGGAAGCGGACGATCGGCTCGCGGCCCTGGGCCTGGTACTCGGCGACCTGCGCCGCGGAGAGGTCGCGGCAGTGGCCGTCGTAGCCGGAGGGCTTGCCGGCCGCGCGGGCGGCCTCGCGGCGGGTGTCCAGCTCCTCCTGGGAGCAGTAGCAGCGGTAGGCGTAGCCGCCGTCCAGCAGCTTCTGCGCGACGTCCTTGTACAGGTCCATGCGCTGCGACTGGCGGTAGGGCGCGTGCGGGCCGCCGATCTCGGGGCCCTCGTCCCAGTCGAAGCCCAGCCAGCGCATCGAGTCCAGCAGCTGGTTGTACGACTCCTCCGAGTCGCGGGCCGCGTCGGTGTCCTCGATGCGGAAGACCAGAGTGCCGCCGTGGTGCTTGGCGAACGCCCAGTTGAACAGGGCGGTGCGGACCAGGCCCACATGGGGGTTGCCGGTCGGCGACGGGCAGAAACGGACGCGGACGGGGGAGGCGGGTGCGCTAGCCACGCTTGACAACCTTGTTGGTGAGAGTGCCGATGCCTTCGATGCTGACGGAGACCTCGTCGCCGACAGCGAGGGGGCCGACCCCCGCGGGGGTGCCCGTGAGGATCACGTCGCCGGGGAGCAGCGTCATGGCCTCGGTGATGTTGACGATCAGATCCTCGATGGAGTGGATCATCTCGCTGGTGCGGCCGAGCTGCCGCTGTTGCCCGTTGACCGTGAGCTGGACGGTCAGGTCGGAGGGGTCCAGGTCGGTCTCCACCCAGGGGCCCAGCGGGCAGGAGGTGTCGAAGCCCTTGGCCCGGGCCCACTGCTTCTCGCGCCGTTGTACGTCGCGGGCGGTGATGTCGTTGGCGCAGGTGTAGCCGAGGATCACGTCCTTGACGCGTTCGCGCGGGACCTCGCGGCACATCCGGCCGATGACCACGGCCAGCTCGGCCTCGTGGTGCAGTTCCTCGGAGAAGGAGGGGTACTGGATCTCGTCGCCGGGGCCGATGACGGAGGTCGAGGGCTTGAAGAAGGCGAAGGGCGCGTCCGGGACCTCGTTGCCCAGTTCCTTCGCGTGCTCGGCGTAGTTGCGGCCGAAGGCCACGACCTTGTTGGGGAGCACCGGGGGCAGCAGCCGCACCTTGCTGAGCGGGACCTTCGTGCCGGAGAGCTCGAATTCCGCGAACGGGATGCCCTTGATGATGTCGAGGACGAGTTCGTCAGGCTTGTCGCCCTCGACCGCGCCGAAGGCGACGTTCCCGTCGATGGAGAATCTGGCGATGCGCACGGGGCCCCTTTGAAGCGGCTGGAGACTGACGCTCCAGGCTAACGCGGCCGGGGCGGCCCGCTCGCGGCATTACTCCGCTGCGGTGGCGGCGAGGGGCAGCTGGTCCAGGACCGTGCGGCGCGGGTTCGCGGTCTGGGTCGGGAGATCGACGGAGTGCTCCGGCCGCTCCGGGGTGCGCAGGTCGTCGGCGCCGTCGAGGTGGGCCAGCGTCGTGCGCCGCGGGTTGGCTATGGTGCGGATCATCATCGTCGTCTTCACGGTTGTACGCAGCCCTGTTCGTGTGCGGTGGGAGAGTTGGCAGATCGCGCCCTCTTGTAAAGCGCCAGGCTAAACATCCGATTCCCCGGGAAAGCCGTGAAGACCCCATGACCTGCGTGTGAGTTTGCTCACGGGTTCAGACTCAAACCGGTCAAATCAGGCCCACAACCCACCCTAATGAAACGGACATTAGCGACCTGAAGCCATCATTCCGCTCCTGATCATGAGGACTGGGACACCCCCCGCCCCTAAGCAACTCGCTCCAATACGTCCGTTTTAGGGTGGATCACTTTCTACGTCGGGTGACTCAGCACTCACAAGGCGTCACCTAGGTCACGGCTCGGTCCACGGCCCTTGTTGGAGATCCTGCACTGTGCTGGAATTCCACGGACCGCCGCAGGTTCGTGCCGGCGCGCAGGGCGCAACAGCGCCGAGCGGCGGCGGAAGGGGGAGCCAGCGCCGGTCACTCACGACCATCAGGGGACGTAATTCAGGACGTCCTCTACTACGCCGACACCGTCCTGTCCGTTCATTCGGAGGGGGCCTGGTCCAGAGGTTGCGACGCTAGTGCAGGGACGATTCAAGAGGGATGGCAGTGCTTCGGCGGAGCCGGAGCTGCACGGCGGGACTGGCCCCAATGCCGGCAGTCCCTCGCCCCAGCACGCCCAGAACCCGGGCTCGGCCGCGTCCGCTGACGGCGCTCCGGGTGGCTCGGGTCCGGCGAGCCCCACGGCCCCGGCGGTCAAGCCGCCGAAGGGTCCCACCAACCCGGGTCCGCGAATAGCCCTGCGCAACTGGCGTATCTCCACGCGCCTGGTGTCGCTGCTCGCTCTTCCGGTCGTCGCGGCCACGTCGCTGGGCGCTCTGCGTATCAGCGACTCCATGGACGACATGCAGCAGCTCGACAACATGAAGCTGCTGACGGACATGACCAAGCAGGCCACCGAGCTGGCCGCCGCGCTCCAGGAGGAGCGCGACCAGTCCGCGGGTCCGCTGGCGCACGGCGAGAAGGCCACCGGCTACACGGTCAAGGGCTACACCGACAAGACCGACCGGCTGCGCGAGAACTTCATCGAGTCCGCCGAAGAGGTCGACACCTCCGACGGCAACCTCCAGGGCGTCCACGACACCCTCGTCGGTGTCGTCCGTGACCTGCGCACGCTCAGCAGCATCCGCCGCGACGCCTACCAGGCCGAGGACAACTCCACGCAGACGGTCGAGGCCTACCACCGGCTGATCGAGCACCTGCTGGACCTCTCCCAGGACATGGCCGAGGCGACCAGCAACCCCGACATGATCCAGCGCACCCGTGCGCTGGCGGCCTTCTCCTCCGCCAAGGAGTACGCCTCCATCCAGCGCGCGGTGCTCGCCGCGGCCCTGCCGGTGAACACCAAGGCCACCGGCGACCTCTCGGACAACGACCGGCTCTACGCCCAGTCGGCGCTGGCCAGCCAGACCTCCGAACTCGCCAGCTTCAAGGCGATCTACGGCGGTGAGGGCGCCGCCGAGCTGCTCAAGCCGGTCGAGGAGGGCAACTCCACGATCCAGGCCACCGACACCTACGGCGACCGCGCCATCACCAGTGGTCTGGCCACGGTGGACCGGCGCTCGTACAAGGACTGGGTGGACGACAGCTCGATCAAGATCGAGCAGATGGGCAACATCGAGCGCACGCTCCTGGAGCAGATGGAGCAGAAGGCCCGCGAGCTGCGCAACGACTCCGAGCGCGACGCGATCATCTCCGGTGTGCTGATCCTGCTCGTGCTCGGTGTGTCCCTGGTCGGCGCCTTCGTCGTGGCCCGCTCCATGATCCGCTCGCTGCGCAGGCTCGAGGAGACCGCCACCAAGGTCGCCTCGGACCGACTGCCCGAGCTGGTCAAGCAGCTGTCCGAGTCCGACCCGCAGGACGTCGACACGTCCGTGGAGTCGGTCGGTGTGCACTCCCGGGACGAGATCGGCCGAGTGGCCGCGGCCTTCGACGACGTGCACCGCGAGGCGGTCCGCCTCGCCGCCGAGCAGGCCCTTCTGCGGGGCAACGTCAACGCGATGTTCACCAACCTCTCGCGCCGCTCCCAGGGTCTTATCCAGCGTCAGCTGTCGCTGATCTCCGAACTGGAGTCCCGCGAGGCCGACCCGGACCAGCTGTCCTCGCTGTTCAAGCTCGACCACCTCGCGACCCGCATGCGCCGTAACGGTGAGAACCTCCTCGTTCTCGCCGGTGAAGAGCCCGGCCGCCGCTGGACCCGCCCGGTCCCGCTGGTCGACGTGCTCCGCGCCGCCGCGTCCGAGGTGGAGCAGTACGAGCGCATCGAGCTGGCCTCGGTGCCGACCACCGAAGTGGCCGGCCGTGTGGTCAACGACCTCGTGCACCTGCTCGCCGAGCTGCTGGAGAACGCGACCTCGTTCTCCTCCCCGCAGACCAAGGTCAAGGTCACCGGTCACGCGCTGCCCGACGGCCGGGTGCTGATCGAGATCCACGACACCGGTATCGGCCTCTCCCCCGAGGACCTCGCGGCGATCAACGAGCGGCTCGCCTCGCCGCCCACCGTGGACGTCTCCGTCTCCCGCCGCATGGGCCTCTTCGTGGTCGGTCGTCTGTCGCAGCGGCACGGCATCCGCATCCAGCTGCGTCCGTCCGACTCCGGTGGTACGACCGCGCTGGTCATGCTCCCCGTCGATGTCGCCCAGGGCGGCAAGAAGCCCGCTCCGGGCAAGCCCGGCCAGGGTTCCTCCGGCGGTCCCGCCGCCGCGCAGGCCGCCGCCGGTGCCGCCGCCGCGCGTCGGCAGAGCGGTGCCGTCGGTGCCGGATCGCCCAGCGCGGGTGCCCTCGGTGGCGGTGCCTCCGGTGGTCTGCTCGGTGCCGGTCAGGGACCGCGCGCCGCGCTGCCCGGCCGTGATTCGGCCGGCCGTCCCGGCGGCCCGCGTGGACCGCAGGCTCCGGCCGGACCTCCGCAGGGCCGTCAGGCTCCGCAGTCCCCCGTCGGCTTCGGGCAGCAGGCGCCCGGCGCCACGCAGGGCCTCCAGGCCGCGGGCTCCGGTGCCCCGGACGCCTTCGGTGGGCGTCCCACGGCATCGGCGTCCCAGGGTCAGGACGCCTTCGGTGGCGGCCGTCCCACGCCGCCCGCCCCGCAGCAGTCCGCGAGCAACAAGGCCGAGCAGGGCGGCGGTGGCCGTCGTAACCGTCGGCCGCAGCTGCCGGGCACCCGCCGCGGCCCCCGGGCCGAACTGCCGGGCGCCGGTGCCGGTCAGCCGCGCACGCCGAGCTGGAGCGACGAGAACGCCCAGCCGCCGGTGCCGCGCGCCTCGCTGGACACCCCGCGCGGCCATGACGAGCAGGACCCGGCGCAGACCTCGCGGATGCCGCGGATCGACGACCGGCAGGGCCCGGCCACGACGGCCGAGATGCCCGCGGTCCCGCGCGGCGACGGCCGCCAGGCCCCGTCGTACGACTCCCCGCAGAACACCGGCCAGTACCAGCGGCCGAACGTTCCGCAGGGTCAGCAGACGGGCGAGTACGCCCGCCCGGACCTCTACGGCCCGGCGGGCAACCAGTCCACGGGGCAGTTCCCGGCTCCGCAGGGCTACAACAACGGCTCGGCACAGGGCTACGACGGCAGCTCGACCGGACAGCACTCCCTGCCGGGACAGCAGAACCCGTCCACCACGGGCCAGTTCCAGCGGCCCCAGGCGGGCGGTCCGGCCGACTACAGCCCCCCGCGTCCGCCGGCCCCGCCGCGTCCGCAGGCACGCCCGACCCGTCCCGAGCCCGAGGCGCTGCCGCCGGCGGCCGGTCCCGGTGACGGACGGACGCCGCTGTACGACACCCTGGAGACCAACTGGTTCCACGGCCAGCAGCAGGCACAGCAGGGCCATGGGCAGCAGCCCAACGGCTCGGCGCCCGCTCCGGCCCAGGCACCGCAGTCCCAGGCCCCCCACACTCCTCCCGCTCCGCAGCGCCCGGCCGCCACCGGCACCTGGCGCAGCTCGCCGAACGACGACCTCGTCCGGCAGGCAGAGCGGGTCCGCCAGCCGGCCGCGGGCGGGGTCACCACCTCCGGCCTGCCCAAGCGGGTGCCCAGGGCGAACCTCGTCCCGGGCACGGCTCAGCAGCAACAGCACCAAGCCGGTCCGCAGGTCTCGCGTGCGCCTGATGACGTACGTGGACGGCTGACCAATCTCCGTCGGGGTATCGCGCAGGGTCGTCAGGCCGGCAACGGTCAGACCGGCAGCTTCCCGAGCCCCACTCACCAGCAGGAGCGTTAGTTGAGTCAGATGAGCCAGGCGGCACAGAACCTCAACTGGTTGATCACCAACTTCGTGGACAACACCCCCGGGGTGTCCCACACCGTCGTCGTGTCCGCCGACGGACTTCTGCTGGCGCTCTCGGAGGGATTCCCGCGCGACCGTGCCGACCAGCTGGCGGCCGTCGCGTCCGGACTGACCTCGCTGACCGCCGGTGCCTCCCGGATCTTCGAGGGCGGCAACGTGGCACAGACGGTCGTGGAGATGGAGCGAGGATTCCTTTTCCTCATGTCCGTCTCCGACGGCTCTTCCCTGGCCGTGCTCGCGCACCCCGAGTGCGACATCGGCCTCGTCGGCTACGAAATGGCGCTGCTGGTGGACCGGGCGGGTGCGGTGCTCACGCCCGATCTCCGTGCCGAGCTGCAAGGCAGTCTGCTCCACTGACCCACCTCGGATCCACCCGCCTCACCAAATCACCGTCAGGCCGACACAGTCCCCCCACCGGCCCCGTTCAGACGGCACGACTGACCCACATGCTGTCCCGCCCGGAGGATTCATGACCCCGCCCAACGCCTCTCATGATCCGTACGCGGAGCCGTACGAGGATGAGGGCGACCAGCCGCTGGTACGTCCCTATGCGATGACCGGCGGCCGGACCCGGCCGCGCTACCAGCTGGCCATCGAGGCCCTGATCAGCACCACGGCCGACCCGGCAGCGCTCATGGGGCTGCTCCCGGAGCACCAGCGCATCTGCCATCTGTGCCGTGAGGTCAAGTCGGTCGCCGAGGTCTCGGCGCTGCTGTCGATGCCTCTCGGTGTGGCCCGGATCCTCGTCGCCGACTTGGCGGAGGCCGGGCTTGTCGCCATTCACCAGCCGGGCGGCGACGAGAACAACGGCGGCGCTCCGGATGTGACGCTGCTCGAAAGGGTGCTCAGTGGACTTCGCAAGCTCTGACGGAGGCCGGGCGACCACCTCCGCGAAGATCGTGGTGGCGGGCGGCTTCGGCGTCGGCAAGACGACGTTCGTCGGCGCCGTCTCCGAGATCAACCCGCTGCGCACGGAGGCTGTCATGACGTCCGCGAGCGCGGGCATCGACGACCTCACCCACACCGGGGACAAGACGACCACCACGGTCGCCATGGACTTCGGACGTATCACCCTGGACCAGGACCTGATCCTGTACCTCTTCGGTACGCCCGGCCAGGACCGCTTCTGGTTCATGTGGGACGACCTGGTGCGCGGCGCGATCGGCGCGGTCGTGCTGGTCGACACCCGGCGCCTGGCCGACTGCTTCCCGGCGGTCGACTACTTCGAGAACAGCGGCCTGCCGTTCGTCGTGGCCCTCAACGGCTTCGACGGGCACCAGCCGTACGCGCCCGAGGAGGTGCGCGAGGCCCTTCAGATCGGCCCCGACACCCCCATCATCACGACGGACGCCCGGCACCGCTCCGATGCCAAGAGTGCGTTGATCACGCTGGTCGAGCACGCGCTGATGGCACGACTGAGGTAGGTAACGAAATCGGCGGCCGCGTACGGCGGTTGTCGTAGATGTCCCGGAGCCGGCTGTGGCCTTTGACACGGTCGGCTTCGGTGTTCATAACGTTTCGGCAGAGGAATCGAGTGGTACCGCCACGCGTCGCGGTCAACCGGTCTCGCTGTGCGCACAAAGGCCCCGTCTTTTGACGGGGCTCGCTCTGTATGACCGTTTTATCCAGGGCTTACATCACGTGGAAAGATCGCTTCCGCATGTTTGGAAGTGCGCAGGTCCACGTGCTGGAATGCCTGAACTGCCCAATAGTCAATGACGTACTCATCAGTCGATGAGGTACTGGGCTCTGAGACACTGCGGCACAACGTAGGTGCCGACCGCCGGAAGGTTGTTGGTCGAGTGAGGCGAAGCAAGAACGGTCCCGAGCCGTCGGCCCGGGGCAACTTCACCCCGCCGCCGCGCGGAGCGGCGCCCGCCCCTGTGCCCGGTCCCGAGCCGACGGCCGCGCCTGCTCCGAGCGGCGGCCGTCTCTCCCCGCGCAACTGGCGCGTGCCGACGCGGCTGAACGCGATTCTGCTCATACCCGTGCTGGTCGGCCTGGTCATGGGCGGCTTCCAGGTGAAGAGCTCGATCGACACCTGGCAGGAGGCCGAGGACGCGGAGAACACCGCGCGTCTGGTGCGGGCCTCCCTGAACTACGCGGACGCGCTCTACAACGAGCGTGACGTCACCGCCGCGCCGCTGCTGAAGGGCTCCGCCCAGACGGCGAAGGACAAGGCGACCGTCACCGCGACCCGCAAGGCGACGGACGACGCGGCCGACCTCTTCGACGAGGCGACGCAGAGCATGCCGGAGAAGGCGGGCCTCGAGCGCCGTCTGTCACTGTTCCGCAAGGTCGAGCCGCAGCTCCAGACCCTGCGTGAGCGCGCGTACACCACCAAGCTCACCGGTGTGGAGACCGAGGAGGGCTACGTCAGCGTCGCCCACCCGCTGACCGAGTTCGCCAACGAGCTCGGCCTCGGCACCGGAAACATCACCTCGTACGGCCGTACGGTCTACGCGATGGAGCTGACCAAGGCGGCCCTGTCGCTCCAGCGCTCCATCGGTATGCACCTGCTGGTCCAGCCGGGCCCCGGCACCGGCAGCTTCACCAGCCAGAAGGTCGCCCTGTCCTCGTACGCCTACCTGGAGGGCATCGCCGTCCAGGAGTACATCGGTGGTGGCACCGAGGCGGACGCGCAGAAACTCAAGGACGCCGAGGCCGACATCCGCACCAAGGGCGCGGCGCTGGCCAAGCAGGCCAAGGCCGAGAACCCGGACTACGTGTCGCCGCCGGAGAAGACCACCGACATGGTCCGGGCGGTCGCGGGTCTGAAGACCACCGACCCCACCGAGCGTCTTGGGCTGGCCCAGAAGGGCGTCACCGCCGAGAACTGGTGGGCGGTCAACACCCTCAAGTACGACGCCTACCGGCAGATCGAGTCGGACATGGCCGACGCCGCGGTGAACGAGGCCGCGACGATCGCCGACGACGCCAAGCGTGACGCCTTCATCGTGGGTGCCGCCGTCGTGGTCGCCCTGCTCGCCGCGTTCATCCTGGCCGGCATGGTCGCCCGCCAGATGTCCCGCTCGATGCGCCAGCTGCGCAACGCCGCCTTCGGCATCGCCGAGCAGCGGCTGCCGATGCTGGTCGACCAGCTCTCGCGCACCGACCCCGGCCGGGTCGACACCCGGGTGGCGCCGATCCCGATCACCACCACCGACGAGATCGGCGAGGTCGCCCGCGCCTTCGACCAGGTCCACCGCGAGGCCGTCCGGCTCGCCGCCGAGCAGGCCCTCCTGCGGGGCAACATCAACGCGATCTTCACCAACCTGTCGCGCCGCAACCAGTCGCTGATCGAGGGCCAGCTGACCCTGATCACCGACCTGGAGAACAACGAGGCCGACCCGGACCAGCTGGAGAACCTCTTCCGCCTGGACCACCTCGCGACCCGTATGCGCCGCAACGGCGAGAACCTCCTGGTCCTCGCCGGCGAGGAGCCCGGCCGCCGCTGGGACCAGCCGGTCCCGCTGGTCGACGTGCTGCGCGCCGCCTCCTCCGAGGTGGAGCAGTACGAGCGCATCGAGCTCTCCGGCGTCCCGGAGGCCGAGATCCACGGCCGCGCCGTGACCGACCTCGTGCACCTGCTGGCCGAGCTGCTGGAGAACGCCACCACGTTCTCCTCCCCGCAGACCAAGGTCCGCGTCACCGCGACCCGTCTCCCGGACGGCCGCGTCATGGTCGAGATCCACGACAAGGGCATCGGCCTGACCGCCGAGGACTTCGCGGACATCAACCACAAGCTGGCCAACCCGCCGACCGTGGACGCCGCGATCTCCCAGCGCATGGGTCTGTTCGTGGTCGGCCGGCTGTCCGACCGGCACGGCATCCGGGTCCAGCTGCGCCCCTCGGGCGAGCAGGCCGGTACCACCTCGCTGGTCATGCTCCCCGACGCGATCACCCACGGTGGTGGTGGCGAGACGGCGCCGATGCAGGACGAGTTCACGGTCTCGCAGATCATCCCGGAGCAGCACTTCCAGGGTGAGGACTTCAGCAACCGCCAGCCGATGCGCACGGCGGCCGAGCTGGGCTTCGACGACAGCCGCTACGAGGTCCCGGACGACATCCGCGATCTGGACCCGGTCGGCCGCTCCCTGATGCGCGAGGAGCGCCGGGCGGCCCTGGAGGCCCAGACGACCGGCCAGCCGCCCGCTCTCGAGGGCCCCGAGGAGGGCGCGTACGACGAGTACGCCGGGCAGCGCGGCTACGACAACAACGGTGCGGGCTTCCCCGAGCAGCAGGGGGCGTACGACCAGCAGACGTCGTACGAGGAGCCCCAGCAGCCGGCGTACGAGGAGCAGTACTACGCGCCGAACGGCGGCCTGCCGCAGAACGACGCCTTCTCGTCGAACGGCGGCTACCCCGAGCCGGGCTATGCGGAGCCGGTCCAGGGGGCGCCCGCGGCCGCGCACGCCCCCGCCCCGGAGTCCTTCCCGGCCTTCGAAGAGCAGCGCTACCAGGACGACTGGCCGCAGCAGGACGACGTCCGCGGCAGCTACGCCGACCATTACGCTCCGGAAACGGAATCTCCGCAGGCCGCTGACACAAATGAGCGCGACCGCGTAGGCTTCGAGCGTCCTGGATCGGCTGCCTCCGCCCCCCACACGCTGACCGACGCCGGGCTGCCCCGCCGCGGATCCGCTGCGGGCGGCACGAACGGCGCCCGGCCCGCGAAGCCGGAGACGCCGGCCCCCGCGGACAACTCCGGCGACTCCGGCTGGCGTTCGGCGAACGACGACCGCTGGCAGCAGGCGTCGGCGCTCCGTAAGCCCAAGGCGGGCGGAGTCACCTCCTCCGGTCTGCCCCGGCGGGTGCCCAAGGCCAACCTGGTCGAGGGAGCCGCCGAAGCCACCCCCCAGGGCGGCCCACAGGTCTCCCGCGCTCCCGAGGACGTCCGGGGCAGGCTGAGCAACCTGCGCCGCGGTGTCCAGCGGGGTCGCAGTGCGGGAAGTGAAACGAACGGTCAGGGCTTCAATCCTGACAGCACCTACAACCAGGAGCGTTAGTGTGAGCCCGATGAGCCAGGCGGCACAGAACCTGAACTGGTTGATCACCAACTTCGTGGACAACACCCCCGGGGTGTCGCACACGGTGGTGGTCTCCGCCGACGGACTCCTTCTGGCGATGTCCGAAGGCTTTCCGCGCGACCGCGCCGACCAGCTTGCGGCCGTCGCCTCCGGTCTGACCTCGCTGACCGCCGGTGCCTCGCGCATCTTCGAAGGCGGCAGCGTGAACCAGACGGTTGTGGAGATGGAGAGGGGATTCCTCTTCATCATGTCCATCTCCGACGGTTCTTCGCTCGCGGTTCTCGCCCACCCGGAGGCGGACATCGGCCTCATTGGGTACGAGATGGCCCTTCTGGTCGACCGTGCAGGTACGGTCCTTACCCCGGATCTGCGTGCGGAGCTCCAAGGGAGCCTTCTCAACTAACAGACAGACGGTGCGTTTTGGCGTCCCGTGGCCGTAAGGTTTCGGGACGCGGCTTCCACGTGATGGGTGCCCGGCACAGTCGGAGGAGGAGAGAAAGTGGCAACACCCCCAGACGGTTCGTCATCGGGCAATTGGTCGTACGGCCCTGCCCAGGGCCAGAACGACGGTTCCCAGAACCGGTACAACTTCCCCTCCGCGCCGAGCCAGCAGCGGCATCAGCAGCCGTACGCGCCGCAGGGCCCGCAGGGTCCCGGACCGTACGACCAGCCGCAGACGCCGCGCATCCAGCCGGTGCAGCCGCAGCGCCGCGCCCCTGAGCCGACGCCCGCCGGGGCGTCGAACAACCCCCTGGTGCGCCCGTACGCCATGACGGGCGGCCGCACCAGGCCGCGCTACCAGCTCGCCATCGAGGCGCTGGTGCACACCACCGCGCAGCCGCACCAGATGCAGGGCCAGCTGCCCGAGCATCAGCGGATCTGCAACCTCTGCCGGGAGATCAAGTCGGTGGCCGAGATCTCGGCCCTGCTCACGATCCCTCTCGGCGTGGCCAGGATCCTCGTCGCCGACTTGGCGGAGGCGGGCCTGGTCGCCATCCATCAGCCCGGCGGCGACGAGAACGCCGGCGGCCAGCCAGACGTGACACTGCTCGAAAGGGTGCTCAGTGGACTTCGCAAGCTCTAGCGGCGGTCCTTCCCGCTCCACCACCTCCGCGAAGATCGTGGTGGCGGGCGGCTTCGGCGTGGGCAAGACCACGTTCGTCGGCGCCGTCTCGGAGATCAACCCGCTGCGCACAGAGGCCGTGATGACGTCTGCTTCGGCGGGCATCGACGACCTCACCCACACCGGAGACAAGACGACCACCACGGTCGCCATGGACTTCGGACGTATCACCCTGGACCAGGACCTGATCCTGTACCTCTTCGGTACGCCCGGCCAGGACCGCTTCTGGTTCATGTGGGACGACCTGGTGCGCGGCGCGATCGGCGCGGTGGTCCTGGTCGACACCCGGCGCCTGGCCGACTGCTTCCCGGCGGTCGACTACTTCGAGAACAGCGGTCTCCCCTTCGTGATCGCGCTGAACGGGTTCGACGGAAATCAGCCGTACAACCCGGACGAGGTCCGCGAGGCCCTTCAGATCGGTCCCGACACCCCGATCATCACGACGGACGCCCGGCACCGCGCCGACGCGAAGTCCGCGCTGATCACGCTGGTCGAGCACGCGCTGATGGCTCGCTTGCGGTAGGTAGATGTTCTTGCGGCCACTGGGCTGCCACGGACGGTTTTTCTGCCGTCTGCGGCAGCCCAGTGGCTTGTCGCGCCCGCGCGGCGGAGCCGCATATCGATACAGCCCCGCGCCCCTCAAAAACGCTCAGGGCCCCCTCTCAAAAGAGGGGGCCCTGAGTCGTCGTGGCCTGAGGCTCAGTGCCAGCTGTGCGGTGCCCGGAAGCCGGGCTCGCGCTCCAGGCGGCGCCAGCCGGCCTTCGGGCGGCCCCGGTGGGCCGGAGGCGTCGGCTGGGCGGCCGCACGGGCCAGCAGGATGGCCGTGATGGCGGCGACTTCCTCGGGCTCGGCGTGGCCCTTCTCAACGCGAATGTCAGGGAGGTTCATGGGTGTCAGTCTCCGTGAGAGAGGTTTCCGCAGCGGTACCGGTGGGTTACTGCGGGGGGTTGCCGTGCTTGCGGGAGGGGAGGTCGGCGTGCTTCGACTGGAGCATCGCCAGGGACCGGATCAGTACCTCGCGGGTCTCCGCCGGGTCGATCACGTCGTCCACCAGACCGCGCTCGGCGGCGTAGTAGGGGTGCATGAGCTCGGACTTGTACTCCTTGACCATGCGGGCCCGCATGGCCTCGGGGTCCTCGGCCTCCGCGATCTGTCGCCGGAAGATGACGTTGGCGGCACCGTCGGCGCCCATCACGGCGATCTCGTTCGTCGGCCACGCGTAAGTGAGGTCCGCGCCGATGGACTGGCTGTCCATGACGATGTAGGCACCTCCGTACGCCTTGCGCAGGATCAGCGAGATCCGCGGGACGGTCGCGTTGCAGTAGGCGTACAGCAGCTTCGCGCCGTGGCGGATGATCCCACCGTGCTCCTGGTCTACACCAGGCAGAAAGCCGGGTACGTCCAAAAGGGTGAGAATCGGGATGTTGAAGGCGTCACACATCTGGACGAAACGGGCCGCCTTCTCCGAGGCCTCGATGTCCAGGACGCCCGCCAGGCTCTGCGGCTGATTGGCGACGATGCCGACGACCTGGCCGTCCAGCCGGGCCAGCGCGCAGATGATGTTCCGCGCCCAGCGCTCGTGGACCTCCAGATAGTCGCCGTCGTCGACGATCTCCTCGATGACCTTGGCCATGTCGTAGGGGCGGTTGCCGTCCGCCGGGACCAGGTCGAGGAGCACGTCACCGCGGCGGTCCGCGGCGTCGGAGGCCTCCACCCGCGGCGGGTTCTCGCGGTTGTTCTGCGGGAGCAGGGACAGGAGGTACCGCACCTCGGCGATGCACGTCTCCTCGTCGTCGTAGGCGAAGTGGCAGACGCCCGAGGTCTCGGCGTGCACGTCCGCGCCGCCCAGGCCGTTCTGGGTGATCTCCTCGCCCGTCACCGCCTTGACCACGTCCGGTCCGGTGATGAACATCTGCGAGGTCTCGCGGACCATGAACACGAAGTCCGTGAGCGCCGGGCTGTACGCCGCGCCGCCCGCGCAGGGGCCGAGCATGACCGAGATCTGCGGGATGACGCCGGACGCCTTGGTGTTGCGCTGGAAGATGCCGCCGTAACCGGCGAGCGCCGAGACGCCCTCCTGGATACGCGCGCCCGCACCGTCGTTGAGCGACACCAGCGGAGCGCCCGCCGCGATGGCCATGTCCATGATCTTGTGGATCTTCGTGGCGTGGGCCTCGCCCAGCGCGCCGCCGAAGATGCGGAAGTCATGGGCGTAGACGAAGACCGTGCGGCCCTCCACCGTGCCCCAGCCGGTGATGACACCGTCGGTGTAGGGCTTCTTGGCCTCCAGGCCGAAGCCCTGGGCGCGGTGCCGGCGGAGCTGTTCGACCTCCTGGAAGGTGCCCGGGTCGAGCAGCAGCTCGATCCGCTCCCGGGCGGTCAGCTTGCCCTTGGCGTGCTGCGCCGCGGTCGCCTTCTCGCTGGGACCGGCCAGTGCCTGGGCACGGATCTCGTGCAGCTCGGCGACCCGGCCGCGCGCGTCCGTCGGCTCACCCGTGGTCTCTTCCAAAACGGTCATGTAGTGACCTTACGAAGCCCGCCAAGGAAAGCGGGCCGTCGACTCCGTACAGTCTCCGGCCCGTTTTCCTGGTACCCCTGAACAGAACCGTGGCGGCATGCAGCCGTTCCGACTGCTCAGGGGGTCCGGCGCTTGTAGAGGTCGCACAAACCGGTCAGCTGAGAGCCACCTCACATTCATGGCTCGCACATGCCCTCCCCGGAGTGACACGGACGCGCAGTCGGCGGCCCGTGGCGAGCACCTCGACGGTGTCGTCGGCCCGGACGACCGAGCGCACCGGACGGTCCCAGGTGATCTCCAGCGGGGCGCCGGTGCGGGGCGGCTCGCCGACCGAGAGGGTAGCGGTACGGCCGTCGCGGCGGACCAGGACGCTCGCCGCCGTGGACGCGGTGAGCGGGCCCGCGCTACCGGCCCGCCAGAAGTTCGCCGCGGTCAGACCGAGTGAGGGGACGCGGACCGCCTGGCATCCGGTGTCGTTGGCGAGGACCGACAGCCAGTGGCGGTCGGCGGCGCGGGCGGCGACCGTGCGGCGGGGGGCGCCGGGCATCAGGACGTACAGGTAATCGGCGTCCTCTGGATCGGCGCCGTGGTCGAGCCACAGGGTCTGCCAGCGTCGGGTGCGCCGCTCGGTCGTACCGCCGGTGTTGATGTCGGACCAGGCGCCCGTGCGGTCCTCGCGGAGGGTGCGCAGCCGGCCGTCGGGTACCAGCCAGCCGCCGTGGCCCTCCAGGTGGGCCCAGCCGTCGCCGCGTACGAAGGCCGCGTCGCCGTTCTCCCCGAGGTTCCGGTTGTCGACCACCGTCTCGACGGGGACGCCGTCGGCGCAGGTGATCCCGGCGCCGAGACAGATCACCGCGTCCGCGACGCAGAACCATGACTTACGGGCCTGGAGGTTGGAGCCGAGGCCCTTCAGGTGCTGTCCGACGGCGGCGTACTCGCCATCGGTCACGCCGCCGACCCAGCGCGCGTCGGGCCTCGGCTCGCCCCATTCGCCACCGGCACGGTCGGGCAGGCGCCGGGTGGAGACCGTGGTCCCCGGGAGCCGGTACCAGTCGACGGTCGGCCAGAACCAGTCGGTGTACTGGCCGCCCTGTCCCGGCACCCACCAGGAGAGCATTCCGGCGCCGGTGTGCCAGCCGCGTGGGTTCTCGCCGTTGCCGCACTCGTAGTGGGCGACGCGGTCACTGGCCATGGCGATGCTCGCGACGAAGCCGGGGCGACGGTGGACGGCTCGGTCCATGGCGGCGAAGAGGTGGTGGCCGACGGGTTCGGGCGCCGCGGGGACGGCGGAGTCCGCGATGGAGTGCAGCCGGGCGAGATCGGCGACCGGGAACTGCCGTGCGGTCAGGACCGGGGAGACGGTGTCCCGCTCGATCCAGCCCTTGATCCTCCCGTACCAGCGCTCCCGCTCCGCCGGGCTCGCGCCGCCCGCCAGCAGCGCGAAGGCGGCGATGACGCCGTGCCCGTGGAAGTGGTCCCCGCGCAGGATCTGCCGCTCGTCGCTCTTGAGGTGTCCCCGGCTGATGGCGCGCCCGTTGACGCCGTCCATGATCAGCCCGTCATGGATCAGCGGGGCGAAGGCGTGCTCGACGCTGTCGAGTACGAGCTGCCGGTTCGGGTCGGTCACCTCCCAGGGCGAGCCGGCGAGCAGGGCGAAGAGCCGTCCGAGCCCGTCGAGGAGGACCTGTCCGTAGGTGCCCGAGTAGGCGACCCGGGTGTGCTGGACGAAGGAGCCGTCCGCGTAGAGGCCGTCTCCCTTCGTCACGTACGGGAACACCGGGGAGAGCGCGTCCCGGGCGAGGGCGATCTTGGCCGGTTCCCGGCCGAGGATGCCGCGCAGGGCGACGGAGCGGCACAGGTCGACGCGGTTGGCGCCGGTGGAGGTGCCGGAGTAGTCGGCGAGCGCGGAGTCCGGGACGAAGTGGTCGACGGCGGCGCAGGCCGCTGCCCGCCGGTCGTCGGTGAGGTGGTCGTGGAGGGCGAGGGCGATGTCCATCAGCAGGCGGGGGCTGCCGATCTGCCATTCCCACCAGTTGCCGTAGCGGGTGGTGGAGGGGTTGTAGACGGTGGCGGAGAGGTGGTCGAGCCCGCGGAGGATGTCGGCGAGCAGCTCCGGGTCCCCGGTCGATCCGGTGCCGGTCTTGAGGTACGCCTGGGTCATGGTCCACAGGCGGCTGTAGCTCTGGGTGATGCCGGCGGGCGGGTCGTAGGGGTGGCCGGGCCACAGGGAGGTCGCGGCGGGCGCCATCGTGTTCCGGAAGCCGCGGGCGAGGGTGCCGGTCTCGGCGAGCCGGGAGGCGTACGGCTCTGCGGTGGGGTCGTAGCCGGTACCGAGGGCGAGTTCGAGCCAGCGATGCCGGAGCGCGTCGTAGGAGTCGTAGGCGCCCTCGGACCGTCCCGCGCCGGCCGCGGTGAGGCTCAGGGCGGCGGCCAGGAACAGCGCCCGGCGATTCATGCGCATGACCTCTCCTGCCCTGGGAGTGGTTCTCCGAACACTCCCGCGACGTTGTTGAAATCTGAACGGAATAGGTCTACCGTCATCCGTGTTGGGTAGTTCAACATTCAACATCGTCCCCAAGGAGAACGTCGTGAGCATCTTCGGCCGCAAGACCACCGTCGAGACCCCCGCCGCCGTCAGCGCCGACCTGGCCGCCCTGACCGGCGAGTACACCATCGACACCGCCCACTCCACGCTCGGTTTCGTGGCCCGCCACGCCATGGTCACCAACGTCAAGGGCAAGTTCCTGGACTTCACCGGCTCGCTGAACCTGGACGGCTCGGACCCGTCCAAGTCCACCGCCTCCCTCGACGTGAAGATGGACAGCATCGACACCGGTTCCGCGGACCGTGACGGCCACCTCAAGAGCGCGGACTTCTTCCGGACGGACGAGCACCCGACCATGACCTTCCGCTCCACCAAGGCGGAGGCCCTGGGCGGCGACGACTACCGCATCACCGGTGACCTGACGATCCTCGGCACCACCAAGTCGATCACCATCGACCTGGAGTTCAACGGCGCAGCGAAGGACCCGTTCGGCAACGAGCGCGTCGGTTTTGAGGGCAAGGCGGAGCTTCTGCGCTCCGAGTTCGGCCTGACCTGGAACGCGGCCCTGGAGACGGGTGGCGTCCTGATCTCCGACAAGATCAAGCTGAACTTCGACATCTCGGCGATCCGCAACGCCGCGTAACGCCACCGCGTAACACCCCCCGAGCGCGCCCGCCCTCTACTCCCCCGAACGGGAGGGCGGGCGCTCGGCTGTCCGCAAGAAGAGTCAGGACTCCAGCTTCGCGACGGCGGCGGACAGCCGGGCCGCACGGGCTTGGGGCGTACGCGCCTGGAGCAGGCCGAGGATGACCTGGTAGCGGTCGGTCCGGCCCAGCCTCTCGAAGGCCTCCCGCGCCCGGGGACTGCGCTCCAGCGCCGCCGTCAGCTCCTCGGGCACGACGGCGTTCCGCTGCGACTCGTACGCCGCCTCCCACCGCCCGTCCGCCTGTGCCGCCTCGACCTCGGCGAGCCCGGCCGGCCGCATCCGCCCGTCGGCGGTCAGTTCCGCGATCCGCCGCACGTTGACCATCGACCACAGGCTCCCGGGGCGGCGCGGGGTGATCCGCTGGAGGAAGTACGACTCGTCCAGCGCCTTGCGCTGCCCGGTGATCCAGCCGTGGCACAGGGCCACGTCGTTGACCTCGACCCAGTCGACGGACGCGATGCCCGAGCCCTTCTTGGCGACCTTCACCCAGAGCCCGGGATGCGGGGCCGGGTGCGCGGTGAGCCAGGCGTCCAGCGCGTCGACGGAGGCGAACGGGAGGGGTTCAGGGGTGGTCATGAAGAGACAGTAGGCGGGAATTAGGCCAGGTTCTGTCCTCTGTGCGCCATGCTCGCCTGGCCGGAATTGCCTGCTTGCCCAGTGCTCACAGCCTTCCCATAATCCGAGCACAGGGTTGACGTGTGCGCGACAACATCGCGACGCGTCCCTCGTACGCCTCCATCAACCCCCCACGGAAGGCAGCCCGTTGAAGTCTCTCCTCAAGGCGCTCAAGAGATGCGCGGTCGCCGGTGCGGCCGCGCTCGCCGTCGTCAGTCTTCAGCCCGTGTCCAGCGCGCAGGCCGCGCCCGCGCCCGTCGTCGGCGGAACACGCGCCGCGCAGGGCGAGTTCCCGTTCATGGTGCGGCTCTCGATGGGCTGCGGCGGGGCGCTCTACACCCAGCAGATCGTGCTCACCGCCGCCCACTGCGTGGGCCGTACCGGCGCGAACACCAGCATCACCGCCACCGCCGGGGTCGTGGACCTCCAGTCGAGCAGCCGTATCCAGGTCCGGTCCACCTACGTCTACCGCGCCCCCGGCTACAACGGCGACGGCAAGGACTGGGCGCTGATCAAGCTCGCCCAGCCGATCAACCTGCCCACACTGAAGATCGCCACGACCACGCAGTACAACACCGGCACCTTCACCGTGGCCGGCTGGGGCGCGGCCAGCGAGGGCGGTTCCCAGCAGCGGTATCTGCTGAAGGCGACCGTGCCGTTCGTCAGCGACGCGACCTGCCGCTCGTACAGCGGCTACGGCGGCCTCATCGCGAACGAGGAGATCTGCGCCGGTTACACCGCGGGCGGCGTCGACACCTGCCAGGGCGACTCCGGTGGCCCGATGTTCCGCCGGGACTCGGCGAACCAGTGGATCCAGGTCGGCATCGTGAGCTGGGGCATCGGATGCGCCCGGCCCAACGCGCCCGGTGTCTACACCGAGGTGTCCACCTTCGCCTCGGCGATCGCTTCCGCGGCGGCAGGTCTCTGAGCACCACCTGCGCACATGACGGGCCCGGCGCCGCGCGCGCCGGGCCCGTACCGGTCCCCGCCCGGGTCAGAACCCTCCGCCGAAGTCCCCGCCCCCGCCGAAGTCGCCGCCGCCGAAGCCGCCCATGAAGTCGTCGGAGGCGAAGTCGGCGCCCGAGACGTCGCCGCCCTCGTAACCGCCGCCGCCGAAGTCGCCGTAACCGGCGCCGTAGTCGGAGGCGTAGGCGGGGGACGCCATCATGCTGCCGAGCATCGTGCCGACCAGGAGGCCGGGGAGGATGCCGCCGCCGAAGTAGCCGCCGGCCCAGGGGCCGTAGGCGGGTCCGGCGTCCCAGTACGGGCGGCGGGCGCCGGTCTCGGTGGTGACCTCGCGGATCAGCGGGTCCTGGCCGTCGGCGAGACGGGCCTGGTCGGCCGCGCAGACCGGGACCTCACGAGTGGCGGCGCCCATCGGGGTCCACGTCACGTCCGCGACGGACGGGCCGTGCCGGGGGTCGAAGAAGCAGGGTGGCCGACGCTCCGGCAGCGGGCGGCCCTCGCGGCGGGCGGCGAGCACGGCCAGCGAGTGGCGGCCGTCGTCCAGGGCCTGGCTGACGGCCTTGACGTCCTCCGGTTTCGTCGCCCCGTCCATCAGCCGCTTGGCCTGCTCGTAGGAGTCCAGGCCGTGTTCGTAGTCGGTGCGCATCGCGTCGTCGGCGCCGGGTTCACCGGGGTGGAAGTCCAGGCGCTCCAGTTCCTCGCCGAACGCGGTGATGTCCTCGTCGACCACCACCCGCAGCTTCTCCAGCGCCTCGCGCTGCTCCTTCTCGTGCTGGAGGCGCCGGCGCCGCACCAGGGCGTACGCGCCCGCGCCGCCCGCCGCCAGCACCACGCCGGTGGTGACCAGACCGGCGATCGGGACGCCGGTGTCGGTCGACGAGCTCCAGGAGGCCGGGGCCGAGCCGCCCACGTTCTGGAGCGCCGCGTCGACGAAATCGTTCAGCTGGGCCTTGACGTCGTCGGTGCCTTCCACGGCCGTGACCAGGTTGTTCACACCGGCCTCGCTGAGCACCGAGGCGTCGGCCCGCGCGCCGAAGCGGTCACCGCTGCGCACCGCGTACAGGCCCGTGATTCCGGTCTCCGTACGGAGGTTCACGAAGAGGTCCTCCTCGGGCTGGTCGGCCGGGAGAACGGCGACGAAGACCGGCTTGTCGGCGTCCCTGATCTTGTCGGAGAGCGCCTCGGCGTCCGCGGAGGAGAGCTGGTCGGAGGCGGCGGGGTCCACATAGACGGGGTCCTCGCGCAGGGCCTCGGCGACCGTCGACAGATCCGCGGCCGCGTACGCGCCGGGCACACCGGCGGTCAGCACCGCCAGCGTGGCGGCGACCGGGACGAGGGCCCAGCGCACAAGGCCCCGGAGCAACGGAGTCCTCATACTTCGAAGCTACCTGACCAAACGGACAAACGTACCGGGCCCGGCGGGTTCGTTCCCACGATCCCGCCGGGCCCGGTCTCTCACAGCGGGCTCATCCGGCCCGGTAGGCCGCCGTCAGCCGCTCCACGGCCGCGCCGTAACGCCCCTGCGTCAGCAGCCGGTCCGCCTCCGCGAAGGGCTTGGCGGAGGCCGGGGTGACCGACTTCTGCTGGACGATCAGCCGCGCCTTGGTCACCAGCGCGCGGCCGGCCTCCTCCGCCCCGGCCCGCTCGGCCACCGCGGCCGCGACCCCGAGCGCCCTGAGGGTGGTGGTACCGCCCTCCGGCACCTTGGTCAGGGTGGTCAGGCCCCAGCCGTAGGGGAACTGCGGATCGTACGAGGCGTCCCCGACGTTGATCGGCAACTGGGCCTCGGACTTCGGCCAGGTGACGGGGAGCTGCCCGGTGAACGGCCGCTTCCCGTACAGCACATCGGCGACGCCGTCGCCCTCGGTGCCCGGCAGCCAGGAGGCGACCAGGGCGTCCACCTCGCCGAGCCGCTCGGCGCCGAGGAGCTGCGGGCGTCCGGACACGGTCAGCACCGCGCACGTCATCGCCGCGCACACCTTGTCGACGGCTGCCTGGTCGGCCGCGGACAGCACCAGGTCGTTGCCGTTGCCGACATCGCCGATGCCCTCGGCGTAGGGGGTCTCGCCGACGACGACCACACCGACGGCGTGGCCGTCGGTCGGGGCGGAGGCGTCCTTGGAGTACGTCAGGCCCGGGGAGTTCTTCCGCATCGCCTCCAGGATCGTCGTGCCCTCGGTGATGTCGCCCGAGGAACCCTGCCAGGTGATGGTCCAGCCGCCGGTCTGGTTGCCCAGGTCGTCGGCGTTGGACCCGGCGACGTACACCTTCTGCGACTTCTTCAGGGGCAGCAGGTTCCGCTCGTTCTTCAGCAGCACCTGCGACTTCGCCGCCGCCTCGCGCGCCACGGCCCGGTGCTCGGCGGAACCGATCTCCGCGGCGCCGCTGGTGTCGGCGTAGGGCTCCTCGAAGAGGCCGAGCCTGAACTTCTGGGTGAGGATGCGGGAGACGGCGTCGTCGATCCGCTGCTCGGTGATCCGTCCGGCCGTCGCCTCGGAGACGAGGGCGGAGTGGAACTCCTTGTAGGAGTACGGCGCCATGACCATGTCGACCCCGGCGTTGACCGACGTACGGACGTCGCTGGTGTAGTCGCCCGGGATCTGGTCGATGCCGTTCCAGTCGCTGATCACGAAGCCCTCGAAGTCCATGCGGCCCTTGAGGGCGCCGTTGATCATGTCGGCGCGGGCGTGCATCTTCACGGGGCCCTGGCCGTCGCCGATCAGGTCGAGGGAGGAGTACGACGGCATGACGGTGCCGACACCCCGGTCGACGGCCTCTTCGAACGGCGTCAGGTGTACGGCCTCCAGTTCCTGCCGGGTGACCTTGGTGACGCCTTGGTCGATGGTGTAGGTGCCGGTGGTGGAGGAGCCGTACTCGGTGCCGCCGTCGCCGACGAAGTGCTTGGCGGTGGCGAGGACCTTGTCGTCGCGGTCCAGGTCCCGTCCGTCGGCGCGGCCCTGGAGGCCCTGGATCACCGTCTCCATGGACTCGACCAGCGCCGGGTCCTCACCGAAGGCCTCGTAGGAGCGGCCCCAGCGTTCGTCGCGGGTGACGCAGAGGCAGGGTGCGAAGTCCCAGGGGACGCCGGTGGCGCGGACCTCGGCGGCGGTCACCGCCCCTGCTTCGTGGGCGAGTCGGGAATCGCGGGTCGCTCCGATGCCGATGTTGTGCGGCATGATCGTGGCGCCGACCAGGTTGTTGTGGCCGTGCACCGCGTCGACGCCGTAGATCAGCGGGATCTGGAAGCGGGTCGCCTGGGCGCGGAGCTGGTAGGAGTCGATCATCTTCGCCCAGGCCTCGGCCGTGTTGGGCGTCGGGGTGGAGCCGCCGCCGGAGAGCAGCGAGCCCAGGTCGTAGGCGGCGATGTCGCCGGGCTTGCCCATGGCGCCGCGCTCGGCCTGGGTCATCTGGCCGGCCTTCTCCGCCAGGGACATCCGGCCGATGAGGTCGGCGACGCGCTTCTTCACGGGCAACTTGCTGTTGAGGTACGGCAGTCCGTGCGCGTCCACGACGATCTGCGGGTTCTCGGTGGGCGGCTTGGCGCCGGTGACGGTCAGCTTCAGCGGGACCGTCTCGGCGGATTCGGCCGCCTTGTCCTTGAGGGTGCGGACCTGAACGGCGCGGGTGGTGCCGGAGACGGTGCCCGCGGGGAAGGTGAACTCGCCCTTGACGGGCGTGTAGTCGTCGCCCGAGGCGCTCCCGCCGGTGGTCTCGTAGGCGACGGTGACGGGTTCGTCGACGGGGGCGGAGCCGGTGGTGGCGAGGGTGACGCGGACGGTGGCGGTGCCGCCCTCGGTCACCGGGTACACGGCGGCGTCGGTGGTGACGGAGGCGCGCAGGGACTGATCCGCCTTGCCGTACAACTCGACGCCGTCCATGGCGAATTCGCCCGGTGTCCCGACCGGGAGGGTGACGGCGTAGCCCCACATCTCGGTGAGGCCGAGGATCTGGTCGATGCCGCCGACGGGCTGGTAGTCGGTGCGGTAGACGAAGTCCGTGAAGGGGATCTCGATCTGCTTCCAGCCGGTGAAGTCGTCGGTGAAGGTCGTCTGCCACAGCTCGGAGGCCTCGCCGTTGGCGCCGCCGTCCTTCAGCTCGAAGGCGATCTTCTTGCCGTTGTTCTGTCCGTCCCACCAGAAGCGGATGCCTTTGCTCGCCGACCAGTTGTGGGCGGGTTGGTCAAAGGCGAAGTCGTGGGTGAAGCCGCCGTAGCCGCTGATGTCGTAGGTGCCGGAGAGGACCTTCTCGCCCTCGGGGGCGTCCTCGCGTGCGCCGATCCGGAGGGTGGGCGGATCGTCGTTGTCGCTGCCCCAGGTGAAGATGCCCTCCGCGGGAGGACTGGCGAAGGGGATTTCGCCCTCGAAACGGTCGACGGGGACGGGTGCGGGTGCGGGATCGTCCACCGCGCTTGCCGACGACAGCGGCACGAGTGCGGCGAGCAGAGCGGTGGAGACGAGCAGGGCGGTTCTTGGCATAGACCTTCCCTCGACTCTCATGGTTCACTCAGGACTTAGATCACGCCGTGAGTTAACTAACAACACACATACCCGTCAAGACAGCACGTCAGACATTTCGGGAAGGTGAGGCACTGTGCGAGGAACCCCCCACACGGTCCGGCTGCTGCTGGCCGCACTGCTCTCCACGGCCGGCGTCACCGCGGCAACCACCCCTGCCCAGGCGGCGGGTGAGCAGGTCACCGCCTATCTCACGACCACCGACGACAGCGGCGGCCGCCATGTCACCCGGGGACTCCAGCAGCAGGCACCGTTCAACTTCCAGTCCGGCACCGGCGGTTCGGGCGAGAACATCACCGTCGACGAGAACACCCGGTACCAGACCTTCACCGGCGGCGGCGCCTCCTTCACCGACACCGCGGCCTGGCTGATGGACGGCAGCGGTGCGCTGTCCCAGGCCACCCGGGACGAGACCATGCGCAAGCTGTTCTCCCCGACGGAGGGCATCGGTCTGTCGTTCCTGCGCAATCCGATGGGCGGCTCGGACCTCGCGCGGTTCGGCTACACCTACGACGACATGCCGGCCGGGCAGACGGACCCCGACCTGTCGGAGTTCTCCCTCGCGCACGACCTCCAGGACGTGGTGCCGCTGACCAAGCAGGCGCGGCAGCTGAACCCGGCGCTCACCGTGATGGCCTCGCCGTGGACCGCGCCCGCCTGGATGAAGGACAGCGGACAGCTCAACGGCGGCTGGCTGAAGGCGGAGCACTACGGCGCCTACGCCTCCTACTTCGTGAAATACGTGCAGGGCTACCAGGCCCAGGGCATCCCGATCGCGTACGTGACGGCGCAGAACGAGCCGACGTGCTGCTCGGGCTATCCGTCGATGAGCTGGAACGCCTCCGGGCTGCACTACTTCACCAAGAACGAGCTGCTGCCCAAGCTCCAGGCGGCCGGCCTGTCGACGAAGGTTCTCGCGCACGACTGGAACTGGTCCGACTACGACGCCTACGCGGCGCAGACCGTGGACGACGCGGCGATCCGCTCGCACCCCAACTTCGGCGGCATCGCCTGGCACGGCTACGGCGGTGACGTGGCCAAGCAGACCGCGGTGCACAACCAGTACCCGCAGCTGGACGCCTTCGGGACCGAGCACTCGGGCGGCACCTGGATCGCCAACCAGCAGCGCGAGGACATGATGAACATCATCGACTACACCCGCAACTGGGCGAAGTCGGTGACCAAGTGGTCCCTCGCCGTGGACCAGAACCGGGGTCCGCACAACGGCGGTTGCGGGGTCTGCGACGGGCTGATCACCGTCCACAACGGGGACTCCCGGCACGGCCAGGTGGACTACATGATCGAGTACTACACGATGGGCCACCTCACGAAGTTCGTCCGGCCCGGCGCCCACCGCATCGCCTCCACCGCCTCGGCGTCCGTGCCGAACGTGGCCTGGCGCAACCCGGACGGCTCCAAGGCGCTGATCGCCTACAACGACGCCTCCACCGCGAAGACGGTGACCATCAACTGGGGCTCCCAGCACTCCACTTACTCGCTGCCCGGCAAGACCTCGGCCACCTTCACCTGGTCCGGCAACCAGTCCGGCGGCGGCGAGCAGTCGGGCGCGTTCGTGGGCCTCGCGGGCAAGTGCCTCGATGTGGCGGGCGGTTCGAGCGCCAACGGCACGGCGGTGCAGCTCTACGACTGCAACGGATCCGCGGCCCAGCGGTGGACCGTGGGCGCCGACGGCTCGGTGCGGGCGCTCGGCAAGTGCCTCGACGTGACGGGCGGTTCGACGGCGAACGGGGCGAAGGTGCAGTTGTACGACTGCAACGGCACCGGGGCGCAGCAGTGGTCGTACAACGCCTCGACGGGCGATGTGGTGAACCGCGCCGCCGACAAGTGCCTCGATGTCACCGACAACTCCTCGGCCAACGGCGCCCGTGCGCAGATCTGGAGCTGCACGGGCGCCGCCAACCAGAAGTGGAGGCTGGCCTGACGGTTACTGCGCCGGGCTCACGCCGGCCCGGAGCAGACCGTAGGTGTAGGCGTCCTCCAGGGCCTGCCAGGACGCGGCGATGACGTTCTCCGCGACGCCCACCGTCGACCACTCGCCCGCGCCGTCGGACGTGGAGATCAGCACGCGGGTGGTCGACTGGGTGCCGTGGACGCCCTCCAGGATGCGGACCTTGTAGTCGACCAGATCCAGCTTGGCGAGCTGGGGGTAGATCTTCTCCAGCGCCACGCGGAGGGCACGGTCCAGGGCGTTGACCGGGCCGTTGCCCTCCGCGGTGGCCACGATGCGCTCGCCCTTGGCGAAGAGCTTGACGGTGGCCTCGTTGGCGTGGGTGCCGTCGGGGCGGTCCTCGACGATCGCGCGCCAGGACTCCACGTCGAAGTACTTCAGGGGCTTGCCCCCCTCGACCTCGGCGCGCAGCAGCAGCTCGAAGGAGGCGTCCGCCGCCTCGTAGGTGTAGCCCTTGAGCTCGCGCTCCTTGACCCGCTCCACGACCCGGCCGACCAGTTCGCGGTCGCCGCCCAGGTCGACGCCGAGTTCCTTGCCCTTGAGCTCCACCGAGGCGCGGCCCGCCATGTCGGAGACCAGCATCCGCATGGTGTTGCCGACCTGCTCGGGGTCGATGTGCTGGTACAGGTCCGGGTCGACCTTGATCGCGGAGGCGTGCAGTCCCGCCTTGTGCGCGAAGGCGGAGACGCCGACGTAGGGCTGGTGGGTGGAGGGGGTGAGGTTGACGACCTCGGCGATGGCGTGGGAGATCCGGGTCATCTCGCGGAGGTGTCCCTCGGGCAGGACCTTCTTGCCGTACTTCAGCTCCAGGGCCGCTACCACCGGGAAGAGGTTGGCGTTGCCGACCCGCTCGCCGTAGCCGTTGGCCGTGCACTGGACGTGGGTCGCGCCCGCGTCCACCGCGGCGAGCGTGTTGGCGACCGCGCAGCCGGTGTCGTCCTGGGCGTGGATGCCGAGCCGGGCGCCGGTGTCCGCCAGTACCGTCCCCACGACCGCCTGGACCTGCGCCGGGAGCATGCCGCCGTTGGTGTCGCAGAGGATGACGACATCCGCGCCGGCCTCGGACGCCGTACGGACGACGGACTTGGCGTACTCGGGGTTGGCGCGGTAGCCGTCGAAGAAGTGCTCGCAGTCGACGAAGACCCGGCGGCCCTGCTCCTTGAGGAAGGAGACGGTGTCCCGGACCATCTCCAGGTTCTCGTCCAGGGTGGTGCGCAGCGCGAGTTCCACATGCCGGTCGTGCGACTTGGCCACCAGGGTGATCACCGGGGCGCCCGAGTCCAGGAGCGCCCTCACCTGCGGGTCCTCGGCAGCCTTGGCGCCCGCCCGGCGGGTGGCACCGAAGGCGACCAGCTGGGCGTGCTTGAAGTCGATCTCCTGCTGGGCGCGGGCGAAGAACTCGGTGTCCCGCGGGTTGGCGCCGGGCCAGCCGCCCTCGATGAAGCCCACGCCGAAGTCGTCCAGGTGCCGTGCGATGGCCAGCTTGTCCGCGACGGTGAGGTTGATGCCCTCACGCTGGGCGCCGTCGCGCAGGGTGGTGTCGAAGACGTGGAACGAGTCGTCGAGCTCGCTGGTTTCCGTCATGGTCTGAAGGCTCCTGATGTATGGATCTCGGTCTGTACCGGAATGACCGGCTCCACCGTCCTCCAATGATCCCTCGCGCCGCGTTCCCGGCTGTAGGTGGGCCAGAAATGCGAAAAACCTCTCGCGGGTGCGAGAGGTCTGCGCGCGGGTCGAGGACGACGGTGTCCGCCCGCACCTGGTCGTACGTGGCGGTCACTGCGGACCGGCGCGCCTGCTGCCAATAATCATGGCGAACGAGAGCACGGTGGCAGTCTGGCACAGACTGCCACCGTGCTCACCGGTGTCTCAGTATGCGAACCTCGTCCTGGTCAGTCGCAGCCGGAAGCTCCGGTCAGCGCAGCCGGAACAGGAAGCCGTCGCCCACTCCGTTGGTGTCGCCGGGGACCAGCTCGGGCGAGTAGGAGTAGACGGAGAGCAGCCGGTTGCCCCGGGCGAAGGCGCTGGGTGCCGCGGATCCCTCGGTCTGGGGTCCGCCCGCGACGGTGCGGGTCACGAGCTTGGTCCGGCCGGACCGCAGATCCCGGACATGGACGTTCTCCGCGACGACCTCGTCCCCCGACTTGACCTCGGTGTTGTAGGCGAGGAGGCGGCCGTCGGGGCTGAGCAGACCGGCACCCAGCCCGCCCTGGCCCTCGTGGGTCATCCACCGGGTCTCACCCGTGACGCTGTCGTACAGATACAGCTCCCAGGTGTACTCCGGCGCTCCGGGGACGACGCTCTCGTCGAACGAGGAGTACGTCACGAACCGGCCGTCCGCGGAGAGGTTCGCGCCTCCCGGACTGCCGTTGGTGGGCTCGCCCCCGACCTGGTTCACCAGCTTCTGCTCCCCGGTGCCCAGATCGACGTGCCACAGCTCGTGCCGCCCGCCGCGCGGGTGCCGCTGCACATAGGTCAGATGGCTGCCGACGGCGCTCAGGGTGACGCTCGGGACGTACCAGTCCGACGGGATGTGGTCGCTGATGCGCTTGGCCGTGCCACTGCGGCGGTCGACGACGTAGGCGACGGTCTGGCTGTTCGACGCCCCCTCCATCCGCTGCGCCGAGGCGCCGAAGGCGACGTAGCGGCCGTCGGCGGACATGTCGAAGGTGTCGAACGCCCAGGCGCTGCCGCCGTCGGCGGCGACGCTGACCCGCTCGGTGCGGCCGGTGCGACGGTCGTGGACGTAGACGTCCTCCACCCGGGCGGTGGGCGGTTCGGGCCAGTCGACGAGATTCGTGGCGCTGGACATGAAGGCGACGTAGCGGCCGTCCGCGCTGATCTCCACACGGTGGGAGCCCCAGCCCCCCTCGGCCTGCGTCCCGTCCGAGGCGACGTTGACCCGCTCGACGGTTCCCTTGCGCAGATCGCGGACGAAGACATCGCTGCGCCCGTTGGTGTCACCCGGCACCACACCGGCGTCCTCCGTGACGAACGCGGCGAAGCGCCCGTCCGCGGAGAGCGCGGCTCCGCCCGACCCCTTCTCGATCTGCTCCCCCGAGGCCCGCAGCGTGATCCGCTCGGGTCCCGGCTTCGGCGCCGGCGCCGCGGACGTCGCTGTTAACGCCACCATCGCCCCCGCGAGCACGGCAACAGACACCCCACGCATGGTTCTGAACACGTTTCCCCCGTGATGCAGTTCCCCCCGGCCCCGCGCCGAGGGCTTCCATCGAGGCAAACGCACCACGCGTCACGGCGTCAATCCCCCGAATTGAGTACAACCCGGGCGCGGCTTCAGTCGTCCGCGAGGAGGCTCTCCCGGAGGAACTCCCCGACATGGCCGATAACTTGCGCCCGGTCCGTGCCCCTGAGCCCGATCGCCACATGGATGGAGAAGCCGTCCAGCAGCGCTCGCATCCGGGCCGCGAACCGGTCCGGGTCGACCGGCCGGAACTCCCCGCGCGAGACCCCCTCCGCGAGCAGCGCCACCAGGTCGCGGTGCCAGGCGCCCTCGATCGCGGCCTGCCGGTCGCGGGCGGCGTCGTCGGCGTTCTGCGAGCGGTTCCAGACCTCCAGCCACAGCGTCCAGTGCGGGTCGCGATGGCCGTCGGGGACATAGAGGTCGACGTAGGCATCCAGCCGTTCCCGGGCGGGCGCGGTGCGGGTGAGCAGTCGGCCGCGCTCGGCGCCGAGCCTGCCCTCGCTCCACTCCAGGGTCTCCAGCAGCAGCTCGTCCTTGGAGCCGAAGTAGTAGAGCAGATGCCCGCTGCTCATCCCGACCTCGCGGCCGAGCGCCGCCATGGTGAGCTTCTCCAGACCGCGCTCGGCGATCATCTCCATGGCGGCGACGAGGACGTCCTCCCGCGGCGGCGCGTTCTTCCGCGCACCGGCCATCCGACGGCTCCTAGATCTTCGGCTGCTGTTGCGTGATGCAGTGGATGCCTCCACCGCCAGCGAAGATGGTACGGGCGTCCACCAGCGTCACCGTCCGCTCCGGGAACAGCCGCCGGAAGATCCCGGCCGCGATCTCGTCGTTCGGGTCGCCGAAGGCGCACAGGACGACGCCGCCGTTGCAGAGGTAGTGGTTGATGTAGGAGTAGTCCACCCAGTCGCCCTCCTCGTCCTTCAGGACGGTGGGCGCGGGGATCTCGACGACCTCCAGGCGGCGGCCCTTCGCGTCGGTCGCGCCGCGCAGCAGCTCGATGTACTGCTGGGAGCGGGCGTGGTCCGGGTGGGCCGGGTCGCGCTGGCTGTGCACCAGCACGGTGCCGGGCCGGGCGAAGGCCGCGACGATGTCGACGTGGCCCTGGGTGCCGTACCTGCCGTAGTCGCCGGCCAGGCCGTGCGGGAGCCAGATCGCCTTGGTGGTGCCGAGCTTGGCGTGGATCTCCGCCTCGGCCCGCTCGCGGGTCCACTCGGGGTTGCGACCTGGGCCGAGCTGGACGGTGTCGGTCAGCAGGACCGTGCCCTCGCCGTCGACATGGATCGCGCCGCCCTCGTTGACCAGCGTCGAGGACAGCACGGGCACCCGGGCCAGGTCCGCGACGTGGCGGGCGATCTTGGAGTCGTGCTCCCAGCGGGCCCAGTCCTGGGCGCCCCAGCCGTTGAACACCCAGTCCACGGCGGCCAGTTCACGGCCGTTCGTGACGAACGTCGGGCCGATGTCGCGCATCCAGGCGTCGTCGAGTTCGCGCTCCACCAACTCGACGTCCGGGCCCAGCAGTTCGCGCGCCCTCTCGCCCTGCCCCGGCCCGTGCACCATCGTCACCGGCTCGAACCGGCGCACGGCGCGGGCGACGGCGGCCCAGGCGATACGGGCCTCGGCCAGCTCCTCGTCGGTGGTGAAGGTGGGGTTGGGTCCCGGCCAGGCCATCCAGGTGCGTTCGTGCGGGGCCCACTCGGGGGGCATGCGGTAGGTCATGGAGAAGTCCTAAAGAAAATAGAGGCGGTTCAGGGCGACCGAGTCGGCCGGTTCCGAGCGGAGCGGCTCGCCGTCCAGCGTCACCAGGCCCGTGCGCTGGTCGACGTCGACCGCTCCGGTGCGGGAGTTGAGCCGCAGATCGGCCGGTCCGATGCCACGGGTGCCGCGCACGGCGACGCGGCGGCGCCGGGTCGGCATGGTGTCGTTGCCCTGGTCCAGGGCGGCTTGGGCGACGAACGCGACGGAGATGTCGGCCGGGGTGCCACCGTACGCGCCGAACTGCGGGCCCAGGACGAGCGGTTCGCAGGTGTCGGTGGCCGCGTTCGGGTCGCCGACCACACCGTAGGCCGGGAAGCCCGCCTTGAGGACGAGCTGCGGTTTGGCACCGAAGTACTCCGGGCGCCACAGCACGATGTCGGCCAGCCTGCCGACCTCCAGCGAGCCCACCTCGTGCGAAAGCCCGTGGGCGATGGCCGGGTTGACAGTCAGCTTGGCCATGTAGCGCAGGACGCGCTCGTTGTCGTGCTCCTCAGGGGCGCCGAACTCGGCCTTCATCTTCCCGGCCATGGCGAAGGTACGGCGGACCGTCTCGCCCGCGCGTCCCATGCCCTGCGCGTCGGAGGAAGTGATGCCGATCGCGCCCAGGTCGTGCAGCACGTCCTCGGCGCCCATCGTCCCGGCGCGGATGCGGTCCCTTGCCATGGCGGCGTCGCCGGGCAGGTCCGTCTTCAGGTCGTGGACGGAGACGATCATGCCGTAGTGCTCGGCGACCGCGTCCCGTCCGAAGGGCAGCGTGGGGTTGGTGGAGGAGCCGATGACGTTCGGGACTCCGGCCATCTTCAGCACGTTCGGGACGTGTCCGCCGCCGCAGCCCTCGATGTGGAAGGCGTGGATGGTGCGGCCCTCCAGGACACGCAGGGTGTCCTCGACCGACAGGCATTCATTCAACCCGTCGCTGTGCAGGGCGACCTGGACGTCGTGCTCCTCGGCGACCCGCAGCGCCGTGTCCAGCGCCCGGGTGTGGGCGCCCATGTCCTCGTGTACCTTGAAGCCACTCGCCCCACCCTCGGCCAGGGCCTCGACCAGAGGTGCCTCGGAAGAGGACGAACCCCGGCCCAGGAAGCCGATGTTGACGGGCCAGGCGTCGAAGGCGTTGAAGGCGTGCTTCAGCGCCCAGGGCGAGTTGACGCCCACGCCCCACACCGGCCCGAACTCCTGCCCGATGATCGTGGTCACCCCGGAAGCGAGCGAGGCCTCCATGATGCGCGGCGAGAGCAGATGCACATGCGTGTCCACGGCGCCCGCGGTGGCGATGAGCCCCTCGCCGGACACGATGGACGTGCCGGTGCCGACCACGACGTCGACCCCGTCGAGGGTGTCCGGGTTCCCGGCCCGCCCGATCGAGCAGATCCGACCGTCACGGATGCCGATGGAGACCTTGCGGATGCCGAGAACCGCATCGATCACCACGACATTGCTGATGACAACGTCACAGGTCTCCCGGACGGCGGCCGCCTTGAGGTGCAGTCCGTCTCGGGCGGTCTTGCCGAACCCGGCGAGGAACTCGTCGCCGTAGCGCTGGGAGTCGGACTCGACGCGGATCGTCAGCCCTGAGTCGCCGAGCCGGATGCGGTCGCCGGCGCGGGGGCCGTGGACGGAGGCGTAGTCATGAGGATCCATCTCAAGCTCCCAGATATCCGCAGGCGGCGGCCCTGCGCAGGGCCTCTTCCTTCGCCCCCGGCGCGTCCAGCGCCCCGTCGACCAGACCCGCGAACCCGATCGCGACCCGGCCGCCCCCGATCGGTACAAGACCGACCTCGACGCTCTCCCCCGGCCCGAACCGCACGGAGGACCCGGCGGGCACGGCCAGGCGCATGCCGTAGGCCGTGCCCCGGTCGAAGTCGAGGCGCGGGTTGGCCTCGAAGAAGTGGAAGTGGGAGGTGACGGAGACGGGCACGGTGGCGGTGTTGGTGACCGTCAGCCGTACGGCGGCCTCGGGCTCGGTGTGCGCGGGGCCCGGCAGCAGCGCGCCGGGGGCCTGGGGGCCGAGCCCGCCCCCGAGCGGATCGGAGACGACCGCGAGCCGCGAACCGTCGTCGAAGACGGCCTCGACATGCACCTCGGTGACCACGTCGGCGACCCCCGGCAGAACGTCGTCGGGGCCGAGGACGGAGCGGGCGCGGTCGATCGCCTCGGCGAGCCGGAGCCCGTCCCGGGCGGCCTCGCACACGGTGTCCGCGATCAGCGCGGTGGCCTCCGGCACGTTCAGCCGGAGCCCTCGGGCGCGCCGTGCGCGGGCCAGTTCGGCGGCCCCGAAGAGCAGCAGCCGGTCGCGTTCGGTGGGCGTGAGCCGCATATCGTTCCCTCCTTTTAGAACGACACTCTAAGTCAGGGTTTCCATGAAAGAAAGGGTTGACGGCAGCCCATGAGTGACTCACATTGAGTGACATTCAAACCAGTGGGCAAGGTGAAGGAGAGCAGGTATGCGGGTGGAACAGCGAGGCGTGGACACCATCCCCGAAGCGGAGCGCACCAGCGGCCCCCGTGACCTCGTCTCGATCCTGCTGGGGTCCAACCTCTGCCTCGGCGTGATCGTCTTCGGCTGGCTGCCGCCCTCCTTCGGCCTCGACTGGTGGGCGTCGGTGAGCTCGATCCTGGTCGGCACCGCCGTCGGCACGGCCCTGACCGCCCCGCTCGCGCTGATCTCGCTGCGCACGGCGACCAACCTCTCCACCTCCTCCGGCGCCCAGTTCGGCGTCCGCGGCCGGCTCGTCGGCTCGGTGGTCGGCCTGCTGCTGGCCCTCGGCTACACCGCGCTGACCGTGTGGATCGGCGGCGACGTGATGCTCGGCGTCCTGACCCGCCTCTTCGGCATCCCCGCGAACGATCTCTCCTACGGCGTCGTCTACGGCCTGCTCGCCGCGGCGACCGTCGCGGGCGCGGTCTACGGCTACCGCGTACTGCTCGCCATGTCCCGCGTCCTCGCGGTCGGGATGACGGCCCTGCTGCTGCTCGGTGTGTTCGCCTACGCCCCGGACTTCACCACGTCCGCGCTGCCCGAGGCGGGCGGTTACCTCCTCGGCGGGTTCTGGCCGACCTGGCTGCTCGCCACGGTGGCCGCGGGCCTGTCGGGCCCGATCGCCTTCATCACCCTGCTCGGCGACTACACCCGCTACATCTCCCCGGCCCGCCACTCCTCGCGCCGGGTCCTGCACGCGACCTGGCTGGGCCTCGCCCTCGGCCTGCTGGTCCCTCAACTCTTCGGCACCTTCACGGCGTACGCGGCCCGCGCCGCCCTCGACTACGCCGGTCCCCTGGTGGACGCGGCACCCACCTGGTACCTGCTCCCCCTGCTGCTCGCCGCCTCAGCGGGCTCGGTCGGCAACGCCGGTCTGATGCTGTACTCCATGGGCCTCGACCTGGACGCCATCCTGCCCCGCGCCTCCCGGGCCACGGCCACCTGCACGGTCGCCGTCGTCGCCACGGTCTGCGTCTTCGTCGGCCACTACGCCTCGACGGCACAGGACGCGATGACGTCGTTCGTCCTGCTGCTCACGGCGATCGGCACCCCGTGGGCAGTCATCACCCTCATCGGCTTCGCCCGCTGCCGAGGGGTCTACGACCCGGAGGCCCTCCAGGTCTTCAACCGCCGCTCGCGGGGCGGGATCTACTGGTACCGCGGCGGCTGGAACCTCCCGGCGACGGTGTCCTGGGCGCTGGGCGCGACGGTGGGCGTGCTGTCGGTGGCGCTGCCGTCGTACGAGGGGCCGCTGCTGTCGCTGACGGGCGGGGTGGACTTCAGCTTCGTGCTGTCGGGGCTGGTGGGAGGCGTGGCGTACGTGCTGGGCACCGGCAGGGAAAACACCAGGGCCGCCACGGACACGGAGTCCACGGCGGCCCTGGCGGACAGCGAGGTCTAGGGCCTGTCGTTTGGATCAGTCCGGCGTCGCGGGCCCTGGCACGCGCGGGTCGGCCGGCCTTCACTGTTTCTTGCAGCCGGCCTGATCCAAACGACAGACCCTAGCCCAGCGGGTGCATCCAGCCGTGCGCGTCCGCGGCCGTACCGCGCTGGATGTCCAGCAGAGCCTGGCGCAGCCGCAGCGTGACCTCGCCGGGCTCACCGCCCGACTGCTGCCACTCAGTACCCGTGCGCTTCACCGTGCCGACCGGCGTGATCACCGCGGCCGTGCCGCAGGCGAAGACCTCGGTCAGGGTGCCGTTCTCGGAGTCCCGCTGCCACTGGTCGACGGAGATCCGGCCCTCCTCGGCCTCGTAGCCGAGGTCACGGGCGACGGAGAGCAGCGAGTCGCGCGTCACGCCCTCCAGGATGGAACCGGTGAGGCTCGGGGTGACGATCTTGTCGCCGTACACGAAGTACAGGTTCATGCCGCCGAGTTCCTCGACCCACTTGCGCTCGACCGCGTCGAGGTAGCAGACCTGCTGGCAGCCCTCCGCGGCGGCCTCGGCCTGCGCGAGCAGGGACGCGGCGTAGTTGCCGCCGGTCTTGGCGTCGCCCATGCCGCCGGGCACCGCGCGGACGTGGTCCTCGGAGACCCAGATGGAGACCGGCTTCACGCCGCCCGGGAAGTAGGCGCCGGCCGGGGAGGCGATGACGAGGAAGAGGTACTCGTTGGCGGGCTTCACACCGAGGCCGACCTCGGTCGCGATCATGAACGGACGCAGGTAGAGGGACTCCTCGCCGCCGTGCGCCGGAACCCAGGCCGCGTCCTGCTTGACCAGCGCGTCGCACGCCGCGATGAACGTCTCCACCGGAAGCTCGGGCATGCCGAGGCGGCGGGCGGAGGCCTGGAAGCGCTTGGCGTTCTTGTCCGGGCGGAAGGTGGCGACCGAGCCGTCGGGCTGGCGGTAGGCCTTGAGGCCCTCGAAGATCTCCTGCGCGTAGTGCAGGACCATCGTGGCCGGGTCGAGGGAGAGAGGCGCGTACGGGACGAGCTGACCGTCGTGCCAGCCGCGGCCCTCGGTCCACTTGATGGTCACCATGTGGTCGGTGAAGTGGCGGCCGAACCCCGGATTGGCCAGGATCGCCGCGCGCTCTGTCTCGGCGAGCGGGCTGGCGGAGGGCTTGAGCTCGATCGTGGGCGTCGTCATGAGTTGTTGTCCTTCACCGGTTGATGTGACGGGCCGCGCTCACGCCCGTACTGCCAGTGGCCAGTGCTAGGACGTCCGAGCATTCCCTCATACCGCGGCTCCGCGTTCGATTATCGCGCGCGGTGTACCGAGGAAGAAAACGGCGTGAATGCTGCCCAGGGGTTGATGGTCGCACCCGGCGGCGGACATGGGGAAGCCGCCGGGCACAGTGACCCGGCGGCTCGAAGAAGCGCGGCAGGGTCAGCCGGCTACTCGTACGGCGAGCGCGTCGCCGATCTCCGCGGTGGAGCGGGCGGGCTTGCCGGTGCGCTCGGCGAGGTCGACGGCGACCGCCTCGTCGATCCGGGCGGCCTCGGCCTCGTAGCCGAGGTGACGCAGCAGGAGGGCGACGGACAGGACCGTGGCGGTGGGGTCGGCCTTGCCCTGGCCGGCGATGTCGGGCGCGGAACCGTGGACCGGCTCGAACATCGAGGGGAACTCGCCGGAGGGGTTGATGTTTCCGGAGGCCGCGACGCCGATGCCGCCGGAGACGGCCGCGGCGAGGTCGGTGATGATGTCGCCGAAGAGGTTGTCGGTGACGATGACGTCGAACCGCTCGGGCTGGGTGACCAGGTAGATGGTCGCCGCGTCGACGTGCATGTACTCGGTGGTGACCTCCGGGAACTCCGCGGCCACCTGGTTGAAGATGTTCGTCCACAGGTGACCGGCGAAGGCCAGCACGTTGTTCTTGTGGATCAGCGCGAGCTTCTTGCGCGGCCGGGCCTGGGCGCGGGCGAAGGCGTCCCGGACGACGCGCTCGACACCGAAGGCCGTGTTGACGGAGACCTCGGTGGCGACCTCGTGCGGGGTGCCCTTGCGGATGGTGCCGCCGTTGCCGGTGTACGGGCCCTCGGTGCCCTCGCGGACGACGACGAAGTCGATCGACGGCTCGCCCGCCAGCGGGGTGGCGACACCCGGAAGGAGCTTCGACGGACGCAGGTTGACGTGGTGGTCGAAGAGGAAGCGGAGCTTGAGCAGGAAGCCGCGCTCCAGGACGCCGGACGGGACCGAGGGGTCACCGATCGCGCCGAGCAGGATGGCGTCGTGCTGCTTCAGCGCCTCGGCGTCGGCGTCGGTGAGGGTCTCACCGGTGGCGTGGTAGCGCCTGGCACCGAAGTCGTACTCCTTGGTCTCCAGCTTCACATCCTGCGGAAGGACGGCGGAGAGCACCTTCAGGCCTTCGGCCACGACCTCCTGGCCGATGCCGTCACCCGGGATCACTGCGAGATTGATGCTGCGAGACATGTCGGCGACCCTACTCCTCGTCCCATGGAATGACATGCGCTGTCCGCGATACGGACAGCCGAGCTACGGCAACCCCATCGTGTCAGTTGTCGTTCACCCGTACGTATGACGGGTGTTGGGGAGCGCTGGGAACTTCTCCAGCATGGACCTCCCCGACGTCGGTATCCCGCCGCAGCTCGCGCGCCGGATGAGCATGGCCGAGCAGTACGAGTACGTGCGCACCAGGCTGACCCGGCGCCGTGCGCTGGTGACGGCGGGCGCGGTGGCGGGCGGGCTGCTCACCGGCTGCTCGGGTTCGGGCACGACGACGTCGACGCCGTCCGCCCGGGCCTCGGCCACCTCGAAGGTGCCGGGCTCGGCGGTCACGCCGTTCGGCCGCCATCTCGCCTTCGGCGCCGATCCGCGGACCCAGATGCGGATCTCCTGGCAGGTCCCGGCCGCGGTGAAGAAGCCGTACGTCCGGATCGGGGCGCGGCCGGACGAGCTGGGCCGCAAGGTGGAGGCCGAGATCCGCGATCTGCACACGCCGGGGGTCGAAGGGGTGCGCCTCGCACTGGAGCAGTACTACGTGCACGCGGCGCTGGACGACCTGCTGCCGGGCACGACGTACTACTACGGCGTGGGCCACGACGGCTTCGACCCCGCCTCGGCCCCGCACCGCGCGACCGTGGCCTCCTTCCGCACCGCCCCGGCCAACCCCGAGTCCTTCGTCTTCACGGCCTTCGGCGACCAGGGCGTCAGTGACGCGGCGGAGGCGAGCGACGATCTGCTGCTGCGTCAGGAACCCGCCTTCCATCTGCACGCCGGTGACATCTGCTACGCCAACGTCAACGGCCGGGGCACCGAGGCGGACGGCTACGACCCCGGGTTCTGGGATCTGTTCATGAAGCAGAACGAGCAGGTCGCGAAGACGGTGCCGTGGATGGTGACGACCGGCAACCACGACATGGAGGCCTGGTACTCGCCGGACGGCTACGGCGGCCAGGTGGCCCGCTTCAGCCTCCCGGCGAACGGATTCGACCCGAATGCGGCGCCCGGGGTCTACTCCTTCGTCTACGGCAACGTCGGCTTCGTGGCACTCGACGCCAATGACGTGTCGTACGAGATCCCCGCCAACCTCGGGTACAGCGAGGGGCGGCAGACGAAGTGGCTGGACGGGCGGCTGCGCGAACTGCGCGCGACGAAGGGGATCGACTTCCTCGTCGTCTTCTTCCACCACTGCGCCTACTCGACATCCACGCACGCCTCGGACGGCGGAGTGCGCGCCGAGTGGCTGCCGCTGTTCGCCGAGCACCAGGTGGATCTGGTGATCAACGGCCACAACCATGTCTACGAGCGGACCGACGCCATCAAGAACGGCGAGGTGGGCCGCCCGGTGCCGATCGGCGGAGCGACGGATCCGGCCCGGGACGGCACGGTGTACGTCACGGCCGGCGGGGGTGGCAAGGATCTGTACGGCTTCCCGGCGGGCGTGGCGGAGAGCTACGAGGGCCGGGTGAAGGACCGTGAGTCGGTGGACACCTTCCAGTGGACCAAGTCCCGTACCGCCAAGAAGGAGACGGTCGAGTGGTCCCGGGTGCGGTACCGGGGCTTCTCGGTCCTCAAGGTGGAGGCGTCGAGCGGCGCGCGGCCGCAACTGAAGGTGTCGGCGCTGGCCCACGACGGCAAGCGCGTCGACCATTTCGAGGTGCGGCGCGGGGCATGAGTCCCGCGCCGCACCTCCGCGGGTGCGGCTCCCGGCGTATCGGTCGGCTCAGTGGCCGGTGGCGCCGCCGTTGTCACGGCGGTCGAGGGCGCGCTGGAGGGCGGCGGCGGCGTTCTTGCGGTCGGACTCGCTCGTACGGGAGAGGTGACGGACTCGGCGGGCGGTCGTCTCGGCCATGGGGAATCGACTCCTTCGAAATCCTGGAGTGCGGAAGGGGGGGTTACGAGACGCCGGTTGGGCGGGGAGCGGTGCCGCAGGGGTTGCCTGCACGGGCCCGGCTCACGACCGCCATTCGCTTGATCGAGCGAGACGTTCGGCTTCTACAAAGTTAAGGGAGGGTGGCGTTTCTGTCTCCACAATTACTCGGACTTCCTACTATCTGAGACGGCGAAGTACGTCACACCCCGGCGACCTGGGCTTTTACCTATCCCTCTGTGCCTTGCAACACTTCACCGTCACGCCCCCACACCGTCCGGACCGAGCCCCGTACGACGCGCGTCCGCCCGCACGGCGACGGCCTCCACGAGGGCGTGCATCCCGCCCAGGCAGTGCTCCCAGTCCTCGTCCGCGAAGTCCCCGTCGAAGGCGTCGTCCGACAGGGCGCGTACGGCGGCGAGTTCGGCCGGGGTGAGGTCGGCGGTGTGGGCGGTGCGGAGGAGGAAGGTCATGCGGCCAGTGTCAATCGCCGTCCCCCACATGACTGATCCGCCCTGACGGCACGGGACTACCGTGAAGGTGAGGGGAACGGTGAGGTCATGAACGACACGGCGAAGGTGTTCCTCGAAGGCGGACCGGCCGATCTGGGCGACCGGATCGTCCCGGTCCCGGCCCCCGGGGACGATGTGAAGATCGAGCTCCGCAACGGCTACGAACACTTCCGGCAGACCACGCGCCGGGCGGACACGCCGCAGGGCAGTCTCCCGGTGTTCGAGTGGTGGGAGCGGACGGAGATGCCCGGTTAGTCGGCCGGACGGCTGGGAAAACGGGAGCGGGGCCGGGCGATTCGCCCGGCCCCGCTCCCTTGCGTCAGAACATCAGCCCATGTGCGGGTAGGCGTAGTCCGTCGGCGCGACCAGCGTCTCCTTGATGGCGCGGGTCAGCGTCCAGCGCATCAGGTTCTGCGGGGCGCCGGCCTTGTCGTTGGTGCCGGAGGCCCGGCCGCCGCCGAAGGGCTGCTGGCCGACGACGGCACCGGTCGACTTGTCGTTGATGTAGAAGTTGCCGGCCGCGTAGCGCAGCTTCTCCATGGTGTAGGCAGCGGCGGCGCGGTCGCCCGAGATCACCGAACCCGTCAGGGCGTAGTCCGACACCGACTCCATCTGGGTCAGCATCTCGTCGTACGCCTCGTCCTCGTAGACGTGCACGGCGAGGATCGGGCCGAAGTACTCGGTCGTGAAGACCTCGTTCTCCGGGTCGTTGCACTCGATGACGGTCGGCCGGACGAAGTAGCCGACCGAGTCGTCGTAGGAGCCGCCCGCGACGATCGTGCAGGTCGGGTCCCCCTTGGCGCGGTCGATGGCGGCCTTGTTCTTGGCGAAGGCACGCTCGTCGATGACGGCGCCGATGAAGTTCGAGAGGTCGGTGACGTCACCCATGGTCAGGTAGTCGACCTCGGCCGCGAACTCCTCCTTGAAGCCGGAGTTCCAGATCGACGCCGGGATGTACGCCCGGGAGGTCGCGCTGCACTTCTGGCCCTGGTACTCGAAGGCGCCACGAGTGAGGGCGGTCTTCAGGACCGCGCGGTCGGCGCTCGGGTGGGCGACGACGAAGTCCTTGCCGCCGGTCTCGCCGACCAGACGCGGGTAGGAGCGGTACTTCTCGATGTTGGTGCCGACCGTCTTCCACAGGTACTGGAAGGTCTTGGTGGAACCGGTGAAGTGGATGCCCGCCAGGTCGCGGTGCTCCAGGGCGACCTTGGAGACCTCGATGCCGTCGCCGGTGACGAGGTTGATGACGCCCTTGGGCAGCCCGGCCTCCTCCAGGAGCTGCATCAGCAGCACGGCGGCGTGGGTCTGCGTCGGGGACGGCTTCCAGACGACCACGTTGCCCATCAGGGCCGGGGCGGTGGGCAGGTTGCCCGCGATGGCCGTGAAGTTGAACGGCGTGATCGCGTAGACGAAGCCCTCCAGCGGGCGGTGGTCCAGACGGTTCCACACGCCCGGGGAGTTGGCCGGGGGCTGCTCGGCCAGGATCTGGCGGGCGTAGGCGACGTTGAAGCGCCAGAAGTCGACCAGCTCGCAGGGGGTGTCGATCTCGGCCTGCTGGGCGGTCTTGGACTGGCCGAGCATGGTGGAGGCGGCCAGCGTCTCGCGCCAGGGTCCGGCCAGCAGCTCGGCGGCGCGCAGGATGATCGCGGCGCGGTCGTCGAAGGACATCGCGCGCCAGGCCGGGGCAGCGGCGAGGGCCGCGTCGATGGCGTCCTGGGCGTCCGCCTGGGTGGCGTTGCGGTAGGTGCCGAGCACGGCCTTGTGGTTGTGCGGCTGCACGACCTGGACGGTCTCGCCGCCGCCCATCCGCCGATCGCCGCCGATCGTCATCGGCAGCTCGATCGGGTTCTCGGCCAGCTCCTTGAGCTTGACCTCCAGCCGGGCGCGCTCGGGCGAGCCGGGGGCGTAGCCGTGCACCGGCTCGTTGACGGGGGTGGGGACCTGGGTCACAGCGTCCATGAGATCCGTAACTCCTTGTACGTGAGCGGGTGTTTCGGGCTAGCCCTTGGTGACCATCGAACGGAGGAAGAAGCGCAGGTTCGCCGGCTTCTCCGCCAGGCGCCGCATGCTGTGCTTTCCCGGGGGACAACCCCCGGACCCCCGGCAGAAAAACCTTTGCGTGTGCGTCATTTCTCAACCTCGGGTGAGCATGCTGCGGACGAAGAAGCGCAGGTTCGCCGGCTTCTCCGCCAGGCGCCGCATGAAGTAGCCGTACCAGTCGGTGCCGTACGCCGTGTAGACGCGCATGCGGTGGCCCTCGGCGGCCAGGCGCAGGTGCTCGTCGCCACGGATGCCGTACAGCATCTGGAACTCGTACTCGTCCAGCTTGCGCCCGGCGCGTGCGGCCAGCTCCTGGGCGATGGAGATCAGGCGCGGGTCGTGGGACCCGATCATCGGGTACCCGGAGCCCTCCATGAGGATGCGCATGATCCGGACGTATGCCTTGTCGATCTCGGCCTTGTCCTGGTGGGCGACCGAGGCGGGCTCCTTGTAGGCGCCCTTCACGATGCGGACGCGGCTGCCGTTCGCGGCGAGGCGGCGGGCGTCGGCCTCGGTGCGGAAGAGGTAGGCCTGGATGACGCAGCCGGTCTGCGGGAAGTCCTTCCGCAGCTCCTCGTGGATGGCGAACATCGAGTCGAGGGTGGTGTGGTCCTCGGCGTCCAGGGTGACCGTGGTGCCGATGGCGGCGGCGGCCTCGACGACCGGGCGGACGTTGGCGAGGGCCAGTTCGTGGCCGCCTTCCAGCGCCTGGCCGAACATCGAGAGCTTCACCGACATCTCGGCGCGCGTGCCGAGCTCCAGGCCCTTGAGCCGGTCGATCAGCTCCAGGTAGGCGTCCCGGGCGGCCGCGGCCTGCTCGGGGGTGGTGATGTCCTCGCCGACCACGTCCATGGTCAGCTCCAGGCCCTGGGCCGTGAGGTCCTCGATGATCGGGACGATCTCGTCCACGGTCTCGCCGGGGATGAAGCGGTCCACGACCTGCTTGGTGACCGGGGCCGCCGAGACCAGACGTCGCATCCGGTCGCTGCGCGACGCGGCGAGAATCACGGGACCCAGCACGGGGCACCTCCACAAACCATCAGAAACAGGCCGTAGCCCCACGCTTGGGGTAACAGCACGGAGAACCACCGTGAAACCTAAGGATCCCTCCGATCGTCGGCCATCGACAGGTGTCACGCATCCGTGCCACAGATCTCATACAGATGTATGAGGGACCTCGAAAAGTGCGGGAGAATGCCCGAGTGGCATCGGAATTCAAGGGTGACTACCAGGAGCTGGTCGACGAGATCTCGGAGCTGCTGGGCGCCCCCGCGACACTGGAGAACCGCGACTTCGAGCTGATCGCCTTCGGCGCGTACGACAGCGAGGACGAGCTCGACGCCTCGGCGCTGGACCCCGTGCGCACCCGCTCGATCCTGACCCGCCGCTCCACGGCCGCCGTCCGCGCCTGGTTCGAGGGCTTCGGCATCACCCGCGCGAGCGCCCCGGTCCGGATCCCGCCGACCCCCGAGGCCGGCGTCTACCGCGGCCGCATCTGCCTGCCGGTACGCCATCGGGGCGTCGTCTTCGGCTACGTCTGGCTCCTGGACGACGACCCAGGACCCACCGACGCCCAGCTGACCGCGGCGATGGCGGTCACCGCCCGCATCGGCGACCTGCTCGCCGACGAGGCCCAGCACGGCGCCGACCTCACCCGCGAACTGCGCGCCGTCCTCACCGCCGAGCGCGGCTGGCAGAGCGACATGGCCGTCGCCGAACTCCGCACCGCCCTCGGCCCGCGCGCCGACTCCCTGCATACGGTGGTCTGCGTGGCCCCCTGGCCCTCGGCCGACCCCGACGACGCCCCGTCGGTGCGCACGGTGCCGGGCGCGACGGCGCTGTGCACGGTCCCGTGGGGGACGACGGGTCACTCACTGGCGCTGCTGATCCGTCTGCGGTCCCCTGAGGTGCTGACCCCGGCGACCTCCGCGGCCGGACGCCTGCTGGAGCGCGCGGGCGGGGGCGGCGCTGGAATCGCGGCCGCCCGCGCCGGTCTGCTGGAGCTGGGCTCGGCCTGGCGGGAGGCATCCGCCGCGGCGCGCGCGGTGCTGGCCGAGCCCCGGCTCGGGCCCGTCGCGGAGTGGTCCCGCATCGGCCCGTACCGCCTGCTGACCGCGCTCCCCCCGGAGGCGGCGCAGGATCCGACGGTGACCCCGCTCCTCTCCCCCGCCCACCGCGAACTCGCCCGCACCGCCGAGGTCTACCTCGACTGCGCGGGCCAGGCCGCCCGCACCGCCGCCGAACTCGGCATCCACCGCCAGACCCTCTACTACCGCCTCTCCCGCGTCGAGCAGTTGACGGGCCTCGACCTGGACGACGGCGAGGACCGGCTGCTGCTGCACATGGCGTTGAAGGGGGCGCGGCTGTAACCCCCGCAACGCACCCGGCAGGTCAGCTCCGAGTGGCGGCCTCGATCACCTGGCGCAGGCCCTCGGTGAGCGCGTCGGCGTCTGGTGCGCGCTCGGGGTCGAAGTTCCACTGGGCGATGAGGCCCGTCATCACGGTCGTGTAGAACCTGCCGAGCGTGTCCAGGGTCTCGTCCGGGACGTCCTCCTCCGGGACCCCCATGAACAACGCGACGAGGGCGCGCTCGGCGTCCCGCTGCTGCCGCGCCAGATGGTCGCGCACGGCGGGCAACTGGTCGCCCATGGCCACGATCTCGATGCTCAGACGCCACATCGAACCGGGCCCCCGCATGGTGCCGATGATGTTCGACCACACCTCCCGGAACCTCTCCATCGAGCCGGGTGCGGCCGCGATGCCGCCGCCCCCCTGTCCGTCGAAGGCGTCGGAGAGCTCACCGACCAGCGCCAGGTACGCCTCCGCCAGCAGCGCGTCCTTCGAGCCGTAGTGGTAGCCGATCGACGCCAGGTTGGTCCCCGACTCCTTGACGATGTCGCGCGCGGTCGTCCGCGCGAAGCCCTTCGCCAGCAGGCAGCGCTTGGCGCCTTCGAGCAGATCCTCACGGTGTCCCATGGCGCCCACCCTACCGCCCGTCCATACAGCCGTCCCACACGGCCGTCTTATACATTCGTTCTAGACAAGCGTTTAAGACGCGCGTACATTCACCGTCATGACAACGAACACGACCCCGCCCACCCGGGCCGGCCGCCGCGAATGGACCGCCCTCGGCGTGCTGATGCTGCCCCTGCTCCTGGTCTCGATGGACGTCTCGGTCCTCTACTTCGCCATCCCGGCGATCAGCGCCGACCTGGAGCCGAGCGGCACCCAGCAGCTGTGGATCTTCGACATCTACGCCTTCGTCCTGGCCGGACTGCTGATGACGATGGGCTCGCTCGGCGACCGCATCGGACACCGCCGACTGCTCCTGATCGGCGCCGCCGCCTTCGGCACCGCCTCACTGGTCGCGGCGTACGCGAACAGCGCCGAGATGCTGATCGCGGCCCGCGCGGTCCTCGGCATCGGCGGCGCGACCCTGATGCCGTCGACCATGGCCATGCTCCGCACGATGTTCACCGACCCCGGCCAGCGCGCGAAGGCGATCGGCCTGTGGTCCGGCGTGATGACGGCCGGGATCGCCCTCGGTTCGGTGCTGAGCGGGGTCCTGGTCGAGTACTTCTGGTGGGGCTCGGTCTTCCTGGTCAACCTGCCCGCGATGGCCCTGCTGCTGCTCCTCGGCCCGGTGCTGCTCCCCGAGTCCAAGAACCCCGAGCCCGGCCGCTTCGACCTGCTGAGCATCCCGCTCTCCATGGCCGCCGTCCTGCCCGTGATCTACGGCCTGAAGGAGATCCCCTCCGAGGGCTGGAACGTCCGCTACGTCGTCTCGATCACCGTCGGCCTGCTGTTCGCGACCCTCTTCGTGCACCGCCAGCGCACGGCCGCGGCACCGATGATCTCCCCCGCCCTGTTCCGCGGCCGGGGCTTCGCCCCCTCGGTCGCCCTGAACCTGGTCTCGGCGTTCGGGATCATGGGCTCGGCGTACTTCACCACCCAGTACTTGCAGTCGGTGCTCGACAAGAGCGCGCTGGAGGCGGCCCTGTGGGCGCTGCTGCCGTCGGTGCCGATCGGCGCGGCGGCACCGGTCGCGACCCAGCTGGTGCAGAAAGGCGTCGCACGGGGCCAGGTCGTCACCGCGGGCTTCCTGATCGCCGCGTCGGGCTTCGGGCTGCTGGCGTTCGCCGGTACGGACTCGATGTGGCTGGTGCTGACCGCGTGCGCGGTGCTCGCGGTCGGCGGCGTCGTGGTGATGTCCCAGATCATGGACCTGGCGATGGGCACGGCCCCGGTGGAGCGGGCGGGCTCGGCGTCCTCCCTGATGGAGACCGGTGCGGAGTTCGGCGGCGCGCTGGGCATGGCGCTGCTCGGCTCCATCGGTACGGCGATCTACCGCCACGAGATCCCGGCCTCGGCCCCGGAACCGGCCCACGAGACGCTGGGCGGAGCGCTGGCGGTGGCCGACCGGGTCCCGGGACTCGCGACGGTCGCGCGGGAAGCCTTCACCAGCGGGATGCAGGGGGCGGCCATCGCGGGGGCGGTGGTGCTGGCGGGGGCGGCGGTGCTCGCGGGGATCACGCTGCGGCGGGTCGAGGTCCGGGAGCAGACATGCGAAACGCCGGACGAGCCGAGCAACCTCAGCCCGTCCGGCGTGTGAGAAGTGACTGCGTCAGGCCAGGTTCACGGCACGAGCGGACGTCGCGCCGATCTCCTCCGCGACCTCGGTCAGAACGCCCGCGGGCACCGTGTCGTCGACCGTCAGGACCGCCAGCGCCTCGCCACCGGCGACCGCTCGCGAGACCTGCATGCCGGCGATGTTGATGCCCGCCTCACCGAAGACCCGGCCCACGGTGCCGACGACGCCGGGACGGTCCTCGTAGCGCAGCACCACCATGTGGTCGGCGAGCGCGAGGTCGACGTCGTAGTCCCCGACCGCGACGATCTTCTGGAGGTGCTTGGGACCGGCCAGCGTGCCGGAGACCGCGACCTCCTCGCCGCTGCCGAGCGTGCCGCGCACGGTGACGACATTGCGGTGGTCGGCCGACTCCGAGCTGGTGGTCAGCCGCACCTCGACACCGCGCTCCTGGGCGAACAGCGGGGCGTTGACGTAGGAGACCGTCTCGTCGACGACGTCCTCGAAGACACCCTTGAGCGCGGAGAGTTCGAGCACCTTGACGTCGTGCTGGGTGATCTCGCCGTACACCTCGACGTCGAGGCGGACCGCGACCTCACCGGCGAGCGCGGTGAAGATCCGGCCGAGGCGCTCGGCGAGCGGCAGGCCCGGCTTGACGTCCTCGGCGATGACGCCGCCCTGGACGTTCACCGCGTCCGGGACCAGCTCACCGGCGAGCGCGAGGCGCACCGAGCGGGCGACGGCGATGCCGGCCTTCTCCTGCGCCTCGTCGGTGGAGGCACCGAGGTGCGGGGTGGCGACGACCTGGTCGAACTCGAAGAGCGGGGAGTCCGTGCAGGGCTCCTTCGCGTACACGTCGAGACCGGCACCGGCGACCCGGCCCTCCTTGAGGGCGGAGTACAGCGCCTCCTCGTCCACGATCCCGCCGCGCGCGGCGTTGACGATGCGCACGCTCGGCTTGACCTTGCGCAGCGCCTCGTCGCCGATGAGACCGACGGTCTCGGGGGTCTTGGGCAGGTGGACGGTGATGAAGTCGGAGACCTCGAGCAGCTCGTCCAGCGACAGCACCTTGACGCCCATCTGCGCGGCGCGCGCGGGCTGGATGTAGGGGTCGTAGGCGACGACCTTCATCCCGAAGCCGGACATGCGCTGGGCGACCAGCGCACCGATGCGGCCGAGACCGACGACACCGAGGGTCTTCTCGGCGAGCTCCACACCCGTGTACTTGCTGCGCTTCCACTCGCCGTTCTTCAGCGCGGCGTTGGCCTGCGGGATGTGGCGGGCGGTGGCGACGAGGAGGCCGCAGGCCAGCTCGGCGGCGGTCACGATGTTGGAGGTGGGGGCGTTGACGACCATCACGCCGGCCTTGGTGGCGGCGGAGACGTCGACGTTGTCCAGGCCGACACCGGCGCGCGCGACGACCTTCAGCTTGTTCGCGGCGGCGATCGCCTCGGCGTCCACCTTGGTGGCCGAGCGGATCAGGATCGCGTCCACATCGGCGATGGCCGGGAGCAGCTCGGCCCGGTCGGCGCCGTTGCAGTGGCGGATCTCGAAGTCGGGCCCGAGCGCGTCGACGGTGGCGGGCGACAGCTCTTCAGCGATGAGTACGACGGGTTTCGAGCTCACGTGAGTCCTCACATGTCCAATGCGGACGGCCGTCCCGACGGCCGCATGCGGTGGAGGGGGCTTGCCGCGTGGAAGACGCACGACGCTGTGGGCCTGACGCGTATGTAGTACGGCAGTGTAGTGCCGTGAGGGAGGGCGTCTTACGCCTCCGCGGAAGGATCACCCGTCCGTGGCTGGACGGGGTGGACAACGGGGCCGGAGCAGTTCGCTCCGGCCCCGCCCCTGAGGCTTACGCCTCCTCGTTCACCCAGCTCATGAGCTTGCGCAGCTCCTTGCCGGTGGTCTCCAGCAGGTGCTCGGAGTCCTGCTGCTTGTACTCGTTGTACTTCTTCAGACCGCCGTGGTACTCGGCCATCCACTCACGCGCGAAGGTGCCGTCCTGGATCTCGGCGAGGACCTTCTTCATCTCGGCCTTGGTGGCGTCGGTGATGATCCGCGGGCCGGTCACGTAGTCGCCCCACTCGGCGGTCTCGGAGACCGACCAGCGCATCTTCTCCAGGCCGCCCTCGTACATGAGGTCCACGATCAGCTTCAGCTCGTGCAGGCACTCGAAGTACGCGATCTCCGGCTGGTAGCCCGCCTCGGTCAGCGTCTCGAAACCGGCCTTGACCAGCGCGGCCGTACCACCGCAGAGAACGGCCTGCTCACCGAAGAGGTCGGTCTCGGTCTCCTCGGTGAAGGTCGTCTTGATGACGCCCGCGCGGGTGCCACCGATGCCCTTGGCGTACGACAGGGCCAGCGCGAAGGCGTTGCCCGTGGCGTCCTGCTCGACGGCGGCGATGCACGGAACGCCGCGGCCCTCCTCGTACTGGCGACGGACGAGGTGGCCCGGGCCCTTCGGGGCGACCATGCAGACGTCGATGCCGGCCGGGGGCTTGATGAAGTCGAAGCGGATGTTCAGACCGTGACCGAAGAACAGCGCGTCGCCGTCCTTGAGGTTGTCCTTGATGGACTCCTCGTAGACCTGGGCCTGGATCGGGTCCGGGACCAGGATCATGATGACGTCGGCCTCGGCGGCGGCCTCGGACGGCGTCACCACGCGCAGGCCCTGCTCCTCGGCCTTGGCCTTGGACTTGGAGCCCTCGTGCAGACCGACACGCACGTCGACACCCGAGTCACGGAGCGACAGCGCGTGGGCGTGGCCCTGGCTGCCGTAACCGATGACCGCGACCTTGCGGCCCTGGATGATGGACAGGTCGGCGTCGGCGTCGTAGAACAGCTCGGCCACTTTGGGTTCTCTCCTTGAGTGCAGGTGTTGCGTCCCACCGTATGACGGCGGGCGGAAGGGAAGTTCGAGGGTCTCGGTATACGGGCGGCCGGTGTGTCCCGGCCGCCCGGATCCGTCGTTACGCCGACCGGTCGAGGGCGCGCAGCGACCGGTCCGTGATCGAGCGCGCACCGCGTCCGATCGCGATCGTGCCGGACTGGACCAGCTCCTTGATGCCGAAGGGCTCCAGCATCTTCAGCATCGCCTCCAGCTTGTCGCTGGAACCGGTGGCCTCGATCGTCACGGCCTCCGGGGAGACGTCGACGGTCTTGGCGCGGAAGAGCTGGACGATCTCGACGATCTGGGAGCGCGTCTCGTTGTCGGCGCGCACCTTCACCAGAACGAGTTCGCGCTGAACGGCCGCGCCGGGCTCCAGCTCGACGATCTTCAGCACGTTGACGAGCTTGTTGAGCTGCTTGGTCACCTGCTCCAGCGGCAGATCGTCCACGCTCACCACGATGGTGATACGGGAGATGTCGGGGTGCTCGGTGACACCGACCGCGAGCGAGTCGATGTTGAAGCCGCGGCGGGAGAACAGGGCGGCGATCCGGGCCAGGATGCCGGGCGTGTTCTCCACCAGGACCGAGAGCGTGTGCTTGGACATGATCTTCTACGTCTCTCTCGCTCAGTCGTCTTCGTTGTCGCCGAAGTCGGGGCGGACGTCCCGGGCGGCCATGATCTCGTCGTTGGAGGTGCCGGCGGCGACCATCGGCCACACCATCGCGTCCTCGTGGACGATGAAGTCGACGACGACCGGGCGGTCGTTGATGGAGTTCGCCTCTTCGATGACCTTGTCGAGGTCGGCCGGGTCCTCGCAGCGGATCGCGTAACAGCCCATGGCCTCCGACAGCTTGACGAAGTCGGGGACGCGGGTGCCGGCGCTCGGCTGCTTGCCGTCGGCCTCGGGGCCGGAGTGCAGCACGGTGTTGGAGTAGCGCTGGTTGTAGAAGAGGGTCTGCCACTGTCGGACCATCCCGAGAGCGCCGTTGTTGATGATGGCGACCTTGATCGGGATGTTGTTCAGGGCGCAGGTGGTGAGTTCCTGATTGGTCATCTGGAAGCAGCCGTCGCCGTCGACAGCCCAGACGGTCTGGTCCGGGGCTCCGGCCTTGGCGCCCATCGCGGCCGGGACCGCGTAGCCCATGGTTCCGGCACCGCCGGAGTTGAGCCAGGTGGCGGGCTTGTCGTACTCGATGAAGTGCGCGGCCCACATCTGGTGCTGGCCGACGCCCGCCGCGAAGATCGTGCCCTCCGGGGCGAGTTGGCCGATGCGCTGGATGACCTGCTGCGGGGAGAGCGAGCCGTCCTCGGGCTGGTCGTAGCCGAGCGGGTAGGTGTCACGCCAGCGGCTGAGGTCCTTCCACCACGCCTCGTAGTCGCCGCGGTGACCCTCGCTGTGCTCCTTCTGCACGGCCTGGATCAGATCGGCGATGACCTCACGGGCGTCGCCCACGATCGGCACGTCCGCGGCCCGGTTCTTGCCGATCTCGGCCGGGTCGATGTCGGCGTGCACGATCTTGGCGTACGGCGCGAAGCTGTCCAGCTTGCCGGTGACGCGGTCGTCGAAGCGGGCGCCGAGGGCGACGATCAGGTCGGCCTTCTGGAGACCGGTGACCGCGGCCACCGAGCCGTGCATACCGGGCATGCCCAGGTGCTGCGGGTGGCTGTCGGGGAACGCGCCGAGCGCCATCAGGGTGGTGGTGACGGGGGCGCCGGTCAGCTCGGCGAGGACCTTCAGTTCGGCCGTGGCGTGCGCCTTGAGGACGCCGCCGCCGACGTAGAGGATCGGCCGCTTGGCGGCGGTGATCAGCTTGGCGGCCTCGCGGATCTGCTTGGCGTGCGGCTTGGTCACCGGGCGGTAGCCGGGCAGGTCCATGGTGGGCGGCCAGGAGAAGGTGGTCTGCGCCTGGAGCGCGTCCTTGGCGATGTCGACCAGGACCGGGCCGGGGCGGCCGGTGGCGGCGATGTGGAACGCCTGCGCGATCACCCGCGGGATGTCCTCGGCCTTGGTGACCAGGAAGTTGTGCTTGGTGATCGGCATGGTGATGCCGACGATGTCCGCCTCCTGGAAGGCGTCGGTGCCGATCGCCTTGGAGGCGACCTGCCCGGTGATCGCGACCAGCGGCACGGAGTCCATGTGCGCGTCGGCGATCGGGGTGACCAGGTTGGTGGCGCCGGGGCCCGAGGTCGCCATGCAGACGCCGACCTTGCCGGTGGCCTGCGCGTAGCCGGTGGCCGCGTGGCCCGCGCCCTGCTCGTGCCGCACCAGGACGTGACGGACCCGGGTGGAGTCCATCAGCGGGTCGTACGCCGGGAGGATCGCACCGCCTGGAATGCCGAATACCGTGTCGGCCCCGACCTCCTCGAGAGAACGGATGAGGGACTGCGCACCCGTGACGTGCTCGGGCGCGGACTGCTGTCCTCCGGAACGGGGCCGCGGCTGCGGATGATGGGCCCCGGTGGCCTGCTCGGTCATCGGCATTCTCTTCTCGATGCTGAGGGTTTTTGCGAAGTTTGTGCGGTGTACGACTGGTGCTGGTGCAACAAAAAACCCCTCGTGCCGTAAGGCAAGCGAGGGGAGCGCGCCGGAGTGGGAAGCTGAGCGATCAAGGGCTCAGCGTCAGCCGACGCGCTTTCCAAGTACGAGAATTCGGGTGCGCATGGCACTGACCCTCCCCCCGGCACGCATCGCGTGTCAAGGTGGTGGGACGGGCGTCTCATTATGTGAGCGAAGGGCACTGCCGCCTCCGAGAACAGCGGGCACACCTCCGGTGTACACCCCTGCCCCGCCCCTGTGCATGCCGCGTTCACCGCCCGCGAACGCGGGCTCGACCGGGCTGTGAGGGACCGGATAGTGGCCGGATCCGAGCGCTCTGCGCAGCCGGTACTCGTCCAGCGGTCCGGAGAAGGCCATGCCCTGTCCATGGGTGCAGCCCATCGCGCGCAGGGCCGCGATCTGCTCGGGCAGGTCCACGCCCTCCGCCAGGGACTGGAGCCCCAGGTCGGCGGCGATCCGCAGCAGCCCGCTGGTGATCTTGTGCAGTCGCGCGGACTCCACGACGCCCTCGACCAGCCCGCGGTCCAGCTTGAGGATGTCCACGGGGAGCCTGCGCAACGCGGTGATCGCCGCACCGCCACTGCCGAAGCCGTCCAGGGCGATCCGCACGCCCAGTCTGCGCAGCGCGCCCAGCCGGCGCTCCAGCTCGTCCAGCGAGACCCGTACGTCCGTGTCGGACAGCTCGATGATCAGCGCGCCCGACGGCAGGCCGTGCCGGGTGAGCAGGGCCTCGATCGAGTCCAGCGGCATCGAGCGTTCCAGCAGCCGACGCGCGCTCATCCGTACCGCGACCGGCACCGAGACACCCGTCGTGGTGCGCTCGGCGGCCTGTTCCACGGCCTCCTGGAGCATCCAACGGCCCAGCTCGGCGGTCTTGTCGCTGTCCTCGGACACCCGCAGGAACTCGGCGGGCGTGAACAGCACCCCTTGCGAGGACCGCCAGCGCGCCTGCGCGGCGACCGACGTGATCCGGCCGTCCTCGAGGGACACCACCGGCTGGTGCAGCAGCGCGAACTCGCCGTCGTGCAGCGCGGCCCGCAGCCGCGTCGCCAGCTCCGCCTTGCGTACGACGTCCTGCTGCATCTGCGGCTTGTACAGCTCGACCCGGCCCTTGCCTGCCGCCTTGGCGCGGTACATCGCCAGGTCGGCGTTGCGCAGCAGCTCGCCCGCGCCGAGGCCGGGCTCGGCGAAGGCGACCCCGATGGAGGCGGCGACCCGGACATCGTTGCCGTCGATGACGTACGGCTGCGACAGCGTGACCCTGAGGCGGTCGGCGAGCTCCAGGAGGTGCCGTTCGCGTGCGGTGCGGTCACGGGTGCCGTCTCCGACGATGAGCGCGGCGAACTCGTCGCCGCCCAGTCTGGACGCGGTGTCGCCGTGCCGCACCGCCTCCTGGAGCCGCCGGGCGGCCTGGACGAGCAGCTCGTCCCCGGCCTGGTGCCCGATCGTGTCGTTGACGGCCTTGAAACCGTCCAGGTCGATGAAGAGGACGGCCGTACCGCGCAGGGCGGCACCGCGGTCGGAGGCACGGCGGCCGGACAGGGCCTGTTGCACGCGCTTGGTGAACAGGGCGCGGTTGGGCAGGTCGGTGAGCGGGTCGTGCTCGGCGTTGTGCTGGAGCTGCGCCTGGAGGCGCACTCTTTCGGTCACGTCCCGGCTGTTGAAGATGAGCCCGCCGTGATGACGGTTGACGGTGGACTCGACGTTCAGCCAGCCGCCCTCGCCGGACCGGAACCGGCACTCGATGCGCGTAGTGGGTTCCTCGGGCGGGCTGGCGGCGAGGAAGCGGCGCACCTCGTGCACCACACAGCCCAGGTCCTCCGGGTGGATGAGGTTGGCCAGTTCGGTACCCACCAGCTCCTCCGCGGGGCGGCCGTAGACGCCGGCCGCGGCCGGGGAGACATAGCGGAGGATGCCGTTCGGGGCGGCGATCATGATGACGTCGCTTGAGCCCTGCACCAGGGAGCGGAAGTGGTTCTCCTTCTGGGCCAGTTCCTGGGTGAGGGTGATGTTGTCGATCAGCATGATGCCCTGGCGCATCACCAGGGCGAGCACGACGGTGCCGCCGGTGATGAGCACGACGCGGTCGACGCTGCGGCCGTGAAGGACGTTGTAGAGAATCCCCAACGTGCAGACGGCGGCGGCGAGATAGGGCGTGAGCGCGGCCAGCGAGCCGGCGATCGGGCGGGCCGCCGGGTACCGGCTGCGATCACCTCCCGGTGCGGGCAGTTGGGGGTGGCTGCCGCCGCGCTGTCCCGGCACGTGCTCGTGCACCACGCGCGTGTGTCCCTCGCTCTCCTGCCGCTCGGCGTCGCGGCCCCGGGGGGCGGCCCAGGGGGCGTAGGCGAGCAGCAGCGAGCCGGCGAACCAGCCCGCGTCGAGAAGCTGTCCTGAACGGTAGTTGTTGTGCATCAGCGGAGAGGTGAACAGGGCGTCGCACATCACGGTCAGGGCGAGCGCGCCGATCGCGGTGTTGACCGCGGTGCGGTTCACCGACGAGCGCCTGAAGTGCAGCGCGAGCACCATGCTGACCAGGGCGATGTCCAGCAGCGGATAGGCCAGCGAGAGCGCGGTGTGCGAGACGCTCGTCGCCTCGGACTCGGCCGCGGTCTGGGCGAGGGCGAGGCTCCATGACAGGGTCAGCAGGGAGCCGCCGATCAGCCAGGCGTCCAGACCCAGACAGACCCAACCGGCCTTGGTCACCGGGCGCTTGGCGAGCACCAGCAGCCCCACGATGGCGGGCGGGGCGAAGCAGAGGAAGAACCCGTCCGCGTAGCTGGGGCTGGGCACGGGACGCCCGAGTACGACCTCGTACCACCCCCAGACGAGGTTGCCGAGGGCCGCCATGACCGAGGAGAGGGCGAACAGCAGCCAGGCGGGACGAAAGCGGATACGGCGGCTGCGGGCGTAGAGGAAACAGCTCACGGCGGCCGCCGCGGCCGCGGCGCTGAGCCCGAAGTCACCCATGATCAGCGCGAGTTCGTCCGAACCCCAGCCGAGCGCGGAACCGACGGCGTATCCCGCGCAGACCACGGCCAGAACGAGTTGGGGGACCATGCCGGACCCGGCGCCGGAGGACGGCGGCCGGGGCAGCGCCCCCGACGAAGGACGGGCCCGCAACGCTCCGTTGAGGGTGGTCGTGGGAGGCGGCGAGGTCACCGGTCCCTCCCGGTCCGCGCCGCTCCCGGGTCCCGAGTGTCCCGGTGCGCTGGGTGCGCATGCCTGCGGCGGCTGCTGTGCCTGCGGTGATGGCTGTGGTGGTGGTTGCCGTGATGGCCGCGTCTGCGCGCGGCCGTGCGCCAGGGTCGCCGCCGGCGGCCCCGCCGCGTCGGATCGTTGGTCCATAGGCCGTGCATCGCCCGTCGCCCCCCTCACAGTCTCAAATGTCCATCCCCGGCGCCGAACGGTGCGCGGCGCAGCCCCTGTCGGGACGATACACCAGTCTCGTCACTCAGGGACATAGGTTCTCTACGCTCCGTGACGATCAGCGGGGATGCGGGCACGGACCGCGTTCAGAGGATTGCGGAGGGTACCCGAACCGGATTACGTGGCCGTTGCGTCCGTCGACGGGCCGCTGGGTGTGCCCGTCGTAAGGATCACGTTGCGCAGGGGCTCCCGGTTCACGAAACGGCTCAATTGGTCGACCAGCAGTCGTTTGGCGCGGGGCATGAAGGCGGAAGTGGGCCCGCCCACGTGAGGGCTGATGAGCACGCCGGGCGCCTGCCACAAGGGGTGGGCGGGGGGCAGGGGTTCGGGGTCGGTGACGTCGAGGGCGGCGGTGATGCGCCCGGTCTCCAGCTCGGCGAGCAGGGCCTTGGTGTCGACGACTCCACCGCGGGCCACGTTGACCAGGAGCGCGCCGTCCTTCATCCGGGCCAGGAAGCCCGAATCGACCAGGTGGCGAGTGGATTCGGTCAGCGGCGTGGACAGCACCACGACGTCCGCCTCGGGGAGCAGGGCGGGGAGTTGGGTGAGTGGGTGCACTGGCCCGCGCGCCGTGGTGCGCTCGGAGCGCGCGACGCGCGCCACCCGCGCGAGCTCGAACGGCGCGAGCCGGTCCTCGATGGCGGCGCCGATGGAGCCGTAGCCGACGATGAGGACGGTCCTGTCGGCCAGCGCGGGCCGGAACCCGCCGAGCCACTCCCCCCTGTCCTGGGCGCGCACGAAGTCGGGGACGCCGCGCAGCGAGGCCAGGATCAGCGCGAGGGTCAGCTCGGCGGTGCTCGCCTCGTGCACCCCGCGCGCATTGCAGAGGTGGACGCCGGGACGCAAGTGCCGCATGCCCGGCTCGACATGATCAGTACCGGCGGACAGTGTCTGGACGACCTGAACGGAGCTCATCCGCGGCAGCGGGCGCTGCCCGAGCCCCGGCGGCTTCATGTAGGGGACGACATAGAAGGCGCACGCGGCGGGGTCCGCGGGGTAGTCCTCGGCACCGTCCCAGAAACGGTACTGCGGCCCTTCGGGGAGCCCCTCGATCTCTTCCGGCGGGATGGGAAGCCACACGTCAGGAGTCATGCTCAGGAGGCTATGTCAGGTGGCCTGAACGGCATTGGTTAGGTTGGGGTGCCGGAAGAGGGAGGGTTACGGCCAGGTGGAGCGCAGGACGATCGGCGCGGCGGCGCTCGTGGTGGGGGCTGTCGGACTCGGGTGCATGCCGATGAGCTGGGCGTACAGCGGATCGCGGCAGCGCGGTGACGAGTCGCTGAGGGCCGTGCACCGGGCGCTCGATCTGGGCTCGACGCTGCTGGACACCGCCGACATGTACGGCCCGTTCACCAACGAGCTGTTGCTGGGGCGGGTGTTGAAGGAGCGGCGGCCGGAGGCCTTCGTGTCGACGAAGGTCGGACTGCTGGTCGGCGAGCAGCACATCGTCGCCAACGGCCGCCCCGGGTACGTGAAGCGGGCGTGCGACGCCTCGCTGCGGCGCCTCCAGACGGATGTGATCGACCTGTACCAGCTGCACCGCGCCGACCCCGAGATCCCGGTCGAGGAGACCTGGGGGGCGATGGCGGAGCTCGTCCAGGCCGGAAAGGTACGGGCGTTGGGCATGTGCGCGGTCGGCGCGCGCGGCGGTCGGCGGTCCGGGGCGGGCCTGCACGACAGCACGCTCCGGCAGTTGCGGCGGATGCAGCAGGTCTTCCCGGTGAGCGCGGTGCAGGCGGAGCTGTCGGTGTGGTCACCGGAGGCGCTGGAGTCGCTGCTTCCGTGGTGCGAGGCGCGCGGGATCGGCTTCCTGGCGGCGATGCCGCTCGGCAACGGCTTCCTCACCGGCACGCTGACCCCGGGCGAGGGCTTCGAACCGGACGACGTCCGCGCTCGCCACCCTCGCTTCACGGCGGAGATGATGGCGGCCAACCAGCCCATAGTCGTGGGCCTGCGCCGCATCGCCCGCCGCCACGGGGAGCACGTCACCCCGGCCCAGGTGGCTCTGGCCTGGGTCATGGCCCAGGGCAACCACGTGGTCCCGGCCCCCGGCGCCAAGCGGGAACGCTGGGTGACGGAGAACGCCGGGGCGGCGGAGCTGCGGCTCACGGCGGAGGACCTGGCGGAGATCGGGATGCTGCCGGGGGCTCGGGGGTCGTGGGACTGAGGGTCCCGCAGTCGGCCTGACCTGCGGCGCTCCGGAGGGCGGCCGCGGCGGGCGCGATTCGGGATCCCGTGATCGGGAACCTGTGGGGCGCGAGCGGTGTATGACAAGTAGTAGCCGCCCCGTCGAAGGGACCATGATCGTGCAACGTCGAGCTGTGACGGCCGTATTGGCCGCGGCCGCGCTCCTGCTGACGGCCGGGTGCTCCTCCGACGACGAAGGGGGATCGTCCGCCGGGGGTGACGGCACGGCGTCGAGCGATACGACGTCGGCGGCGCCCTCCTCCGGGACGACGGAGGAGGCCGCGCCCGCGAAGGGCTCCGCCGAGGTGGTGCGCACCGTCGCCGAGAATCTGAAGTCGCCCTGGGGCCTGGCCCCGCTCCCCGACGGCACCCTGCTCGTCTCCTCGCGCGACGAGGCCACGATCACCCGGGTGGATCCCAAGACGGGCAAGCAGACCGAGCTGGGCGAGGTGCCCGGGGTCTCCCCGGCCGGCGAGGGCGGCCTGATGGGCCTCGCGCTCTCCCCGGACTACGCCTCGGACCACATGATCTACGCCTACTTCACCTCGGCGTCCGACAACCGCATCGTCCGCATGCTGTACGAGGAGGGCAAGCCGTCCGGCGAGCAACTGGGCGCACCCGACACGATCTTCCGGGGCATCCCCAAGGGCTTCGTCCACAACGGCGGCCGGATCGCGTTCGGCCCCGACAAGATGCTCTACGCGGGCACCGGCGAGAGCGGCGAGGAGGGCCTGTCCCAGGACAAGGAGTCCCTGGGCGGCAAGATCCTGCGCCTGACCCCCGAGGGCGAACCCGCCCCGGGCAACCCCTTCCCCGACTCCCCCGTGTACTCCTACGGCCACCGCAATGTGCAGGGCCTGGCCTGGGACAGCAAACAGCGCCTGTTCGCCGCGGAGTTCGGGCAGGACACCTGGGACGAGCTGAACGCGATCAAGCCGGGCGACAACTACGGCTGGCCGGAGGCGGAGGGCAAGTCCGACGACCCGGCGTTCCACAACCCGATAGCCCAGTGGACCACCGACGAGGCCTCCCCCAGCGGCATCGCCTACGCCGAGGGCTCGATCTGGATGGCGGGCCTGAGGGGCGAGCGCCTGTGGCGGATCCCGCTGAAGGGCACGGAGGCGGCGGCGGAACCGCAGGCGTTCCTGGAGGGCGACTACGGCCGACTGCGCACGGTGGCACCGGCGGACGGCGACAAGCTGTGGCTGGTCACCAGCAGCACGGACGGCCGGGGCAGCCCGGAGGACTCGGACGACCGGATTCTGGAGGTGCGGGTGAGCTAGAACCGACGGCTCAGTCCTCGTCCGGCTCCGACTCCGACTCCGGTTTCCGTACGACGACCTTCCCGGACGCCAGATCTATCGGCCCCCGTCCCGGATCCGCGTCCCCCACGTCCACCCGGGTGAGTTCCAGCCTGTTCCGCTCATCGCGGGTGTGCTTGCGGCCAGGTGCGAACAGTTCCTCGAAGGGGTTGAACATCGCTTCCCTTTCCGTGGCGCGTGGCGGAGTCAGTCACTGGTCATCCGGCCCCCACCCGCTCCCCGTCCCCCATCGCGAACAGCCCCATGCGATGAGCCACCGCCGCCGCCTCGCCCCGCCCGGCGACACCCAGCTTGGCGAGGATGTTGGAGACGTGAACGCTGGCCGTCTTCGGGGAGATGAAGAGTTCCTCGGCTATCTGACGGTTGGTGCGGCCGGCGGAGACCAGGCGCAGGACGTCGTGTTCGCGGGTGGTGAGGCCGAGGGTGTCGGTTGAGGGGCGGCGGGCGTCGGACGTCAGGGGCAGGCGGGCCCGCTGGGCGAGCGCGGTGACCTCGTCGGCCAGGGGGCGGGCGCCCAGATGCTCGGCGACCGCGTGGGAAAGGCGGAGCAGGTCCGCCGCGGGCGCGCGGTCGTGCTCGTCGCCCGCCGTGAGCAGCGCCTCGGCGAGCCGGTGGCGGACCTGGGCGAGGTCGTAGGGACGCTGGAGCTGTTCGAAGGCGGTGACCACCGTCGACCAGAGATCGACCGGAGTGTGTCCCTCGGCGCGCTGGAGTTCGGCGCGGACCCACTGATCGTAGGCGTGCCAGACGGGGGCGTCGGTGGTGAGGGTCTTGACGGCGGTGAGGACACGTTCCAGGGTCTCCGCGCGGCCCTCCTGGGCTGCGGGCAGGTCCCGGGCGTCGGCCTCGGCGGTGGCGGCGGCCAGCAGCAGGGGCCAGGCGTAGCGCTGGGTGCCGGGCTGGAAGCCGGTGTCGAGGGTGCGCGCGAGTTCGGCACGGGCGTCGGGGAGGCGGCCCTCGGTGGCGGCGAGGGCGATGGCGAGCCGGGACAGCGGCAGGGTGTTCTGCGGCATGGGGTCGTGGGTGCCGTAGGAGGCGCGGCCGTCGGCCAGGTGCCGGGCCGCCTCCTCCAGGTGCCCGCGGGACAGGGCGACGTGGGCCAGGCAGCGGGCGGCGCAGCCGTGTGGCTTGGCGACCTGTCCCGTGCGCTGGGCGGTGACCGCCGCCTCGGTGGCCTCGTCCCAGCGGCCCAGGGGGATCAGCGCCTCGGCGAGGTTGGCCCAGATCCAGGCCTCGGAGTCGCGCAGGCCGCGGTCCTGGGTGAGCCTGAGCCCCTCCTGGAGGATGCCCAGCGCCTCCTCGGGACGGCCGATGCCCACCAGGACGGACCCGAGGTTGATGTGGACCCGTCCGATCACGGAGGGCAGTCCGAGGGGCAGGGCCTGCTCGCGCACCTCGTGCATCAGGGCGAGCCCGGCCTCGATGTCCCCCGCGTCGACGACGAGGAGGCCGAGCGTGAGCCGGGCGTTCAGCTCGATGTCGGTGGCACCGACCATGCGCGCGTACTCGACGGCGCGCTCGGCCGCGGTCATCGCGTCGGGGCCCGGCGCACGGACCATGGCCCAGGCGGCGACGGTGGCCAGCACCTCGGCGTGCACCTCGGACGGCGGCAGCCCGCAGACCAGGTCCTTGGCGGTCTCGATCTCCTGCCAGCCGTCGCCTCGGCCCTGCGCCGGGATCAGCCGAGAGCGCTGGATCCAGAACCAGGCGGACCGCAGCGGATCGCCCTCCGCCTCCAGGAGGTGCAGCGCCCGCTTGGTGATCTTCAGTGCGCGTTCCCGCTCCCCGCAGAGCCGTCCGGCGACGGCGGCCTCGGCCATCAGGTCGAGATAGCGCAGGGGTGTGGTGGCGGGATCGCAGCCGCAGGGCGGGTAGGCCTCGGCGTAGTCGACGGGGCGAAGCCCCGCGCGTACGTCCTCGGGGGCGGTCTCCCACAGCTCCATCGCGCGTTCCAGGAGGCGCAGTTGCTCGGAGTAGGCGTGCCGGCGGCGGGCCGTGACGGAGGCGTCGAGGACGGCGGGGAGGGCCTTGGCGGGGTCGTGGGCGTGGTACCAGTAGCTGGCCAGGCGCATCACGCGTTCGTCGGCCGGGACGAGGCCCGGGTCGGCCTGGAGGGCCTCGGCGTAGGCGCGGTTGAGGCGGGAGCGTTCGCCGGGCAGCAGGTCGTCGCCGACGGCCTCGCGGACCAGGGAGTGCCGGAAGCGGTAGCCGTCGCCGCCGGGCGCGGGGGTGAGGATGCTGGCGCCCACAGCGGCTCGCAGTGCCTCGATGAGGTCGTCCTCGGCGAGCCGGGCGACGGCGGCGAGCAGCCGGTACTCCACGGTGGAGCCGCCCTCGGCGACGATCCGGGCGACCCGCTGGGCGGTCTCGGGCAGCGCCTCGACCCGCACCAGGAGCAGATCGCGCAGGGAGTCGGTGAGCCCGGTGCAGCAGCCCTCGTGGGAGGCGACGGCGAGTTCCTCGACGAAGAAGGCGTTGCCGTCGGAGCGTTCGAAGATCTCGTCGACCTGGTCGGGGTCGGGTTCGGCGGCGAGGATCCCGGCGATCTGGCGCCCGACCTCGGCGTGGGTGAAGCGGTCCAGTTCGATCCGGCGGACGGTGCGCAGCCGGTCGAGTTCGGCGAGCAGGGGGCGCAGCGGGTGGCGGCGGTGGATGTCGTCGGCGCGGTAGGTGGCGAGGACGACCAGGCGGCCGGTGCGCAGGGTGCGCAGGAGGTAGGCGAGGAGGTGCCGGGTGGAGGCGTCGGCCCAGTGCAGGTCCTCCAGGGCGAGCACGACCGTGCGGTCGGCGGTGACGCGTTCCAGCAGCCGTGCGGTGAGTTCGAAGAGGCGGGCGGTGCCGTTCTCGTCGTGGCGGCCGGGGCCGGTGGCGCCGAGTTCGGGCAGCAGCCGGGCCAGTTCCTCCTCCTGGCCCTGGGCGGCAGCGGCCAGTTCGGTGGGGAGGGCGTGGCGCAGGGCGCGCAGGGCGGTGGAGAAGGGGGCGAAGGGCAGTCCGTCGGCGCCGATCTCGACACAGCCGCCGAGCGCGACGACGGCGCCGCCGTCGGTGGCGTGGTGCGCGAACTCCTCGACCAGGCGGGTCTTGCCGACCCCGGCCTCGCCGCCGAGCAGCAGCGCCTGCGGCTCGCCCGTGTCAGCACGGGCGAGCGCGTCCTTCAGGGTCTGAAGCTCCTCGGCGCGGCCGACGAACACGGGGCTGACGGACTGGGTCTCCACTTGCCAGAGCATCGCATGCGGCGCTGACGGTGGGGCACCGGTTTTCTCGGTGTGCCCCACCGTCAACCCCCCGGTGCTCATGCGGTGCGGGCGGTGCGGAGCCGGCCGCGGCGGGAGATATGGCTCTCGCTCTCGGCGGCCCGTCCGGCGGCTTCCCGGCGGGCGGCGCGGCGGCTGCGGACGGCCTCGCGGGCCAGGCGCTCGTTGTCGGCCTCGCGGATCAGGTCGGCGGAACGGAGGTGGTGAAGCTCGTACTCGAACATGGTGTCCCCTGTGGAGAGTTGGTTTTCGCGGCTGCTTGCTGCGATGACTCAACTTTCGTCTCCCAGGGGGGTCCGCCACATCGGGAGAGTTCCGCATCTTCGGCGGCGCCGAGGGCCTTAGACGCGCAGAAGGGGCCTCAGAGGCTCCGTAAGGTGCTTACGGATGCTCTAAGACCCCTCAGGACCTGCGGTGATTCAGCTGGTGGAGGGCAGTCCGAGCATGACGTCGGTGTACTTGAGGACCGCGAGGAGCAGGCCGATCACGCCGAGCGCGACGCCCGCCCAGGAGACCGACTTGATCCAGACCGGCTGCGGCTGACCCGGGGCGCCGAACGCCGGCCGGGCGAGGGTCAGGACGCCGACGATCAGCGCGACCAGGGCGAACGCACCGCCCCACAGCGCGGTGGTCTGCCAGGCGTCGCCGTAGACGGCCTCCAGCTGCTGGGCGACGCTCGCGTTCGAGGCGGCCTGCATCTCCAGCTGGCCGGTGATCTCGCTGCGCGCCGCGGCCACGGTGCCGACCCAGCTGCCGGTCAGCGCGACCAGGCCGAGCGCGGCGGAGACGACCGCGGCGGCGCCCTGGCCGACGAAGGAGGAGCCCTCCTGCGCGTCCGGGGTCAGCTCGGCGAGGTCGTCGCTGTCGTCGCCGTTCTCGAGGATCTCGGCGTCGGCCTCGATGGCGTCCTCGGTCTTGTTGACGTCCGCGGGCTCGGTGGCCTCGACGGCCTCCTGCTTCTCGGCGGTCTTCGTCTCGTCCACTGTCTTCGTTCCCATGTCTCGCACCGTACGGAGGCTGTCTGAGAGCTTTCTTAATGATCGCTGTGCGTGGCACGCGCGCGTGCGTCGTGCCATTCGGGGGCGAGGATCGCCCAGATCTCGGTGTCGTGGCGAACGCCCTTGTGGGGCCAGTTCTCCCGCAGTACGGCCTCCCGGCTCATGCCGAGCCGCCGGGCCACGTTGAGGCTGGGTTCGTTGGCCGCCGCGGCATGCCACTCCACCCGGTGCATGCCGCGCTCACCGAAGGCGAAGTCGAGGAGCACCCGCATCGCGCGGGTGACGAGCCCGCGGCCGGTCCCGGCGGGCTCCAGCCAGCAGCCGACCTCGCAGTTGCGGCTGTCCGCGTCGAAGTTCAGGAAGAGCACTCCGCCGACGAGCTTCCCGTCCAGCCACAGTCCGTGCAGCGAGCCGGTGTCGGCGGCGCGCATGTCGGCGTAGCGCTGGAGGACCTCGCGGGCGCCGGCGGTGTCCTTGGCCTTCGAGCCGAACGGGACGTACTGGTTGATGAAGTCCCGGCCGCGTTCCAGGTGGGCCAGGAACTCCTCGGCGTGCCAGGGCTCCAGGGGCCGCAGTTCAGCGCCGTCGTCACCCAGCGATATCGCGTACATCGTCCCGCCGCTCCTCATCGAACTCCTCCACGACGTCGGCCAGCCTCTCATGGGCGGCGCGCGCCTCGGGCGGCTCGATGCTGATCCGCGGCAGCCGGGCGTCCAGCCAGCGGGGCAGCCACCAGTTGGCGCCGCCGAGGAGGTGCATGAGGGCGGGGACGAGCAGGGTGCGCAGGACGAAGGCGTCCAGGGCGACGGCGGCGGCGAGCGCGATGCCGAACATGGCGATCACGCGGTCGCCGCTGAGCACGAAGGCGAGGAAGACCGAGATCATGATGACCGCGGCGGAGTTGATCACCCGGCTGGTCTCGGCGAGGCCGATCCGCACGGCCCGCCGGTTGTCGCCGGTCTCCAGCCACTCCTCGTACATCCGGCTGACCAGGAACACCTGGTAGTCCATGGAGAGCCCGAACAGCACGGACACCATGATCACGGGGAGGAAGGGCTCGATCGGCCCGGCCCGGCCGAGGCCCAGCAGCTCGCTGCCCCAGCCCCACTGGAAGATCGCGACGACGACTCCGAAGGCCGCGGCCACGGCGGCGATGTTCATCGCGGCGGCCTTCAGCGGGATGCCGATGGACCGGAAGGCGAGCAGGAGCAGCAGACAGCCGAGGCCGACCACGACGCCCACGAACAGGGGCAGCTTGCCGACGATGACGTCGGCGAAGTCGTCGTAGCCCGCGGTCACACCGCCGACCTGGAGGTCGAGCGAGGTGCCGGTCTCCGCGCGGGGCAGCACCTCGGAGCGCAGCCGCTCGACGAGATCGCTGGTCTTCTGGGACTGCGGCGAGGATTCGGGGATCAGCGTGAGATACGCGGTGTCCCCCGCCGGGTTGTAGGTCACGGGGGTCACCGAGGCGACGCCCTCGGTGGACCGGAGCGTGGCGTCGAGGCTGTCCAGGGCGAGTTCGTCGTCGCCGCCGTCGACGTGCGTCACCAGCGTCAGGGGTCCGTTGACGCCGGGGCCGAAGCCGTCGGCGAGGAGGTCGTAGGCCTGCCGGGTGGTGGCGGTCTGCGGGTTGTTGCCCTGGTCGGAGGTGCCCAGGCGCAGGGAGAGCGTGGGCAGCGCGAGCAGGGTGATGACGACCAGGGCGAGGGCGCCGAGCAGCTTGGGGTGGCGTTCGACGAAGGCCGACCAGCGGGCTGCGAGCCCGGTCGGCAGCTCCGGCTCGGGGCCGTGCTCGACCAGCCTGCGCCGTTCGCGGCGGCTGAGGGCGCGCATGCCGATGAAGGAGAGCAGGGCGGGCAGCAGGGTCACGGAGGCCGCGACGGTCAGCACCACGGTCAGCGAGGCCGCGAGGGCGACGCCGTTGAGGAAGTTCAGCCGCAGGATCAGCATGCCCAGCAGGGCGATGCAAACGGTGGCACCCGCGAACACGACCGCCCGTCCGGTGGTCGCGACGGCGTTGGTGATGGACTCGGCGACGGGCAGCCCGCGCTTCAGTCCGCGCCGGTGCCGGGTGACGATGAAGAGCGCGTAGTCGATGCCGACGCCGAGCCCGATCAGCATGCCGAGCATGGGGGCGAAGTCGGCGACGGTCATGGCGTGCCCGAGCAGCACGGTCCCGGCGTAGGCGGTGCCGACGCTGACCAGGGCCGTGGCGATGGGCAGCAGGGAGGCGGCGAGCGAGCCGAAGGCGAGGAAGAGCACGACGGCGGCGACCGCCACCCCGACCACCTCGGCGATATGCCCGCCGGAGGACTCGGTGAGCGCGACGGCGGAGCCGCCGAGCTCCACCTGGAGCCCGTCGGTCTCGGCGTCCTTGGCGGTGTCGACCACCGCCTGCGCCTCGGCCCGGTCGATGTTCTCGGCGCTGTCCTCGAAGGTGACGGTGGCGTAGGCGGTACGTCCGTCCTCGCTGACCTGGGCCGCGCCGTGCTCGTCGGACGGGCCGGTGACGGCGGCCACGCCGGGCAGCTCGGCGATCTTCTCCAGGGTGCGGTCCATCGTCTGCTGCACGTCGGCGGCCCGGACGGTGCCGGAGTCGGTGTGCCAGACGATCGTGTCGCTGTCCCCGCCGAGGCCCTGGAAGCCGTCCTGGAGGAGCTGGGTGGCGCGGCCCGACTCGGTGCCGGCGACCTCGTAGTCGTTGGAGTACGCGGAGCCCGCGACCGCGGCGGCGGCGCTCACCCCGACGAGGGCGACGAGCCACAGCAGTACGGCGACGAGGCGGCGCTGGACACACCAGCGTGCGAGTGCAGCCACGAACGTGCTCCCGGGGACGATGTGTGGATCTTTGACCGGGAACAGAGGTTCATCAAATGAACAGCCCGCAAAGAACGCATGAGCAATGCCCTGCCACTCTTACAGGCGAAAGTGATCGATTGCGGCATTCGTGGGTTTATTCACAGGAGTGCGAGGCAGATCACAGGACAGTAACGGCCCCGCTGTCACGTCAGTCGAACTGGTCTCCGAACGCCATCACGGTCACCCCGGCGATCAGCAGCCACAGCGCCCGCCGGGTACGGCCCCGGGAGCCGAGGAAGGCCGCGAGACCGCAGACGAGGGCGCCGACGGCATAGGCGGCCGGGACGAGCGCGGGGGCGGAGCCGGTGGCGCGCAGCGTCGAGGCGGCGAGACCCGCGAGGGCCAGCAGCGCACCGACCGTGACGGCGGTCCAGCGGGCCCGTCGCGCGTCGTGCACCTCGTCCGTCTCATCCGCCTCGTCCGCCTCGGCTATGTCCGGCGGGTGCTCGGAGGCGGCGTGCTCGGAATTGGTGCGTCCACTCATGGCGGGCGAGCGTAGCGTGTTCCGCCAAGAGACCCCGGGCCCGTCCGGCCCTCGACCGAAGCAGGTGTGTTGTTTGAGCGTGCTCACGAGCTCCTCCGTATCCCTTTCCGCCTCTCAGGACTCAAGGAGCCCGTTCACCGATGTCAGACATCACCACCCCGAGGATCTCGGATGAGGCCCTCACCGAGCGGCTGACCCACGCGCTGTACCCGCGCAGCAACGCCTACGACGTCCGCTGGGTCATCGAGAACCAGATGGGCCCGAACGCGCTGTGGCTGCTGGAGTGGCTCGCGCCCGCGCTGGGCCTGGACGCCCTGCGCCCCTGCGCCCGCGTGCTCGACCTCGGCTGCGGTCGGGCGATGACCTCGGTCTTCCTCGCCAGGGAGTACCACGCCCAGGTCACCGCGGCCGATCTGTGGATCGGTCCGGACGACAACGCACGGCGGATCGCCGAGGCCGGTTTCGCCGACCGGGTGCTGCCCGTCCACACCGAGGCGCACGATCTGCCGTTCGCCGAGGCGAGCTTCGACGCGATCGTGAGCATCGACGCCTACCAGTACTTCGGCACGAACGACCTGTATCTGCCCACGCTGACCCGGCTGCTGAAGCCGGGCGGGCGGATCGGGATCGTCGTACCGGCTCTGCGCGAGGAGATCGACGGCGTGGAGCCGCCGGAACACCTCCGGCAGTGGTGGGAGCCCGACTTCTGGTGCTTCCACACCGCCGACTGGTGGCGCCGCCACTGGACCCGCAGCGGGGCCGTCGAGGTCGAGGCGGCCGACTGGCTGGACGACGGCTGGCGGGACTGGCTGCTGTGGTGCGAGGTCGTCGCCGAGGAGAGTCCCGAGGAGTTCCATCGCACGATGGCCCGCAGGGTCGGCGAGATGGTGCGCGCCGACCAGGGGCGGGCGCTGGGGTTCGTACGGCTCGTAGGACGCCGTAAGTAGGCCAATGGCCCCGGAGGTCGATCCTCCGGGGCCATTCGCGTGTCGGCCTCAGCCTTCGCTGACGCCCAGCTTCTCCAGGATCAGCTCCTTGACGCGGGCGGCGTCGGCCTGGCCACGGGTGGCCTTCATGACCGCGCCGACCAGGGCGCCGGCCGCGGCCACCTTGCCGCCGCGGATCTTGTCGGCGATGCCCGGGTTCCCGGCGATGGCCTCGTCGACCGCCGTACCGAGCGCCGAGTCGTCGGAGACGACCTTCAGACCGCGCTTGTCGACGACCTCGTCCGGGGTGCCCTCGCCCGCGAGGACGCCCTCGATGACCTGACGAGCCAGCTTGTCGTTCAGGTCGCCCTTCGAGACCAGCTCGGTGACGCGCGCGACCTGGACGGGCGTGATGGCCAGCTCGTCCAGCGAGGTGCCCGACTCGTTGGCGCTGCGGGCGAGTTCACCCATCCACCACTTACGGGCGGAGGCCGCGTCGGCACCGGCGTCGATGGTAGCGACGATCAGGTCCAGCGCACCGGCGTTGAGGATCGCCTGCATGTCCAGGGCCGTGATGCCCCACTCCGCGAGGAGCCGGGTACGACGGGCCAGCGGCATCTCGGGCAGCGCCGCGCGGATCTCCTCGACCCACTCACGGGACGGGGCGACCGGCACCAGGTCGGGCTCCGGGAAGTACCGGTAGTCCTCGGCCTCCTCCTTTACACGGCCCGAGGTCGTGGACCCCGTGTCCTCGTGGAAGTGGCGGGTTTCCTGGATGATCGTGCCGCCGGAGGACAGCACGGCCGCGTGCCGCTGGATCTCGAAGCGGGCCGCACGCTCCACGGACCGCAGCGAGTTGACGTTCTTCGTCTCGGAGCGCGTGCCGAACTTCTCGGTGCCGTTCGGGCGCAGCGAGAGGTTCACGTCGCAGCGCATCTGGCCCATCTCCATGCGGGCCTCCGACACACCGAGCGCCTTGATGAGCTCGCGCAGCTCACGGACGTACGCCCGCGCGACCTCGGGAGCGCGCTCGCCCGCACCCTCGATCGGCTTGGTGACGATCTCGATGAGCGGGATGCCCGCGCGGTTGTAGTCCAGCAGCGAGTGCGAGGCGCCGTGGATACGGCCGGTGGCACCGCCGACGTGCGTCGACTTGCCGGTGTCCTCCTCCATGTGGGCGCGCTCGATCTGCACCCGGAAGGTCTCGCCGTCCTCCAGCTGTACGTCGAGATAGCCGTTGAAGGCGATCGGCTCGTCGTACTGGGAGGTCTGGAAGTTCTTCGGCATGTCCGGATAGAAGTAGTTCTTCCGGGCGAAGCGGCACCACTCGGCGATCTCGCAGTTCAGCGCGAGACCGATCTTGATCGCCGACTCGACGCCGGTCGCGTTGACGACCGGGAGCGCGCCGGGCATGCCGAGGCAGACGGGGCAGGTCTGGGTGTTCGGGTCGGCGCCGAGCGTCGTCGAACAGCCGCAGAACATCTTGGTGTTGGTGCCGAGTTCGACATGGACCTCAAGGCCCATGACGGGGTCGTACGACGCCAGCGCGTCCTCGTACGACACCAGGTCGGTCGTGGTGGTCACGGTGAAACTTCCCTCTCAGCCCAGCAGGACGTCGTCGTCGCCCAGCCGCTTCAGCTCGCGGTACAGGATGGCGAGGCCGGTGACGATGGCGGCGGCGGAGACGGTGGCGTCGATCAGCCGCAGCGTGTCGTTCTCCAGCCGCGCCTTCTTCATCTGCTTGACGACGCTCACCGCGCCGAACGCGGTGGTGGCGATGGACAGGTACGTGCCGGACTTGGACTTCTTGAAGTCCTTGGCCTTGGACAGCTTGCTCACAGCGACGGAGCCTCCTCAAGAAGCGGGTGGCCCCACTTTTCCACGAAGGCGGCCTCGACAGCGGCGCCCACCTTGTAGAGCCGGTCGTCCTGCATCGCCGGGGCGATGATCTGGAGGCCGACCGGGAGGTTGTCCTCCGGCGCCAGACCGCACGGCAGCGACATGGCCGCGTTGCCCGCGAGGTTGGTGGGGATGGTGCACAGGTCCGCGAGGTACATCGCCATCGGGTCGTCGGCACGCTCGCCGATCGCGAAGGCGGTGGTGGGCGTCGTCGGCGAGACGATGACGTCGACCTGCTCGAAGGCCTTCTCGAAGTCGCGCGTGATGAGCGTGCGGACCTTCTGGGCGCTGCCGTAGTAGGCGTCGTAGTAGCCGCTCGACAGGGCATACGTGCCGAGCATGATGCGGCGCTTGACCTCGGGGCCGAAGCCCGCCTCACGGGTGAGGGAGGTGACCGCCTCGGCGGAGTTCGTGCCGTCGTCGCCGGTCCGCAGGCCGTAGCGCAGGCCGTCGAAGCGGGCGAGGTTGGAGGAGCACTCGGACGGCGCGATCAGGTAGTACGCCGACAGCGCGAGGTCGAAGGACGGGCAGTCCAGCTCGACGATCTCCGCGCCCAGCTCCTTGAGGAGGGCCACGGACTCGTCGAAGCGCTGGATGACACCGGCCTGGTAGCCCTCGCCGCGGAACTGCTTGACGACGCCGACGCGCATGCCGGCGACGCTGCCGTTGCGGGCGGCCTCGACGACCGGCGGGACCGGGGCGTCGATGGAGGTGGAGTCCATCGGGTCGTGCCCGGCGATGACCTCGTGCAGCAGGGCCGCGTCCAGGACGGTGCGGGCGCAGGGCCCGCCCTGGTCCAGGGAGCTGGAGAAGGCGACCATGCCGTAACGGGACACGGCCCCGTACGTCGGCTTCACACCGACCGTGCCGGTGACGGAGGCCGGCTGGCGGATGGAACCGCCGGTGTCGGTGCCGATGGCGAGCGGGGCCTGGAAGGAGGCGAGGGCCGCGGACGACCCGCCACCGGAGCCACCGGGGATCTTGGTGAGGTCCCAGGGGTTGCCGGTCGGCCCGTACGCGCTGTTCTCGGTGCTCGACCCCATGGCGAACTCGTCCATGTTGGTCTTGCCGAGGATGACGACGTCAGCGGCCTTGAGCCGCTTGGTGAGGGTGGCGTCGTACGGCGGAATCCAGCCCTCGAGGATCTTCGAGCCGACGGTCGTCGGGATGCCCTCGGTGGTGAAGATGTCCTTGAGCGCGAGCGGGACGCCGGCGAGCGGCCCGAGCTTCTCGCCCTTGGCGCGCTTCTCGTCGACGGCGCGGGCCTGCGCGAGGGCGCCCTCGCGGTCGACGTGCAGGAAGGCGTGCACCTTCTCGTCGACGGCCTCGATGCGGGCGAGGTGGGCCTCGGTGACCTGGACGGCCGTGAGCTCGCCGGAGGCGATCTTCGCGGCGGTCTCGGCGGCGGTGAGCTTGATGATGTTGACGTTGTCCGTCATGACTTCTTAGTCCTCCCCCAGGATCTGCGGCACCTTGAAACGCTGCTGCTCCTGGGCCGGGGCGCCGGAGAGCGCCTGCTCGGGGGTGAGCGACGGACGGACCTCGTCCGCCCGCATGACGTTCGTCAGCGGGAGCGGGTGCGAGGTCGGCGGTACGTCTTGGTCGGCGACCTCGCTGACGCGGGCGACCGCGCCGATGATGTCGTCCAGCTGGCCGGCGAAGTGTTCAAGCTCTTCGGGCTTCAGCTCCAGACGCGCCAGCCGGGCGAGGTGGGCGACCTCCTCGCGCGTGATGCCAGGCATGCAGCGATCCTCTGGGGTGAGTGTGTGTGGTTTGGGGCCAATCCTATGGGGCGGGGGGCCGTGCCCGTGAAACGGTTTCCCGTTGTCAGCCCGTCCGGCGTTTGAGGACGAGGCCCCTTCGGGGCCTATGGGGGTCCAGGGGGCGGAGCCCCCTGGTGGGGTTGCCAAGGGGCCACGCCCCTTTGGGATGGGACGGGTAGGGGCGGCGGGGGCGAAACTACTCGTCGGTCGCCGCCGCGGGCAGTGCGGCGCGCGGTCGCTGCCAGCCGCGTGATCCGCGGGCCCGCAGCCAGGCCGTGGTCTCCTCGGGCGGCATCGCGGCAGCGACCAGCCAGCCCTGTACGGCGTCGCAGCCCAGGTCGCGCAGCCGCTCCCAGGTCTCGTCGTCCTCGACGCCCTCGGCGACCACGAGCAGGCCGAGCGAATGGGCCAGGTCCACCGTGCAGCGCACGATCTCCGCGTCCTCGTTGTCGACGGCGAGCCGGGCCACGAAGGAGCGGTCGATCTTCAGTTCGCTGACGGGCAGCCGACGCAGATGGACGAGGGAGGAGTAGCCGGTGCCGAAGTCGTCCAGGGACATCTTCACGCCGTGCCCGGTCAGCCCCGCCAGGGTGTCGGCGGCGCGCTGCGGGTCCTCCAGCAGGACATGCTCGGTTATCTCCAGCTGGAGCGCTCCCGCCGGGACGCCGTGCCGGGCAAGACGGGCGGCCACGGATCCGGCGAAGCCCGGCGTGTGGACATCACGCGGGGAGACATTCACGGCGACCGGGACGTGCAGCCCCTGGGCCCGCCACTTGGCGACCTGGCCGAGCGCCGTCTCCAGCACGTACTCGGTGAGGTAGGGCATCAGTCCGGAGGACTCGGCGATCGCTATGAACTCGTCCGGCGGCACCTTCCCGCGCTCCGGGTGCACCCAGCGGACCAGCGCCTCCAGACCGGCCACCTGGCCGTCGAAGCGGACCTTGGGCTGGTAGTGGAGCTGCACCTCGTGCGCGTCGAGGGCCCTTCTGAGATCGCCGAGCAGGCCGAGGCGGTCCGGGGTGTTGGAGTCCCGCTTGGACTCGTAGACCTCCACGCCGGTGCGGTCCCGCTTCGCCTGGTACATCGCCACGTCCGCGCGGCGCAGCAGGCCCTCGGCGTCCAGAGCGTGGTCGGGGAAGACGGCGACTCCGGCACTGGCCTCCAGGACCAGGGTGAGGCCGTCGAGGTCGAGCGGGGAGCTGAGGTCGGCGACCAGACTGCGGGCGACGCGGGTCGCGGAGGTCGTGGAGTCGGCCACCGGCAGTAAGACGGCGAACTCGTCACCACCCAGGCGGGCGGCCTCGGCGCCGCGCGGCAGGGCCAGGCGCAGCCGGTCGGCGATCTGGAGCAGCAGCCGGTCCCCGGCGAGATGGCCCAGCGTGTCATTGACCGATCGGAATCGGTCCAGGTCGATCAGCATCAGCGCGGACCGGGCACCGATCCGCTCGGCGTCGTCGAGCGCGGTCCAGATGCGCTCCAGCAGCCACTGCCGGTTGGGCAGCCCGGTCAGCGGGTCGCGCAGCTGCTCCTCGGCGCGGGCCCTGGCTATCCACAGGGTGGAGTCGAGGGCGATCAGCGGGATGGAGAACAGCGGGAGCAGCACCGGCTTGGCCATGGCGACGACGCAGACCAGCGGGGCGATGCCGAGCAGGGCGACCGCGACGAGGCCCTGCCTGACCAGGGCGGTGCGGGCGACGGTGGGCAGGCCCTTGTGGCGCGGGGCGTGCAGGTACCACAGCAGGGTGCGGCTGACCACGAGGTAGGCGGCGGCGACCAGCACCACCTCGGGGGCGGTGTAGAAGGTCCAGCTCTCGGGGTTCCAGGGGTCCTCGACGGAGGGCACCCGGCCGAAGGCGGCGAGCACCAGGGCGCCGGCGGCGATGCCGAGGATGTCCACCGAGCCGTGCAGGACGCCCTGCCGCCAGCGGTGGCGCCGGGCTATCCCGACCAGGACGACGACGGTGAGGCTGACCATTCCGGCGGGCACCCAGCCGTAGAGCATCAGGACGGCGAGGGTGAGGGCGGCGCCGGAGCCGGTGCCGCCCCACCAGCGGGCGCGGCCGAGGGCGACGAGATGGCCGACGATGATGCCGGTGAGCAGGGCCAGCGACCAGCCGACGGTACCGGACGGGAAGAGGGCGTGGTCGCCGGTGAAGGCGCGGTAGAACCCGGCACCGAGCACGAAGCCGGCCGCCGCGACGACGGCCGCGGGCAGCGCGGGCCAGGACAGGTGCCGGTCGGACTCACTCCCGGGCAGACCGGTGACGGGTTCGACGGTGAGCTGTGCGGCGCCGCGACTGTCCGCCGCGAGCGCTCCGGGGATGCGCCCGGCCATTTCCGGGCGCCAGGCGCCCCACCCGGACCAGCGGCCGGTCCGCCAGGCGCCGGTGAACCGGCGCAGGCGCAGCCGTGAGTCCGGGGCGGCGCTCTCGGTCGGTTCCATTCCCGTCCCTCTCACAGCCGGCGGTGCCCACGCCACGCGGTCCGCTGCCCGACATCCTCTGGCAGCACCGCGTCGGAAAACCCTTCCCCCGGCTCACCAAGAGCAAGGGAATGCCCCAACCGCAGCTGGGCACGGCAGGCGCACATCTCAACAGTAGGCCGCAGAAGGCTTCCACGGGCAGCGGTCGTCGACGGTTGCCCGAATGCGCCCCAGCCACCCGTATGCATCTGGTATGCGCCGATCGGGTGGCCTTCAACCGCTACCGCCGCCTACTCCTCGGTCGGAAGAGCGACTTCGGCCGCCGCCTCGGGGCCCTGTTCCAGCAGGACGGTGAAGCCGTCCTCGTTCAGAACCGGCACCTTCAGCTGCATCGCCTTGTCGTACTTCGAACCAGGATTGTCACCCACGACGACGAAAGACGTCTTCTTCGAGACCGAACCGGTCACCTTGGCCCCGCGGGTCTGGAGCTCCTCCTTGGCGCCGTCCCGGGTGAAGCGCTCCAGAGTGCCGGTCACGACCACGGTGAGACCTTCCAGCGGGCGCGGCCCCTCGTCCTCGCCGGAGCCCTCCTCCTCCATGCGCACGCCGGCCGCCCGCCACTTGCGGAGGATCTCCTGGTGCCACTCCTCGGCGAACCACTCCTTCAGCGAGGCCGCGATGATCGCGCCGACGCCGTCGGTGGCGGCCAGCTCCTCCTCACTGGCTTGCTCGATCCGCTCGATCGAGCGGAATTCGCGGGCCAGCGCCTCGGCGGCGACCGGTCCCACATGACGGATCGACAGGCCCGTGAGCACCCGGGCGAGGGGGCGTTCCTTGGCCGCCTGGATGTTCTCCAGCATGGCAAGCGCGTTCTTCTTCGCCTCGCCCTGCTGATTGGCGAAGACCCGGGCGACCTTCTCCTCGCCGGTCTTCGGGTCCCGCTTGGGCAGACCGCTGTCCTGGTCCAGGACGTACGCCTTGATGGGCAGCAGCCGCTCGATGGTGAGGTCGAACAGGTCGCCCTCGTCGATCAGCGGCGGCTCCGAAGGCTCCAGCGGCTTGGTGAGGGCAGCTGCGGCGACGTAACCGAAGTGCTCGATGTCCAGCGACTTGCGGCCCGCGAGGTAGAACAGGCGCTCCCGCAACTGCGCCGGGCAGCCCCGCGCGTTCGGGCAGCGCAGGTCGACGTCGCCCTCCTTCATCGGCCTGAGCGGCGTACCGCAATCGGGGCACTCGGCCGGCATCACGAACTCGCGCTCGCTGCCGTCGCGCAGGTCGGCGACGGGACCGAGGATCTCCGGGATGACGTCACCGGCCTTGCGCAGCACCACGGTGTCGCCGATCAGCACACCCTTGGCCTTGACCACGTCCTGGTTGTGCAGGGTGGCGAACTCGACCTCGGAACCGGCCACCGTCACCGGCTCGACCTGGGCGTACGGCGTGACCCGGCCCGTACGGCCCACGCCCACCCGGATGTTGACCAGCTTGGTGTTGACCTCCTCCGGCGCGTACTTGTACGCGATGGCCCAGCGCGGGGCGCGGGAGGTGGAGCCGAGGCGGCCCTGGAGCGGGATCTCGTCGAGCTTGACGACGACGCCGTCGATCTCGTGCTCCACGGAGTGGCGGTTCTCGCCGTAGTACTCGATGAACGCGCGGACGCCGTCGAGATCGCCGACCACCTTGTTGTGCCGGGAGGTGGGCAGGCCCCAGGTCTTGAGCAGGTCGTACGCCTGGGAGAGGCGGGAGAGGCCCTCGAAGCCCTCCAGGGCGCCGATGCCATGGACGACCATGTGCAGGGGGCGGGTGGCGGTGACCCGCGGGTCCTTCTGGCGCAGCGAACCGGCGGCGGCGTTGCGCGGGTTGGCGAAGGGCTTGTCACCGGCCGCGACCAGGCGGGCGTTGAGCTCCTCGAACTTCTCCATCGGGAAGTAGACCTCGCCGCGGATCTCCACCAGGTCCGGGACGCCGTCGCCGCTGAGCCGGTCCGGGATCTCGGCGATGGTGCGCACGTTCGGCGTGATGTCCTCGCCCGTGCGGCCGTCACCGCGGGTCGCCGCGCGGGTGAGCCGTCCCCGCTCGTACGTCAGGTTCACGGCGAGGCCGTCGACCTTCAGCTCGCACAGGAAGTGGTACGCGGAGGCGCCGACGTCCTTGTGGACGCGCTCGGCCCAGGCGGCGAGCTCCAGGTCGTCGAAGGCGTTGTCCAGGGAGAGCATCCGCTGACGGTGCTGGACTGCGGTGAACTCCGTCTCGTACGCGCCCGCGACCTTCTGGGTCGGCGAGTCCGGGGTGCGCAGCTCCGGGTACTCCTCCTCCAGGGCCTCCAGCGCGCGCAGTTGCTTGTCGAACTCCGCGTCGCTGACGACCGGGGCGTCCTTCACGTAGTACCGGAAGCGGTGCTCCTCGATCTGCTCAGCGAGCTTGGCGTGCTTTTCCCGCGCCTCGGCGGGCACCGTCGTCTCCGCTTGCTTGTCGCCGGCCACCGTGTTGTCCTCCCGTTACTCTGGGTTGTCCGCGAGGGATCTCGCCGCCCGGACACAGTGGGCGAGTGCCTTGCGGGCGTACGCGGGGGAAGCGCCCGCGAGGCCGCACGCCGGAGTGAGCGTGACGGACTCCGCGAGAAGCCCCGGTCGCAGCCCCAGCCTGCGCCACAGCGTCCTGACACCCATGACGCTACCGGCAGGGTCTGACAATGGGCCGTCCGTGCCCGGGACGACACCTGCGAACAGTCCGGTGCCCGCCTCGACCGCCTCGCCGATCGTGTCGTCGTCACGCTCGGTGAGGAGCGAGAAGTCGAACGAGATCGCTGCCGCGCCCGCTCGGCGCAGGAGGGCGAAGGGGACGTCCGGTGCGCACGAGTGCACCACGACGGGGTTGTCCGCGTGAACCCCGATGACATCGCGGAGTGCGGACTCGACGAGCTGGCGGTCCACGGCCCGGTGCGTGCGGTATCCGCTGGCGGACTTCACCTGGCCCCGCAGGACGGCGGTGAGGGAGGGTTCGTCGAGCTGGAGGACGAGCTGGGCGCCGGGGACACGGCGGCGCAGCTCCGCGAGGTGCTGCCGCAGGCCCTCGGCGAGGGAGGCGGTGAGGTCGCGGCAGGCGCCGGGGTCGGAGAGGGCGACTTCGCCGTTCCTCAGCTCAAGGGCGGCGGCGAGGGTCCACGGCCCGACCGCCTGCACCTTGAGCTGCCCCTCGTAGCCCTGGACGAACTCCTCCAGGGCGTCGAGGTCCTCGCCCAGCCAGGAGCGGGCCCGCCTGGTGTCCCGGCCGGGCCGGTCCCCGATCCGCCAGCCGCTGGGCTCGACGCGCGCGTACAGCTCGACGAGCATCCCCGCGGTACGTCCGATCATGTCGGCGCCGGGCCCGCGGGCGGGCAGCTCGGCCAGGAACGGGAAGTCCTCGAACGACCCGACGACCGTCTTGGCCGCCTCCCGGGCATCGGTGCCGGGCATCGACCCGACACCGGTGGCGGAGGCAAACCTGAAATGTGCGTTCACGCGGGGAAGCCTACGTATCCCGTCGAATCCGAAGTCAGCGGCCCGGGCGGACCGTCACGTCGTTGATCTCCGCGTCCCTGGGCAGGTCCAGGGCCGTCAGGATGGTGGTGGCCACCGATTCCGGGTCGATCCACTGGGACTCGTCGTAGGTCTTGCCCTCCTGCTGGTGGACCTTGGCCTGCATGGGGCTCGCCGTGCGGCCGGGGTAGACCGAGGTGACCCGCACGCCGTGGGCGTGCTCCTCGTGGCGCAGGGAGTCCGCCAGGGCCTTGAGGCCGTGCTTGGAGGCGGCGTAGGCGGACCAGTCGGCGTGGGCGTTCAGGCCCGCGCCGGAGTTGACGAAGATCACGTGGCCGCGGGACGCCCTCAGCTGGGGCAGGAAGTGGCGTGTCAGCTCGGCGGGCGAGATGAGGTTGACGTTGAGCTGGTGGCGCCAGGTCTTCGGGGTCAGGTCACCGACCCGTCCGAGGTCCACCACACCCGCGATGTGGAGGAGGGAGTCCACCCGGTCCGGCAGGGACTGGTGCGAGAACGCCCAGGACAGCTTGTCGGGGTCCGCGAGGTCCCCGACCAGTGTCCGGGCCCCGGGGAACGCGGCCGCCAGCTCCTTCGCCCGGCCCGCGTCGCGCGCGTGCAGCACGAGTTCGTCCCCGCGCGCGTGCAGCCGCCGCGCGACGGCCGCGCCGATTCCGGAACCCGCCCCGGTGATCACATGAGTAGCCATGTGCGCCATCGTCGCACCTGGGGGCACCGTCACTCCACGCCGTGGCTCTCCTCCAGATACGCCAGCGCCCCCACCGGCTCCTCCGCGAAGAACACCAGGTCGGTCAGGGGGCGGGGCAGGAAGCCCTCGTCCTCCATCCGCCGGAACTGCTGCTTCAGGCCGTCGTAGAAGCCCGCGGTGTTCAGCAGGACGACCGGCTTGTCGGTGTGGCCGTGCTTCTTCAGCTCCAGGATCTCGGTCGCCTCGTCCAGCGTGCCGGTGCCGCCGACCATGACCACCACCGCGTCGGCCTTCTCCAGCAGCAGCCGCTTGCGCTCGGCGAGGTCCTTGGCGATGACCATCTCGTCCGCGCCCTCGCGGGCCTTGGCGGCCAGGAAGTCCACCGAGACGCCGAGCAGCCGCCCGCCGGCCTGCTGCACCCCGTCGGCGACCACCTTCATCAGCCCCACGTCGGAGCCGCCCCACACGAGCGTGTGACCGCCCTTGCCCAGCAGGTTCGCGAACTCCCGCGCGGGGCGGGTGTATCGCTCGTCCAGTTCGGCCGCGGAGAGGAAGACGCAGATTCGCATGCAGCCACCGTACGCGGGAAGAAACCGGCGCCCTGAGAGTGCTCCTACAACCATGGCTGAAGGACACACGATCACGATCGAGCACGGCACTCAGCGCGTACGGGTCGTCCACGGCGGCCAGGTCCTCGCGGAGAGCGACCACCCGCTGATCCTCAGGGAGACCGGCTGTCCGGTGCGCTACTACCTCCCCGCGGAGGACGTACGCCTTGAACTCCTGACCCCTTCCGACACCCACACCTACTGCCCCTTCAAGGGCACGGCCTCCTACTGGTCGCTGCCGGACGCCGCGGATCTGGTCTGGGCATACCCCGAGCCCAAGCCGGACGTCGCCGAGATCAAGGACCATCTGTGCTTCTACGAAGTCGAGGTGTTGTGACCGATTAGTCCGGTGCCCGGTGGCAGTCTGTCGGGCATGGGACTCAAGAGCATTTCGCGCGATGGCACCTCCCTCGCGTACGAGAGCACCGGTGACGGCCCGGCGGTCGTCCTCGTCAGCGGCGCGATGTCCACGGGCGCGACTCTCGCGCCGCTGGCGCAGTCCCTCGCGGAGCGCCGGTTCACCGTCGTGACGTACGACCGCCGGGGCCGCGGGGAGAGCGGCGACACGGCGCCGTACGACGTCGCCCGCGAGGTGGAGGATCTCGCGGTGCTGATCGAGGCGGTGGGCGGTGAGGCGGCGCTGTGCGGGGTCTCCTCGGGCGGCGCGCTGGCCCTGGAGGCGGCGGCGAGCGGGCTGCCGGTGCGTCAGGTGGCCGTGTACGAGACGCCGTTCGCCGTGCACGAGGGCGGCCGGGCGGCGTGGGCCGAGTACACCGAGCGGCTCGGCGAGGCGCTCGGGCAGGGCAGGCGCGGGGACGCGGTGGAGCTGTTCCTGCGGCTCACCGGGCTCGCCGAGGAGATGATCCAGGGTGCCCGCCAGTCCCCCATGTGGGCCGGGATGGAGGCCGTCGCCCCGAGCCTCGCGTACGACGCGGCCGTGATGGGCGACTGCTCGGTGCCGCGCGCCCGGCTGGCGTCGGTCCAGGCGCCGCTGCTGGCCATCGCGGGCGGCGCGAGCCCCGCGTGGATGCGGGAGGCCGCACAGGCCGTCGCTCAGGCGGCACCGCAGGGCGCGTACCGCGGCCTGGAGGGCCAGACCCACATGGTGGAACCGCAGGTCCTCGGCCCGGTGCTGGCCGAGTTCTTCGGCGCATAGGGCCTGTCTCGGGACCGCTCAGGCCGCGCCCGCCGTCGCGCGCGTGGTCGTCGAGATCGTCGCCGAGCCCACCACGCGTGTGTCGTCGTACAGGACGATCGCCTGGCCGGGGGCCACGCCGCGGACCGGCTCGGTGAAGGTGACCTCCAGGGTGCCGTCGACGAGTTCGGCGGTCACCTCGGTCTCGCCGCCGTGGGCGCGGAGCTGCGCGGTGTAGGTGCCGGGGCCGGTGGGGGCGGTGCCGCACCAGCGGGGCTTGATCGCGCGCAGGGCGGTGACGTCCAGGGCGGCGGCCGGGCCGACCGTGACGGTGTTGTCGACCGGGGAGATGTCGAGGACGTAGCGCGGCTTGCCGTCGGCGGCCGGGGTGCCGATGCGCAGGCCCTTGCGCTGGCCGATGGTGAAGCCGTACGCGCCCTCATGGGTGCCCAGCTTGGCGCCGGACTCGTCGACGATGTCTCCCTCGGCCTTGCCGAGGCGGTTGGCCAGGAAGCCCTGGGTGTCGCCGTCGGCGATGAAGCAGATGTCGTGGGAGTCGGGCTTCTTCGCGACCGCCAGACCCCGGACCTCGGCCTCCGCGCGGATCTCGTCCTTCGTCGTCACGGTGTCGCCGAGCGGGAAGAGCGCGTGCGCGAGCTGCCGCTCGTCCAGCACACCGAGGACATAGGACTGGTCCTTGGCCATGTCGGAGGCGCGGTGCAGCTCACGGGAGCCGTCGGCCAGCGTGACGACCTTCGCGTAGTGGCCGGTGCAGACCGCGTCGAAGCCCAGGGCCAGCGCCTTGTCCAGCAGCGCGGCGAACTTGATCTTCTCGTTGCAGCGCAGACAGGGGTTCGGGGTGCGGCCGGCCTCGTACTCGGCGATGAAGTCCTCGACCACGTCCTCGCGGAAGCGGTCGGCGAGGTCCCAGACGTAGAAGGGGATGCCGATGACGTCGGCGGCGCGGCGGGCGTCGCGCGAGTCCTCGATGGTGCAACAGCCCCGCGCGCCCGTGCGGAAGGACTGCGGGTTCGCGGAGAGCGCGAGGTGGACACCGGTCACGTCGTGGCCGGCCTCCGCGGCGCGGGCGGCGGCGACGGCGGAGTCCACGCCGCCGGACATGGCGGCGAGTACACGAAGGGGGCGCTGCGGGGTGTCAGTCATAACTCTTCAAGAGTACGGGTCCGCGGGAACCGGAGCCGCCGGGTATCCGTTGACGATCACATGGGGGCGAGGAAGGCATCCAAGGACAAGGGCAGCGGCACGGACGCGGACCGGCGCATCGGGCGGCGGGCGCTGCTGATCGGCGGCGCGGCGGCCGCGCTGGGCACCGCGGTGCTGGCCCGCGACGAGCTGGGGCGGCTGTGGTGGCGGCTGCCCGGCGTGGAGAAGCCGCGCAAGGAGGGCGAGGTCGACTTCGCGGGCGCGCGCTGGCTGGCGGCCTCGGACGCGAACTGGCGGCGGGCCGACCGGCCGGACGACTACGGCGTCGACATGGTGGTCATCCATGTCACCCAGGGCAGTTACGACAGCGCGGTGAAGGTCTTCCAGGACCCGGAGCACGGCGCCGCGGCGCACTACATCGTCCGCAAGGACGGCCATGTCACGCAGATGATCCGTGAGCTGGACGTGGCGTATCACGCGGGCAACCGCGACTACAACGAACGCAGTGTCGGCATCGAGCACGAGGGGTTCGTGGACCGGCCCGAGGGCTTCACGGACGAGATGTACGCCGCCTCGGCCCGCCTCACCGCCCGCATATGCGCGCGCTACGACATCCCCGTCGACCGCGAGCACATCATCGGCCATGTGGAGGTGCCGGGCACGGACCACACGGACCCGGGCGAACACTGGGACTGGAAGCGGTACATGAAGCTGGTCCGCCAGGCTCGTACGGCGCTGGCATGAGCCCGCGCGGGGCCCTTCGACCAGCTGAGGCAACTAGCTGAGGCCCGCCGCTCGCGCCCGCTCCACGGCCGGTCCGATCGCCTTGGCGACCGCCTCGACGTCGGCCTCCGTGGAGGTGTGGCCGAGGGAGAAGCGCAGGGTGCCGCGGGCGAGGTCCGGATCGGTGCCGGTGGCCAGCAGGACGTGGCTGGGCTGGGCGACGCCGGCGGTGCAGGCGGAGCCGGTGGAGCACTCGATGCCCTGGGCGTCCAGCAGGAGCAGCAGGGAGTCGCCCTCGCAGCCGGGGAACATGAAGTGGGCGTTGGCCGGGAGGCGGTCCACGGGGTCGCCGCCGAGGATCGCGTCCGGGACCGCGGTGCGGACCGCCGCGATCAGGTCGTCGCGCAGGGCGCCGATCTCCCGGGCGAACCACTCGCGCTGCTCCGCGGCCAGCCTGCCCGCCACGGCGAAGGATGCGACGGCGGGCACGTCGAGGGTGCCGGAGCGGACCTGCCGCTCCTGGCCGCCGCCGTGCAGCACGGGTACGGGGGTCTGGTCGCGGCCGAGGATCAGGGCACCGATGCCGTAGGGGCCGCCGATCTTGTGTCCGGAGACGGTCATCGCGGCGAGGCCGGAGGCGGCGAAGTCGACGTCGAGCTGGCCGAAGGCCTGGACGGCGTCGGCGTGCAGCGGGACGCCGAACTCGGCGGCGACGTCGGCGAGTTCACGGACCGGCATGATCGTGCCGATCTCGTTGTTGGCCCACATGACGGTCGCCAGGGCCACGTCGCCGGGGTTGCGGGCGATGGCCTCACGCAGGGCTTCGGGGTGGACCCGGCCGTACTCGTCGACCGGGAGGTACTCGACTGTGGCGCCCTCGTGTTCGCCGAGCCAGTGCACCGCGTCGAGGACGGCGTGGTGCTCGACCGGGGAGGCCAGCACCCGGGTGCGGGCCGGGTCGGCGTCTCTCCTGGCCCAGTACAGGCCCTTGACCGCGAGGTTGTCGGCCTCGGTGCCGCCCGAGGTGAGCACGACCTCGCTGGGGCGGGCGCCGAGCGCTTCCGCGAGGGTCTCGCGGGATTCCTCGACGGTACGGCGGGCCCGGCGGCCGGATGCGTGCAGTGAGGAGGCGTTGCCGGTGACGCTCAGGTGCGCGGCGAGTGCCTCGACCGCCTCGGGAAGCATCGGGGTGGTCGCGGCGTGGTCGAGGTAAGCCATGGTGAGCTGATTCTACGGGCCTGTTCCGTGGCCGTAGGCATGGGTCGTCGGCCGTTGTCGTGGGCCGGTGCCCGCAAGGGTGGGGTCCCCGTGGACTCGGAGACTCCAGGACTCAGAAGCTCCAGGACACCGTGCTGTCCATCTGCATGAAGGCCAGCAGGACCAACAGGTCGGCCACGCCCAGGCCGAGGCCCAGATACGCGCGACCCTTACGGCTGGTTCCCCGCCAGAGGGACACGATTGCCAGGGCCATGGCGATCGGGCCCAGGAAGACATTGAGGACCAGGAGGCCTACGAGGCCGAGGATGAAGGACGCGACAGCCATGCCGTCGGCGTCACGGGTGAGTGGGCGGCCGGTCGTCGGGGCTGTGAGCTGCATGATGGGTCGACTCCCTGTGCGGGTCAGTGGCGGCGGGCGTGGCGCTCGCGGAGCGCGAAGACGCCCAGCCAGGCGGCGATGACGGCGGCGGCCACGACGGTGAAGCCGAGCGGCGCGTGGGCCACGGTGCCCATGACGACGCCCAGAAGCAGGAGCGCGGCGACGAGGAACAGCATGGGATGGGATCCCCTCCGAGATGCGTCTCGTTACATTTCGGTGAACAGTTGTAGTTACAGTTGTTCACTGACTTCAGAGTCTAGCGCGCCCCATGGCTTTTCAATTCCAGAGAACAGTTGTTAACTGCATGGCATGAGTCACACCCTCGGCATCCGGCAGGTCCAGAAGCAGAAGACCCGACAGGCGCTCCTGGACGCCGCGTTGGGGCTGCTGGAGGAGCAGAGCCTGAGCAGTCTGGGCCTGCGCGAGGTCACCCGTGCCGTCGGCGTCGCCCCCACCGCCTTCTACCGGCACTTCCGCTCGACCGCGGATCTCGGCATCGCCCTGGTCGAGGAGGCGCTGGGCAGCCTCCACCCGATGATCCGGACCACCGTCTCCGCCGACGGCGACCCCGACGAACGCATCGCCCGCGCCGTCGAGTTGATCGCCGGCCATGTCGCCGCGCACCCTGCCCACGTCCGCTTCATCGCCCGTGAGCGGCACGGCGGCGTCCAGCCCGTGCGCGAGGCCATCCAGGACCAACTCGCCCGCTTCGGCGAGGAGGTGAAGCGTGAGCTCGCCAAGGACCCGCTGTCCGAGGGCTGGAGCGACGAGGACCTGCTGATGCTGGCCAACCTCTACGTCGACCAGATGCTGATGATCGCCTCCCTCTTCCTGGACACCCTGGACAAGGAAGCGGGGGACGATCGACGGCGGGTCGTCCAGGACGCCACCCGCCGGATGCGGCTGATCAGCATCGGCCGCCGCCACTGGCTGGACTGAGCGAGCGGCGGCGACGCACTACGGCTCTTCTCCTACCGAGAACTGTCAGTCCGGCAAAGCGCTGCTCAAGTACAGCTCCGTGACGGACGCGGCGGTGCGGGCCAGGTCGGCGCGCACCTCCGGCGGGGAGACCACCTCCACCTGGTCGCCGAACGCCAGCAGTTGGCGGGCCTCGCCGAGAAAGCCGTACGAGAGGTGCGCCGTCACCCACTCGCCGCCGTCCTCCGCCTCCGGAAGCGCCGTCAGCCAGGGCCCGTGGACGCGCCGGAAGAGGTCGGCCCGGTCGCTCCGGACGCGGACCGTGACATGGATGGTCCCGGGGCGCTCCTCGACCTGGCGGCGCAATTGCGTCCAGGCGTCGGCCAGTTCGACGCCGGGGCGGCGCTTGACGGGGTCCGGCAGCACAGTCGCCGATTGGACCCGGTCGGCGCGGAAGAGGCGGGGCTTTCCCCGGCTGTCGGCCACCAGGTACCAGACACCCGCCTTGGCCACGAGGCCGTACGGGTCGACGGTGTACGTCCGGATCCGGGTCTCCCTGCCGTGCCGGTAGCGCAGTTTCAGTCGGCGGTCGGTGAAGATCGCGTCCTGCAAGGCGTCGAGGTCGGCGGGGGGTTGGGGGCCGCCGTTCCAGCGGGTGGCGTCCACGAGGATGCGACGGGAGGCCACCTCGGCGGCCGGGCGGTACGGGGCGGGCAGGGCCGCCATCACCTTGCGCAGCGCCGAGCCGAGAGCGGCGTCCAGACCCAGCGCCGCGTGCGTGCCCTGCGCGGAGAGGACGAACAGGGCCCGGGACTCGTCCGCGGTGAGGCCGGTGACGTCGGTACGGAAGCCGCGCAGGAGCTCGATGCCTCCGTGGCGGCCGCGTTCGGCGTACACCGGGACGCCCGAGGCGGACAGGGCTTCGACGTCCCGGTAGATCGTCCGGACCGATACCTCCAGCCGCTCGGCGAGTTCGGGGGCGGTGACCCGGCCCCTGGTCTGGAGGAGCAGAAGGATGGAGAGGAGACGGTCCGACTTCACTTCGTCAGGCTAAGCCGCCTGTTGACCGCCGAGGTCAGCCCAGACGCACCCTTGCCAACTGCCTCGACTGCGCCACCAGGCGACCCTCCGTGTCCCATACCTCCGCGTCCTCCTCCAGGAAGCCGCCCGCCAGGTTGCGGGTCGTGATCGACACCCGGAGCGGGCCGGGGGCCGGGCGGCAGCGGATGTGGACCGTCAGTTCCACCGTGGGGACCCAGCCCTTGATGCCGAGTTCGAAGGCCGTCGGAGGCAGCGCGTCCACCGCCAGGAGGAGGGAGAGGGGGTCGGCGTCGCGGCCGTCGGCGAGGCCGAACCAGGCGCGCATCTCGCCCTTGCCGGAGGGGGCGCCGAGGGCCCAGCCCAGGGTCGCGGGGTCCAGCTTGATCATCAGGCGGTCGGTGATGGCCGAGCTGCCGGGGACCGGGGCGGGGCTGTCCTGCGGGCCGAAGCACTGGTCGATCGGCGGGATCGCGGGCGGCTGCGCGGTCGTACGGACGTCGTCGGGGAGGGAGTCGAGGTCGCCGTAGGAGGCGAGGACGCGGATGCGTTCGATCTCCCGGCCCTCCTCGTCGTACTGGAAGAGGGAGGCCTGGCCGGTGGAGAGGGTGCGGCCGGTGCGGACCAGGGACGTGCGGACCACGGCCGGTCCGGGCTGGGACGCGGTCAGGTAGTGCGCCGAGATCGTGAACGGGTCGGCGTGCGGCAGGGCGTCGGCGAGCGCGCGGCCGAGGACCGCCAGCAGATAGCCGCCGTTGACGGCGCTGATGATGGTCCAGCCGGCGGAGAGGTCGATGTCGTAGACCCCGGGTTCGCGCAGGGTGAGCGCGGTGTCCCGGTCGAACTCGCTGTCGCCGATGGTGGCCTGCGTGAACGCTGCTTCTGGCATGAGTGAACGGTACAACAGCTAACTACTAAGCGGTAGCTTTCCTTGATGCCCTCAGCGCAGGACCGCCGCCAGCAGGTCCGTGCCCAGCGCCGTGAGGTCGGGAATATTCAGGGCGTAACGGACGTAACGCCCCTCTCGTCTGGCCGTGAGCAGGTCCGCCCGGCGCAGGACCGCCAAGTGGCGGGAGACCTCCGGGGGCGAGAGTTCCCAGGCGTGGGCCAGCTCGCCGGTGGTGTGCGTGCCGCGGGCCAGGGTACGCAGCAGCCGCAGCCGTACCGGATGGGCGAGCGCCTCCAGCCGTAGCGTCACCGTCTCCAGGGACACCGGCTCCGACGGACTCGGCTCGGCCACCGGGTACTGCACCACCGGCTGCCACCCCGGCGCATGAACAACGGCCAGGTGTGGACGGCAGAACACACTGGGGACGAAGGTGACCCCGGCGCCCTGCGCGGAAGTCGCCTTGTCCTGGAGCTTGTCCACGACGATGCAGTCGCCGTCCGGTGCCAGCGTGACCGCGCCGGAGACCGACGCGAGCGCCGCCCCGACGCCCTGGCGCTTCAGCAGATCGTTCTTCAGGCGGACATCGGTGGCGAGCCGCACGGCGACACCCGACCAGGCCGCGTCGAAGAACGCCTCGGCGCACTGCTCGAGTGTGTCGCGCACCCGCGCCCGCACGGCGGCCGGATCCGCCAACAGCCGTTCCGCGAAGGCCTCCTGCCGTGCTCCGCGTGCCTGCGCCACGTCCAGCGCCCGCTCGCGCGCCGGGGCGTCGCTGAGCGGCGACGGCGCGGCGAGGTGAACCCGGCTGCCACCGCACGTCATGACGAGCGCGGCTGTCACATAGGTGTCGTCGTCGATCCGGTCCACGTCGTCCAGCTCCTCGGCGAGAGTGGGCCGGGGCCGGGCGGGAAGCAGGAAGTCGGCCTGTGAGGAACGCCAGAGGAACTCCGCCTCCGTGAGCCGCTCGGCGAGCTCCGGCCGCAGCCCGGCCCAGACGTCCGCGGCCCAGCCGACGTGCTGCGGGTGATGCCCTGGCTCGGCCAGTACATGGAGCATCGCGGTCAGCTCCGCCAGCGGGGACGCGACGAACCGCAGTTGCTCGGACGGCGGCCCGCTGATGTCGATCCTCAACGTCATCCCCTCATCCTCACCGCCCGCACGGCCGACGCCGTCGTCGATTGACGCTGTCCGTCAATCGACGTGCCCGATCCGGCGGACGGCCGCACCGTTTGACGCCATGACGACCACCAAGATCCGGCCCCGCGCCCTCGTCCGCGCCTCCGGCGGCCCCCGATACGCCGTCGCCCTGGCCGTGGACGCCCTCGGCACCGGCCTGCTACGGCCGTTTCTGCTGCTCTACGGCGTGACCGTGCTCCGCCTGTCCGCTCCGGCCACCGGCGTCGCCATGACCGTCGGGATCGTCGCGGGTCTTGCCTGCATGCCCGCGGTGGGGCGTTGGCTGGACCGGGGTGCCCGCAGCACTGTCGTGGCCGCGTCGATGCTGGTGCGGGTGGCGGGCGTTGCCCTGCTGCTGGCCACCCCGGAGAGGCACCTCTGGCAGTTCGGGGCGGCGGCGCTGCTGCTCGGCATCGGCAATCAGTCCTGGCCGGCCGCCCACGCCGCGCTCATCGCCACGGTCGCCCACGGCCGGGACCGCGACGCCGCCCTCGCGGCGGGCCGCGCCCTGCGCAACGCGGGCCTCGGGGTGGGCGCGCTCATCGCCACGGTCTGCCTGGCGGGCGGCACCACCGCGCTTCAGGCGCTGGCGGCCGTCACCGGGCTCGCGTATCTCACCGCGGCGGGCCTGGCCTGGTCGGTCCGCCTGTCCGCGGATCCGGCCGCGGGGCCCACCCTTGGCACAGAGCCACCGCCCCGGATGCGCGCGCTGCTCGCCGCCAACGTGATCTACGTCTTCTGCCTCAACGTCCCCGAGATCGCGCTCCCGCTGATCCTGGTGACCCAGCTGGATGCCTCCCCGGTGTGGTCGGCGGCGATCTTCGTCGCCAACACCGTGCTGGTGGTCGGCCTCCAGGTCCCGGTCACCGTCCTGCTCTCCCGCTACCCCCGGCGGAAGGTGCTGGCCCTCGCCGCGGTCGTGCTCACCGGTTCCTACCTGGGCTTCCTCGCCGCCGCCTCGCTCGGGCCCGGCTGGGGTGCCCCGGCGGTCGCCGCGGTGTCCGTCGTCTGCACGATCGGCGAGATCATCTACGCCGGAAGCGCCACCGCGCTCGTCACCGCGCTCGCCCCGGCCCATGTCCTGGGGCGCGCCCTCGCCCGCTTCGAACTCTCCACCGGCTTCGGCCTCGCCGTCTCCCCGATGGTCATCACCGCGCTCGCGCCGCACGGCCCGGCCGCCCTCTGGGGCAGCCTCGCCGGCGCGACCCTGCTGTCCGGGGCGGCGGTGGCCGCCGAGAAGGACCGAGTCGGCGGTGCTACTCCTCCCGCACCGTCGAGCGACGGTTCCAGGCCCGTGGCGCCCGCCAGTGGTAGCGCATCGCCAGCAGCCGCAGCACAAAGGCCGTGAGCGCCGCGAGTCCGCTGGTGACGGGGGTGAGTGCGTCGTAGCGGATGCACATGACGACCATCGCGGCGCCGACGATCGCCGGGACCGCGTAGAGGTCACGGTCCCAGCGCAGCAGGGAGGGCACCTCGTTGGCGAGCACATCACGCAGCACACCGCCGCCGACGGCGGTGGCCAGGCCCAGGGCGGCGGAGGCGGTGAGGCCGAGGCCGTGGTCGTACGCCTTCGTCGTGCCGGTGACGCAGAACAGGCCGAGTCCCGCCGCGTCGAAGACGTTCACACCGGTCTGGATGCGCTCGACGTGCGGGTGCAGGAAGATCACCAGGAGGGCGGCGAGCATGGGGGTCAGGAAGTACCCCAGGTCCGTGAAGGCGGCGGGCGGTACGGCGCCGATGACCAGGTCGCGGAAGAGGCCGCCGCCGAGGGCGGTGACCTCTGCGAGGACGGCGATGCCGAAGACGTCGAAGTTCTTGCGGACGGCCAGCAGGGCGCCGGAGATCGCGAAGACGAAGATGCCGATCAGGTCGAGCGTGTGCTGGACGGACGGGGTGAACAGTTGCTGGAGCACCCGTACATTCTGACGCAAGACTGAGCCCCCGCCTTTCATTGCAAGGCGGGGGCTCGGTCGGGCTTGGGTTATTAGCCCTTCTTGTCGGTGGCTTCCGACTCGTCGGACGCGTCCGGCTCCTCGGACGCTTCAGGCTCCGCGGACGCTTCCGGCTCGTCGGTGGCCTCTTCAGCAGCCTCCGCCGACTCCTCGGCCTCCGCGGGCTCCTCGGCCTCGGCCGGCTCCTCCGGCGTTTCCGCCACGGCAGCCTTCACCGCCGCCGACGTCTCCGCCGACTCCGCCAGCACCTCGTCGGCGACCAGCTCCGCCGCCTCCTTCGCGGCGGTCAGCAGGACCGTGTCCTGCGGGGCCTGGTCCTCGAAGTTCTCCGGGTGGTGGCAGGCGACCTGCTGACCGGGGCGCAGCTGGAGCAGCGGCGGCTCGGTCGTCTTGCAGATCTCCGTCGCCTTCCAGCACCGCGTGTGGAAGCGGCAGCCGGACGGCGGCGAGATCGGCGAGGGCACGTCACCGCGGAGCAGGATGCGCTCGCTCTTGGCGCCCCGGCGCTTGGGGTCCGGCACCGGCACGGCGGACATCAGCGCCTTGGTGTACGGGTGCATCGGGGACTCGTACAGCGAGGTGCGGTCGGCGAGTTCGACGATCTTGCCGAGGTACATCACCGCGATCCGGTCCGAGACGTGCCGGACGACGGACAGGTCGTGCGCGATGATCACGTACGTGAGGCCGAGCTCCTGCTGGAGGTCGTCCATCAGGTTCACGACCTGCGCCTGGATCGACACGTCGAGGGCCGACACCGGCTCGTCCGCCACGACCAGCTTCGGCTTCAGGGCGAGCGCCCGGGCGATGCCGATGCGCTGGCGCTGGCCGCCGGAGAACTCGTGCGGGTAGCGGTTGTAGTGCTCGGGGCTCAGGCCGACGAGCTCCAGCAGGCGCTGGACCTCCTTCTTCACCCCGCCCTCGGGCTCGACGCCCTGGAGCCGGAAGGGCGCCGAGACGATCGAGCCGATGGTGTGCCGGGGGTTCAGGGAGCCGTACGGGTCCTGGAAGATCATCTGGATGTCCCGCCGCAGCGGGCGCATCCCGGCCGTGTTCAGCCGGGTGATGTCCTTGCCCTCGAAGTGGATCGTGCCGCCCGTCGGGTCCTGGAGCCGGGTGATGACCCGGCCCATGGTCGACTTGCCGCAGCCCGACTCGCCAACCACGCCCAGGGTCTCGCCCTTGCGCACCTCGAAGTCGATGCCGTCGACGGCCTTGACCGCGGCGACCTGGCGCTGGAGCAGGCCCTTGCGGATCGGGAAGTGCTTCTGGAGGCCCTCGACCTTCAGCAGCACCTCGCGCTCCGTGGCGGGAGCCGACGCCTGCGCCGGGACGGTCACGTCCGATTTCTTCGTTTCACTCACAGCTTCGGCGCAATCTCTTCGGTCCAGATCCGCGTGCGGTCCTCGGGAGAGAGGTGGCAGGCGGAGAAGTGTCCGGTGCCGACCTGCGTCAGCTCGGGGCGCACGGTGCGGGTGACATCGCCCTTGGGGACGTCCGCGTACGGGCAGCGCGGGTGGAAGGCGCAGCCCGAGGGGACGTTGATGAGGCTCGGCGGCTGGCCCTTGACCGGGATGAGCCGGTCGGCGGTGTCCCGGTCGATGCGCGGCATCGAGCCGAGCAGGCCCCAGGTGTACGGGTGCTGCGGCCGCTCGAAGATGTCGTCGACCGGGCCGCGCTCCACGCACCGGCCGCCGTACATCACGAGCACGTCGTCGGCGATCTCGGCGACCACACCGAGGTCGTGGGTGATGAGGACGACCGCCGAGCCGAACTCCTTCTGGAGATCCCGGATCAGGTCGAGGATCTGCGCCTGGACGGTGACGTCCAGGGCGGTCGTCGGCTCGTCCGCGATCAGCAGCTCGGGGTTGTTCACCAGCGCCATGGCGATCATCGCGCGCTGGCGCATACCGCCGGAGAACTCGTGCGGGTAGCCGTCGACGCGCTTGGCGGGCTCGGGGATGCCGACCCGGTCGAGCATCTCGATGGCCCGCTTGCGCGCGACCTTCTTGCTGACGTCGTGGTGGACGCGGTACGCCTCCACGATCTGGTTGCCGATCGTGTAGTACGGGTGCATCGCGGACAGCGGGTCCTGGAAGATCATCGCCATCTCGCGGCCGCGCAGCCTGCGCACCTCGTCCGGGTCGGCGGAGATCAGTTCCTTGCCGTCCAGCCAGATCTCGCCGGACATCTGGACGTTCTTGCCGCGCGCGCCGAGCCGGTGCAGGCCCATGATGGCGAGCGAGGTGACCGACTTGCCGGATCCGGACTCGCCGACGATGGAGAGGGTCTTGCCCTTCTCCACCTTGAAGCTGACTCCGTCGACCGACTTGACCAGGCCGTCGTCGGTCGGGAAGTGCACCTTGAGGTCGCGGACTTCGAGGAACGCGGTGGGCGCGTCGGAGGGGGCCTTCACGGGCTCCCCGACCGCGGCACCGGTCTTGGACAGTTCGGTCACGAGAGCCTCACCCGCGGGTCGGCGGCGGCGTACAAGAGGTCCACCAGGAAGTTTGCGATCACGACGAAGAATGCGGCGAGCAGCGTGACGCCGAGGATCGGGGGCAGGTCGTTGTCCCGGATGGACTGCACCGCGTACTCACCGATGCCGTGCAGGGAGAAGACCGTCTCGGTGATCACGGCACCGCCGAGCAGCAGTCCGAGGTCCATGCCGAAGACGGTGATGATCGGGGTCAGCGCGGCCCGAAGCCCGTGCTTGGCCACCACGTTGCGCTCGCGCAGGCCCTTGGCGCGGGCCGTGCGGATGAAGTCCTCGCTCATCGTCTCCAGCATGCCGGAGCGGGTGAGCCGGGCGTAGATGGCCGAGTAGAGCAGGGCGAGCGAGCACCACGCCGGGAAGAGCGTGTTGGCCCACTGCGAGGGGTTCTCGGTGAAGGGGACGTACTCACGGCCGAAGATCGGCCACTTGTAGGTGAAGAGGAACAGCGCCAGCTGGCCCGTGAAGAACATGGGCAGCGAGACACCGGCGAGGGCGATGCCCATGAACGTCCGGTCGGCGAACGACCTCGGCTTGAGCGCCGAGATCACACCGGCCGTGACTCCGCCCAGCAGCCACATCACGGCGGCACCGGCGGCCAGCGAGATGGTCACCGGCAGACGGTCGGTGAGCTGCGGCCAGACCTCGACGTGGGTCTTGAAGGAGTAGCCGAAGCACGGCGCGTTGCACTGCGCGGTGGTGGGGCCCAGGTCGTAGGTCGCGCCGGAGACGATCCCCTTGATGAAGTCCCAGTACTGGACGTAGACGGGCTGGTCGAGGCCGAGGTTGGCCTTGACTGCTGCGATGTCGGCCTTCGAGGGGCTCTTCCCGATGTACTGCTGAGCCAGCTGGTCGGCCGTCTGGCCGGCGAGCCGGGGCAGCAGGAAGAAGATCGCGAAGGTGACCGCGGTGACGACGAGCAGCAGGATCACCGCTGCGATCGTCCGGCGGAGGATATACGAGATCACGGGGATCGGCGCTGGTGCCCGCGGGCCGCAAAGCCCGCGGGCACCAATGCCTTCACCTGCCTTCCGGGGCTACTTCTTGGTCGTGCCGATGTTGAGGTAGTCGTACTGACCGCTGAAGGCCGCCGTCGAAACGAGGTTGGTGAAGCCGGCCGGGCGGTACAGCAGGACCTTGAAGTAGGTCAGCGGAACGAGGGCCGCCTCCTCCATGGTCTTCTTGTCGACCTCGGCGTAGAGGGCGTCACGCTTGGCCGGGTCCTCGGTGCCGATCGCTTCCTCGAGCATCGAGTTGACGTCGGCGTTGTCGAGCTGCGACAGGTTGGTGTTGCCGGACTCGCCGATCGCGTCACCGTGCAGGATCTGCTGCTCGAAGCCGTAGCCGGACGGCCAGTCGGAACCCCACTGCATCATGTGCAGGCCGATGTTCTGCTTCTTGTTGAACGTCGGGACACCCGCGCTGTCGGTGAAGTACTTGCCCGACGGGTACTGCTTCAGCGTGGCGTCGATGCCGGCCGCCTTCAGCGAGTTGATGATCGCGGTGGCCGCGGCGATCTCCTGCGGACGGTCCGAGCGCGCCGAGAGGTTGGTCTTGATCGACGACTTGCCGCAGGCCTTCAGCTGCTCCTTGGCCTTGGCGACGTCACCCTTGCTGTCCGTGGTGGCGTAGAGGTCGGTCTTCTGGTAGCCCGGGATGTCCGGCGGCAGGACGGTCGTGGCGATGTCACCACGGATCGGGCCACCGAGCGCGGTCTGCACCGAGTTCTTGTCGACCGCGTACTGCACGGCCTTGCGGCACTCGACCTTGTCGAACGGCGCGAGCTTGGTGTTGATCGCCATGTAGACGAGGCGGCCACCGAAGGTGTTGTCGGTGTTGGCCTTGAGGTCGGGGTCGTTGACGACCTCGGCCTGGGTCGCGGCCTGGACGCCACCGCCACCGAGGTCGATCGCCTTGCCGGCGCGGACGTCCTGGTCGATCGTCTCGGCGTTGACCTTCAGCTTGACGACGATCTTGTCCGGGTACTGCTTGCGCAGCGGGTCGGTCGCGGCGTCCCAGTTCTCGTTGCGGACGAGGACGGCTTCCTTGCCCTCCGCGTAGCTCTCGAACTTGTAGGAGCCCGAGGACACGATCTTCTTGACGTAGTCGACGCCGGTGTCCTTCGCCTGCGGCACCGGGGCCGTCTGCGGGGTGGCGACGAGGTAGTCGAACTCCTGGAAGGCGCGGTTGAGCTTGAAGACGATCGTGGTGTCGTCCGGCGTCTCGATGGACGCGAGGCCCTTGTCGCTCTTGTCCTTGTAGGGACCCTTGTACTTCTCGCCGCCCTCGAGGAACTGCTGGAAGTAGTTCGGGCCGAGGGAGAGCACGTCACGCGCGAAGTTCGAGCGCTCGACCGCGTACTTCACGTCCTTGGACGTGATCGGCGTGCCGTCCTCGTACTTGAGGCCCTCACGCAGCTTGTACGTCCAGGTCTTGCCGCCGTCGCTCGGCTCGCCCGGGGCGGACGCGAGGTCCGGGACCAGCTCGTTGCCGGCCTCGCCGGCACCGGGCTTGAAGGTCATCAGCGGGCGCGCGTAGAGCCGGCTGAGGTTGTACATGTACGCGTAGTACGTGTTGCCCGGGTCGAAGGAGTCCGGCACGTCCGAGTACTCGTACGTGACCGTGCCCCCCTTCGCGGTGGAGGCGTTGACGACACCCTTGGTCGCCGCGTTGGCGCCGGCCGACTTGTTGTTGCCGTCGCCATTTTCGTTGTTGTCATCGGCCTTGCTGCAACCCGTAAGCACCAGGCTGACAGTGCCGATGGCCGCGATGGCGGCCAGCGCTGACCTTCGCATGATGGTCTGCTTCCCCTCCATAGTTGGAAACTTGATGGGCTCTCGACGCGGCCGCATGTCAGCGGCCACTGCGTGGGTCGAGAGCGTCACGGAGTCCGTCGCCGAGCAGGTTGAACGCCAGGACGGTGACGAAGATGGCGAGGCCCGGCACGATCATGAACTGCGGATCGACCTTGTAGAAGTTGACCGCCTCGCTGAGCATGCCGCCCCAGGACGCCTGCGGGGGCTGGATGCCGACGCCGAGGAAGCTCAGGCTGGCCTCGAAAAGGATGTTCGTCGGGATGAGCAGCGTCGAGTAGACGATGATCGGGCCGACCAGGTTCGGGAGCAGCTCCCGGAACAGGATGTACGGACCCTTGGCGCCCATGCCCCGGGAGGCGTCGACGAATTCACGCTCCCTGAGCGCCAGGGTCTGGCCGCGGACGATGCGGCCCAGATACGGCCAGTTGAAGAAGCCGATGATGAAGATCAGCACGCTGATGTGCAGCGGCAGGCCCTCCAGGCCGAAGGCGCCGCCCTGGAGCGTCGCCGAGATGGCGATCGCGAACAGCAGCAGCGGGAAGGCGAGGAAGGTGTCCATCAGCCGGCTGATGATCGCGTCCGTCCGGCCGCCGTAGTAGCCGGCGATCACGCCGAGGACCGTGCCGATCGTGTTGGACAGGATGGTGGCCCCGAACGCCACGACCAGGGACACCCAGGAGCCTTCCAGGATGCGGGTGGCGATGTCCCGCCCGAACTTGGGCTCGACGCCCAGCGGGTGGTCCGCGCTCATACCGCCCCAGTCCCCGCTGGGCAGCGAGGTGTTGGGGTCGATCAGATCCTGGTTGAAGGCGTTGGGGTCGAGACCGAACAGCGCCTGGATGGGCCGGGCCAGCAGGGCGAGCAGCACCAGCAGGATGACGACGACGCCGCCGGCTACGGCGACCTTGTCCTTCTTGAACCGGGTCCAGGCGATCTGCCCAAGGGAACGGCCCTCGATCTGCCCCTTGTCGGCGCCGACGAGCACAGCCTCCGGCTGTGCCTCGGGTGACCCGGTGGTCTCGATCGGTGCGGTCACAGTGACCCGACCCCTCTCGCCGGTGGTGACCGGCCTACGCCCGCCGTGGATTACGGCTTTGTCGACTTGCACTCAGACACAGGATCGACTGGACCTCATGTCTGAGTGGGGAGTCTTCAGCGTCGTCACGATCACCCGCCAGATCTGGCGGCGAAAGTATGCGCAACCGTGATGATGCACTGCGGATTCCGTTATCCGAACAGCAGATGACGGACGCCGGACGGGAGAGAGTCAGAGCAAATCGGACATACGATGACATTCGGCACCATCTATGCGCGCAGAAGTGTGTCGGATACGTGAACAGGTCCCTGACCTGTCACGTCGTCAGAAACCGCCCTGAACCGGCGGGTAACCGTATCCTGCGGCGGGCGCCTGCGCCGCGTGCGCCTCACGGTCGTAGAACGGGCGGGCGCTCGCCCGCATCCACATCGCGACCGGGTCGTACTCGTCGGACATCGCCACCGTCGACACCGGCAGCCCGTCCGGGACGGCGCCGATGGACTGCTGCATCATCGCGCGCACCGAATCCACGGCGGGCGGGCTGGTGTCGTACACATCCAGACCGATGGCGAGATACGGCGCCCCGAGCGCCGGCTGCACCCAGGCGCGGCGCAGGGCGCGGACGGCCGGGGTGCGGTGGGCGTTCTGCGCGAGCAGGGCGTAGAAGTGCGGGATCTCGATGCCGGGCTCCGACAGCCGCAGCGGGCCCGCGGGCTGGCGGTCCAGGCCCGTGGCGATCCGGCGCAGGTCGAGCCAGGGGATGCCGACGCCGCCGCCGGGGGCGTGCGGGTTCAGCCAGAGGCCGAAGTGGTCCGGGTACAGGGTGCGGGCCACGTCGAGTCCGTCGACGACCTCGTAACTGCGGTTCCAGCCGCTGGCCGAGAGCTCCTGGGCGGAGGTGACGCAGGGGGCGTAGCCGTGGCCGTCGACCTCCATGTTCCCGTACTGGGCGTCCGGGGAGCCGGACTGGCCGTGCCACAGCAGCATCCAGATCTGGCCGGAGTTCGGGGTCGCGAGCGCGCGCAGGAGCGCCTCGTAGGCGTCGTACCGCCCGGGCGTGACCTGGCGCAGCATGTGCTCGACCTGCCCGGCCGCGATGCCGCTGGCGCTCACCTGTACCGCCCTTCAACTTTTCTCCGACCGAGCCGTGACCCTAGCTTAAGCCCGCCTAATCACTCGGGACTTGATGTGCGCTTGCGGGTGCGGGTTCGGATGTGGCTGGTCGCGCCCGCGCGGCGGAGCCGCACATCGATACAGCCCCGCGCCCCTTCAGGTGTCTCCGCTAACCCTGTGTGTAGAAGGGGCGGACCTTTTCGCGCATCCATATCGCCACCGGGTCCTGGGCAGCCATGTCCAGCAGGATCAGGTTGACCGGCCAAGGGGTTGGGACCCTGCCCAGGGCTCGGCCCAGGGCGTCCATGGGGGCCGTGCGGAGCTCGCCCTCCCAGTTGGAGAGCTCCACGCCTATGAACATGACCGGGTCCGCCGTTTCGATGGCGGCCAGGCAGCGGCGGGCCGTCGTGACCACGCCTGTCGTGGCGAACTCCGCGGACGCCGCGGCGAGGAAGTCCACCGGGTCGTCCTGCCAGTCCGGCTCGTACAGCTTGACCCGGCCGCCGCTCGCGGGGCCGTCCAGTGGGGTGCGGCCCACGCGGCACAGTTCGGCCACCGCCTCGGGCGGCAGCGGGATCCCCACCACGCCGTCGGGGTTGACCATGATGCCGACCTGCGGGGGCAGGCCGCGGGCGAACTCGACCGCCGGGGCGATCGTGTACGACATGTGCGCGCCGACGACCTGGTGGAACTGTTCCTCGGAGCTGAAGACCGGGACGAAGGCCTGGCCCTCGATCTGAAGCGTGGGCAGGTCCAGCGGGCCGCTCTGGGGCCCGCCGCCGGACGGCAGCGGGACCCAGAGGAAGCTGCGGCCGAGCACCTCGATGATCCGGCCGCCCGCCGAGGGCACGCCGAGGGAGGCGGAGAGCACCTCCTCCAGCTCGTTGCCGGGCCATCCGCCGTGCGGATGGGGGTGTGCCTGCGCCGGGAAGTCCATCTGTCTGACCGCCTGCCGTGAACCACTGATGTGGCTGAAAGGCTAGCGCCTGCGGGGCCGCCCCGGCTCAGCCCGTGAACCCGATCCGCCGCAGCACGCCCGCCGCCGACCGGTCGATCAGCACCGCCGAACCGCAGCCCTGGGGCAGCTCCCCCTTCTCCACCGAGCGCAGCAGCCGCCCGGCCGCGGCGCGGTGCCGCAGGAAGGCGTACCGGGACACGCCCCGGCCGCGCTCCCGCTGGCCCTCCAGGGCCTGGCCCGGGGTGACGTCCAGGAGTAGCAGGTGCAGGGTGCCGCCCCGGCGCCGCGCCGCCCGGGACAGCCAGCCGCGCACCCAGGCCTGGGTCCCGCAGTCGTGCACGACGACGCCCTCACCGGAGCGCAGGGCGCGCCACAGCCCGGCGTAGTGCGCGAACCGGACGAGGGGGCGGTAGACCGCGTACGGCAGGAGGCCGGGCATCCGGGCGTCCCAGCGGTCCCGGGTGTCCTGGGAGTCGATCCGCGGGCCCTTCACGGTCCGCTTCATGAGGGTGGACTTGCCGCTGCCGGGCAGACCGGTGATCACGACGAGGTCCTTGGGCCCGAAGAGCAGGGCGTGCGGGCTGTGGCCGGCGCGCTCGCGCAGATCGCGCACGACCGCGGCCGGGGACGCCTCCCGCGCCGGAACGGCCGGCTGCCGGGGTACCGCGATCCCCGTGGTGGTCGCGTACGCCGAGGTCCTGTTCAACGTGATCGTCCTCCCCTGGGTCAGGTAGGGCACCTGCCCGTCGAGCGTAAAGAGAAGGTAATGCCGGATGCCTGCCGTTTCTGTACGCGTACCGCCACAGGCCGGTTACAGATGCGGCCCTGCCGCGCCGGAGCGATGCGTGCAATGATGTCCGCGCCAACTGCATACCGGCCGTTTGAATCCGCGCGGGAGAGTTCCCAGCCTTCAGCTGGGGCGCCGAAGGAGCAAGTCCCTCCCTTGAATCTCTCAGGCCCCGTTACCGCGCGGGCGAGGCACATCTGAAAAGCGGACCACCGCCTGCGGTGGTCCCACCCAAGGTGCAAGTCATGCCCACATGTGGTCATGACGAACCTCTCAGGTTCCGATGACAGATGGGGAGGAACGACCTCGCCGTCATGCCTTGGGAGACAAACGTCCGATGAGCAGTCCTGAACCCCGCCGTACCGCCCTCGATGCCCTGCATCGCTCGCTCGGCGCGACCATGACCGACTTCGCCGGCTGGGACATGCCGCTGCGGTACGCCTCCGAGCGCGACGAGCACAACGCCGTGCGCACCAAGGCCGGCCTGTTCGACCTCTCCCACATGGGTGAGATCACGGTCACCGGTCCGCAGGCCGCCGCGCTGCTGAACCACGCCCTGGTCGGCAACATCGCCACCGTCGGTCTCGGCCGCGCCCGCTACACCATGATCTGTCAGGCCGACGGCGGCATCCTCGACGACCTGATCGTCTACCGGCTCGCCGAGACCGAGTACATGGTCGTCGCCAACGCCTCCAACGCCCAGGTGGTCCTGGACGCGCTGGTGGATCGTTCCGCCGGTTTCGACGCCGAGGTCCGCGACGACCGCGACGCCTACGCCCTGATCGCCGTCCAGGGCCCCGAGTCCCCGGGCATCGTGAAGGCGCTCACCGACGCCGACCTGGACGGCCTGAAGTACTACGCCGGTCTCCCCGGCACGGTCGCGGGCGTCCCGGCGCTGATCGCGCGCACCGGTTACACCGGCGAGGACGGCTTCGAGCTGTTCGTGAAGCCCGAGCACGCCGTCGAGCTGTGGCAGGCGCTCACCAAGGCGGGCGAGGCCGTCGGTCTGGTCCCCTGCGGTCTGTCCTGCCGGGACACCCTGCGCCTGGAGGCGGGCATGCCGCTGTACGGGCACGAGCTGACCACCGCGCTCACCCCCTTCGACGCCGGGCTCGGCCGGGTGGTGAAGTTCGAGAAGGAGGGCGACTTCGTCGGGCGCGAGGCGCTCACCGAGGCCGCCGCCCGCGCCGAGAGCAACCCGCCGCGGGTCCTCGTCGGCCTGATCGCCGAGGGCCGCCGGGTCCCGCGCGCCGGATACCCGGTCGTCGCGGACGGCCAGGTCATCGGCGAGGTCACCTCCGGCGCCCCCTCCCCCACGCTGGGCAAGCCGATCGCCATGGCCTACGTCGACGCCGCGCACGCCGCGCCGGGCACGGCCGGGGTCGGCGTGGACATCCGGGGCAGCCACGAGCCGTACGAGGTCGTGGCGCTGCCGTTCTACAAGCGCCAGAAGTAGTAGCCGTAGGTGATGCCGAGCAAGTGATGCCGATCACATCACCGCTGCTCACGCACGCCTTCAGCAGTCCCCCCTTCATCAGCACTTCCCCGCGTACAGGAGAATTCAGGCCATGAGCAACCCCCAGCAGCTGCGCTACAGCAAGGAGCACGAGTGGCTGTCGGGCGCCGAGGACGGCGTCTCGACGGTCGGCATCACGGAGTTCGCGGCCAACGCGCTCGGTGACGTCGTCTACGCCCAGCTCCCCGAGGTCGGCTCCACGGTGACCGCGGGCGAGTCCTGCGGCGAGCTGGAGTCCACCAAGTCGGTCAGCGACCTGTACTCCCCGGTCACCGGCGAGGTCACCGAGATCAACGAGGACGTCGTGAACGACCCGTCGCTGGTGAACTCGGCCCCCTTCGAGGGCGGCTGGCTGTTCAAGGTACGCGTCGCGGAGGAGCCGGCCGAGCTGCTCTCCGCCGACGAGTACACCGCCTTTTCCGCCGGCTGAGGAGTCGTAGACGCATGTCCGCCATGAACACGCCCCTGCATGAACTCGACCCCGACGTCGCCGCCGCCGTCGACGCCGAGCTGCACCGCCAGCAGTCCACCCTGGAGATGATCGCCTCCGAGAACTTCGCGCCGGTCGCGGTCATGGAGGCGCAGGGCTCGGTCCTCACCAACAAGTACGCCGAGGGCTACCCCGGCCGCCGCTACTACGGCGGCTGCGAGTACGTCGACGTCACCGAGCAGCTCGCGATCGACCGGGTCAAGGAGCTGTTCGGCGCCGAGTACGCCAACGTCCAGCCCCACTCCGGTGCCTCCGCCAACCAGGCCGCGCTGTTCGCGCTGGCCAAGCCGGGCGACACCATCCTCGGTCTGGACCTGGCGCACGGCGGCCACCTGACCCACGGGATGCGCCTGAACTTCTCGGGCAAGCAGTTCAACGTGGTCGCGTACCACGTGGACGACGCGGGTCTGGTCGACATGGCCGAGGTGGAGCGCCTCGCCAAGGAGCACCGCCCGAAGGTGATCATCGCCGGCTGGTCGGCGTACCCTCGCCAGCTGGACTTCGCCGAGTTCCGCCGGATCGCCGACGAGGTCGAGGCCTACCTGTGGGTCGACATGGCGCACTTCGCCGGTCTGGTCGCGGCGGGGCTGCACCCCAACCCCGTCGAGCACGCCGACGTCGTCACCTCCACCACCCACAAGACCCTGGGCGGCCCGCGCGGCGGCATCATCCTCGCGAAGAAGGACTTCGCGAAGAAGCTGAACTCCTCGGTCTTCCCGGGCTTCCAGGGCGGTCCCCTGGAGCATGTGATCGCGGCGAAGGCGGTCTCCTTCAAGGTCGCCGCCTCGGAGGAGTTCAAGGAGCGCCAGCGGCGTACGGTGGAGGGTGCGCGCATCCTCGCCGAGCGGCTGACGGCGGCCGACGCCCGCGAGGCCGGAGTGAACGTCCTGTCCGGTGGCACGGACGTCCACCTCATCCTCGTCGACCTGCGCGAGTCCGAGCTGGACGGCCAGCAGGCCGAGGACCGTCTCCACGAGGTCGGCATCACGGTCAACCGCAACGCCGTCCCCAACGACCCGCGTCCGCCGATGGTGACCTCCGGTCTGCGCATCGGCACGCCCGCCCTGGCCACCCGCGGCTTCACCGCCGAGGACTTCGCCGAGGTCGCGGACGTGATCGCACAGGCGCTGAAGCCGTCGTACGACGCCGACGCGTTGAAGGCCCGGGTCACGGCCCTGGCCGAGAAGCACCCGCTGTACCCCGGCCTGAGCAAGTAGTAGTTCCCTGGTGGGGGCGCCCAAGGATGTGTGCCCCCACCCTTTTTTGAGGAGTTCCCCGTGGCCATCTCGGTCTTCGACCTGTTCTCGATCGGCATCGGCCCGTCGAGCTCCCACACGGTCGGCCCGATGCGTGCGGCCCGTATGTTCGCGCGCCGACTGCGCAACGAGGGCCTGCTGCCCTCGGTCGCCTCGGTCCGCTCCGAGCTGTACGGCTCCCTGGGCGCGACCGGACACGGCCACGGCACCCCGAAGGCGGTGCTGCTCGGTCTGGAGGGTGCCTCGCCACGCACGGTGGACGTGGAGACGGCGGACGACCGGATCGAGTCGATCAAGTCCGCGGGCCGGCTCTCCCTGCTGGGCGAGCACGAGATCTCGTTCTCCTTCGACGACGATCTGGTCCTGCACCGGCGCAAGGCGCTGCCGTACCACGCCAACGGCATGACGATATGGGCGTTCGACGCCTCGGGCGCGGAGCTCCTGTCGAAGACGTACTACTCGGTCGGCGGCGGCTTCGTGGTCGACGAGGACGCGGTGGGCGCGGACCGCATCAAGCTGGACGACACGGTCCTGAAGTACCCCTTCCGCACGGGCGACGAGCTTCTGCGGCTGACGCAGGAGACGGGTCTGTCGATCTCCTCGCTGATGCTGGAGAACGAGCGGGCCTGGCGCACGGAGGAGGAGATCCGCGCCGGGCTGCTGGAGATCTGGCGGGTGATGCAGGCGTGCGTCTCGCGCGGCATGTCCCGCGAGGGCATCCTGCCGGGCGGTCTGCGGGTACGGCGCAGGGCCTCGGTGTCCGCGCGGCAACTGCGGGCCGAGGGCGACCCGTTGGCGCACGCGATGGAGTGGATCACGCTCTACGCGATGGCGGTGAACGAGGAGAACGCCGCGGGCGGCCGGGTCGTGACGGCCCCGACCAACGGCGCCGCGGGCATCATCCCCGCCGTCCTGCACTACTACATCAACTTCGTGCCGGGCGCCGACGAGGACGGCGTCGTCCGCTTCCTGCTCGCCGCGGGCGCGATCGGCATGCTCTTCAAGGAGAACGCCTCCATCTCCGGCGCCGAGGTCGGCTGCCAGGGCGAGGTCGGCTCGGCCTGCTCGATGGCGGCGGGCGCGCTGGCCGAGGTGCTCGGCGGCTCGCCCGAGCAGGTGGAGAACGCGGCCGAGATCGGCATGGAGCACAACCTCGGCCTGACCTGCGACCCGGTCGGCGGCCTGGTCCAGATCCCGTGCATCGAGCGCAACGGCATGGCCGCGGTGAAGGCGGTCACGGCGGCGAAGATGGCGATGCGCGGCGACGGCTCCCACAAGGTGTCCCTGGACAAGGTCATCAAGACGATGAAGGACACCGGCGCCGACATGAGCGTGAAGTACAAGGAGACGGCGCGGGGCGGGCTCGCGGTGAACATCATCGAGTGCTGAGCCCCCGGGGCTGACCCTGACCATCATCCTTATTGCGTCATTCGGGCGACAGCCGACACACGACGCAACCGGACCGGCGGCCCCACGCGACTCACTGGGCAGACAGACACCCCCGATGCGAGGGAGATCCGCAGTGAGCTCCTACAGCGACACACTCACCCCGGCCCAGGCCGCCTGGCCCCTGTGCGGCCGGTACGCCTCCGCTGTCGAGTACGGCGACGACTACCTGCTGCCGCCCCCCGACCCGGCGCAGCGCCTGAGCACCCTCAGCGCCACCGATCACCGCCGTCTGGACCTGTACGCCGCCCTCACCGTCCGCGGCATCGCGCCACTGCCCGGCGACCAGCACGCCGTCGAGTCCATCAGCTCCCTCGGCGACGAGGTGATGAACGCGGTCCTGCGCTGGGTCACGAACACCACGAACTGCTGACCCGATTGACCGCGCGCGACCGGGGCATATCAACAACTCCCGTCCCCCCACGCACACTTCAGGGAGCCCCCACATGCTGCGCGGCATAGACGTGAGCGCCTACCAGCCCTCGACATACGACACGGACGGCCTCTTCTTCGTCTTCATCAAGGCGACGGAGGGCCGTTCGTACGTGAACCCCAAGCTCTCAGCCCAGACAAAACGAGCCCGCGAAGCCGACCTGGTGGTCGGCTTCTACCACTTCCTCTGGCCCGGCAACCTCACCGCCCAGGCCGAGTACTTCGTCAAGCACGCCCCCGAGAAAGCGGGCGACATCCTCGCAGTCGACTGGGAAACAACAAGCGACGGCACCCACGCGACCAACGCCCAGAAGGACCTGTTCATCCGGAAGGTGAAGGAGCTACGGCCGAACAATCCGGTGATCCTCTACACGAACCGCCACTACTGGTTGACGGTCGACACAACCTCCTACGCGGGCGACGGCCTCTGGATCGCGGACTACGTCACGGCGGGGAAACCTCGCATCAAGGCGAAGTGGCGCTTCCATCAGTACACGGACGATCCCCTGGACAGGAATGTCGCCGACTTCGAGAGCAAGGCGGCCCTCCGCGAATGGGCCAAGACCGCTTGAATCACGCTCATATGCGGCCTGAGGGCACCAATTCGGCGCGGAGCCGCATTGCCGGCGGGTCCGAGAGGTAGGAGTTCAGCAAGTCGAAGGTACGAAGCTCTGCCGGTAGAGCTTCGTACCACCCCAGAGCATGGAAATTGCAGCTGCTGCAGACAAGTCCCCTGACGCACTCACCGCAGCTTCGCCTGCCCGCACAACATGCATGGTCATGGTCAATATGCATGGCCCTTGGCCCCGTGTCGGTCACGCCGCAGATTGCACACCTCCCTTCCTGGAAGCGCAGCAACAGATCGATGAACTCCTTGGTGACGTTGTAGTGCCCAAGGCGGACATACTCGGCGTTGCACGGCTTGCAGTACGGCCGAGGCGCACCTGACGCATTGAGCGCCGAGTACGCCGACACAGGCTTGTACTCGCCACACTTGCGGCATTCAATGATTCCGCGATCGGCAATCGCCCGCACGGCGCCGTTGGGCCTCTTCTCGCGCAGCGCTGTGAGCGGTAGCTCCTTGCTCAGTTACTGATAGTGCCCGGTGCACAACCCTCTGGCGGATACCGCCCTCCCACATCCCGCAAAAGAACACGTGCGCCCATCAGCCGTCATACGGTCGGGGTTGATGGGCGCCAGCACTGTCCCCCTCCGGTGCTGCATGTAGTGGGTTCTACACAGCCCCCGGGTCAGCGGGTACCTATCGGACGAGCGGCCGCATGCCCATCCGTCGCCGCCCGCGCTGCACGTCTTCACGCGATCCCCCACAGACAAGCCCTCGTACGCATCATCCGATCAAACGAAGCACTCGAGAGTTCGTCACGGGTACACCAGTCGGATTTCCTGTCGCGCATGCGCTCATATGGCTTGCGTCAGCCTCCGGGTCCGTCCGGATGTTGCGGAGCGCGGTGAACTTTCAGAGCCGTACGACGATCTTGCCCGTGTGGCGGTTGGTCTCCATCAGGTGGTGGGCCTTCTGGATGGTTTCGAGGCCTTCGAAGACCTCCGCGACCGGTGGGCGGAAGCCGCCGTCGGTGAGGCCGGCGTTGAGGAAGGCGGTGGAGCGGCGGCGGCCGTCGGGGGTGGTGGTGAGGGCCATGTTGGCGTAGGTGTGGATGGTGAAGGGCCAGTTGAAGGGGATCTCGGTGGGGCGTCCGTCCAGCCAGCCGTAGACGACCACGCTGCCGCCCTCGGCGAGCGCCGCGGCGAGGCCGCCGAAGCCGGGGCCGCCGATCGCGTCGAAGATCACCTCCGCGCCGCGGCCGCCGGTCAGGCGTCGTACCTCCTCCGCGATCGGTTCCGTGCCGGCGTCACCGGTCACGATCACCTCGGCCGCGCCCAGGTCGAGCAGTTGCTTGCGCTTCTCCTCGGTGCGGGTGGTGACGACCGGGACCGCGCCGATGCGGCGGGAGACCTGGATCGCCGCGGTGCCGACACCGCTGGACCCGGCCGTGATGAGGACGTGGTCCCCGGGCCGGAGCCCCGCGGTCTCCAGCAGGGCGCCGTACGCGGTGGTGTACGTCAGCCAGGCCGCGGCGCCGGTCACCGGGTCCACGGAGGCCGGGCGCCGCACGACGGCGGACTCGGGCAGTACGACGCGCTCGGCGTACACGCCCTGGGCACCCATTTCGATGCCGGGGCCGGTCATCACCGGGTCGCCGACGGCGAGTTCGGTGACGCCCTCGCCGACCGCCTCGACGACGGCGGAGGCCTCGTAGCCGAGCCGGGAGCCGGGGAGTGTGGGCTGGTAGTAGTAAGTCCCGGCGCGGAAGAGGGCGTCGGCACGGTTGAGGCCCAGCGCCTCGATGCGGAGGGCGACTTCACCCGGCCCTGGCTGCCCGGCGATCGACACATCCTCGATCTTCAGGACCTCGGGGCCGCCGACTTCGTGAAAGAGCACGGTGCGCGTGGTAGTTGGCATGACGACGACGCTACGGGCCGGGTGCGAGACGATCCATGTCCGTCGGTCTTTGATTCATGTCCGTTCGTCTTGCCACTTGACTCGATGGCTATGGTGCGGACATGGATGTCCTCAGCGATGCCGTCGCCGCCATGCGCACCGGACGGCCGCACTCCTCCCGCCGGGACAAGTACGGGCCCTGGGGCATGCGCTTCGAGGCCTCGTCAGGCGCCGGCTTCCATGTGCTGCTGCGGGGGTCGGCCTGGCTGCTCCCGGCGCGGGGCGCCCCCGTCGAACTCGCGCCCGGGGATGTGGTGTTCCTGGCCAGCGGATGCGGACACGGGCTGGCCAGCGGTCTGGACGTGCCGCTGGAGGAGGTGCGGAAGAAGGAGGACGGCACCTGGCCCGAGCTTCCGCCCGACCCGGTGGGCTCGGGACCGCCGACCACCGTCATGCTGTGCGGCGCGTACCTGCTGGACCGCTCACGCGCGCACCCCCTGCTGACCGAGCTGCCGGAGGTGGTCCATCTGCCCGCCCGCGTCGGCACGCACCGGTCGCTGCGGGCGGCGGTGGAGCTGCTGGGCGCGGAACTGACGGAGCCGCAGCCCGGTTCGGACACCATCGTGACCTCGCTGCTGGACACGCTGCTGCTCTACATCCTGCGCGCCTGGTGGCTGGGGGAGAGCCATGGCTCCGGGCACCCCACCGGCTGGGCGGCCGCCCTCGCCGACCCGGCGGTCGCGGCGGCGCTGCGCGCGATCCACGGTGATCCGTCCCGCCCCTGGACGGTGGAGGAACTCGGCGCCCGCGGCGGCCTGTCCCGCGCGGCCTTCGCCCGCCGATTCGCGGCGCTGGTGGGGGCGCCGCCGCTGGCGTATCTGACCTGGTGGCGGATGACCACAGCGGGCCGACTGCTGCGTACGGACGACACCCCGCTCCGGGTGATCGCCCAACGCGCCGGCTACACCTCGGAGTTCGCCTTCGCCAAGGCGTTCAAGCGGGAGTTCGGGATGGCACCGGGCCAGTACCGGCGCCGCACGGCCTGAGCCACGGCGGTCGGTTGTCGAATGCGGGGCGTCCCACACCACCTCGCTCCGGCCTGCGACCGCACGACGAAGGGGCGCCCGCCCTTCCGGACGGGCGCCCCTTCCGTGTGCGTCACTTGGTGAGGTACGCCCAGAACTCGTCGAAGGACAGCATCTTGTCGCCGTTGAGGTCACGGGACTTGATGATGGCCTCGGCGACCGCCTCGGTGACGTTCCAGTCGCCCTGCTGGGCGAGGGCGGTCTTGAACTCGGCCGCGGTGATGAAGCCGTCACCGTCCGTGTCGATCCGCTCGAACTGCTTGCGTGCCTCGTCGATGTCCGCCACCGATCCGCCCCTTTTTCGTCGTACCTTGCGGCTTGTTGCCGGAGGTCAGGTTATCCGGCCGCCCGAGCGCGCAGCGCGGCGACCACCCAGGCGAAGTCCTCCGCGTGCGGGGGCGCGGGCTGCCGGTTGACGACGGCAAGGAGTTCGCGATAGCGGGCCACCCGGTCGTTGAAGCCGACCGTCATCCGTTCGAGTACCGCGGTCCGGTCCGCGTCGCCGAACAGTTCCCGCAGCACCTCCTCGGCCTCGGGCGCCTCGGGCGCTGTGCCGCGCTCCCTGGCCGGGGCGACCAGTTCCACCAGACGCTTGGCGAACCAGACGGACTGCCCGCGCGGGGCGTCCGGTGTGCGGTCCGCGGCGTTGAACTCCACCGCCCGCCGCATCTGCGCCCGGAACTCGGGGTCCTGGAGCATCTCGGCCAGCTCCACCCAGGCGTCGACCTCCTCGGGCGTCGGATCGTCGGCGAGCCGGACGGCGGTGCGCCGCATCCGCTCCCGGATGTCCGGGTCGACCGTGTCGAGCCCGTGCAGCGCCTCCGCCACGAACTCCTCCATGATGCGCTGTCGCTCCGCCGCCGACAGCCGGGCCAGTTTGTTCATCAGGGTCATCTCCTCCGCGGTCGCGCCGCGTCTCGCGACGGTCGACAGCACCGCACGGATCACCTTCAGCGAGCGGATCTGGGCGTCCAGCGCCGTCACATGCGCCGCGGCGACCTCGGCGACCGTCCGCTCCCCCGCCAGCACCTGGCGTACGTCGTCCAGGCCAAGGCCCATGTCCCGCAGGGTGCGGATCAGTTCCAGGCGGGCGGCGGACTCGGCGTCGTAGAGCCGGTAGCCGCCGCTGGAGCGGGTCACGGGGTGCAGGACGCCCTCGTCGGACCAGTAGCGGATGGTGCGCACGGTCAGCCCGGTGGCCCTGGCCAGTTCGCCGATGGTGAGGAGTCCGGTGCCGTCGTCGATCATGTCTGGGAGTCTGGACCTTCCAGTGGGTGGAGACTCAAGGAGCGCGGGTGGAGACCTTGCGGGACATTCTCGACGCGGCGGCCGGCGGAACCTTCCCGCCCCCGGACGGCCGTACGACCGTCGTGCCTCAGCCCTCCCCCAGGGACGCCGGGGTGTTCGCCTTCACCGCGCACTCCGTGATCGCCACCGATGAGGATCCGTGGGGGTCCCCCCTCTGGGGGAGGGTGTACGACACCCTCCGCGCGCTGGACTGCGACGCGCTGGCCGCCACGATGAACCCCCGGTTCCTGACCGCTCTCATGGAACGGACCGGGCGCGGCACGGACACGATCGACGTGATGACGATCGCCGCTCCCCTCGTGGGGCGGCCCGCTGTGGGGCTGACGGAGATCGACGACCCCGGACATCCCCGCGTCGTGTCCTCGCGCAGGCGACGGGACGATGTGCGCGTGTGGGCCGCGGAGGGCGGTGTGCTGGTCCTCGGGCGCGGGGTCGCGGGGCGGCTGGAAGCCGCGGTCGAGGTCGCCGAGGACGTACGACACCGCGGGCTGGGGCGTGAACTGGCCGGTGCCGCACGGCAGTTGAGCGATGGTGAGCCCGTGTGGGCGCAGATCTCGGCGGGGAACGCCCGCAGTCTGCGGGCGTTCCAGGCGGCCGGTTACCGGCCCGTGGGCTCCGAGCTGCTGCTCAGTGCCAGGCCTCGTAGTGCGGGTTGCTCTCGCAGCCGCTCATGATCTCGACCTTGGTGGACTTGTTCACCGGGCACACGCCGATGATGTACTTCCGGTCGATGCCTCCGGGGAAGGCCACCTCGACCTGGTCGGCCCACTTGTGCGTGTCACCGATGGTCTTGTTGACGTCGATGCCGCCGGGGGCGTCGATGTAGTAGTTCCAGCCGGACTTCCACCACTTCTTGTACAGGTCGTGGTCGTACGTCGTGGAGACGTACGGGGAGGGCTGGTTGACCAGGACGTAACTCTCCACGTCGTACTGTCCGTTCACCACGTCCTTGGGCTTGAAGCCCTCCTCGAAGACGATCGAGGGGCCGCGGCCGTCGGCGCGGTAGAGGGTGCCGCAGGTCTTGCGCCAGGCCGGCTCGGGGGTGATCCGGCCGACGTCGACGCGGCGGTCGGCGGCGGCCTTGACCGGGTCCTCGTACTGGACGGGACAGTCGGCCGGGGCGGGTGCCTTCAACGGGGATTGCGCGGGAGCCGTGGCCGCCGTCGTGGCGAGGACGGCGGCCAGGGACAGGACGACGGCAGCGGCGCGCCGCCGCAGCGGAGTTGTGATCATGGAGAGCACAATTCCGGTTCTGCGGCGACGCGTTGGGGATCTTCACCCGTACGGCGGCGTGTCAGTCGTCAGTCATCCGTCATCAGACGTCAGCGGAAGATGCCGGTGTGGCCCAGCGAGTAACGGCCCGGCTGCGGGTACACCGCCAGCCCGTGCGGGCCGCTGCCGACCGGGATCCGGGCCAGCTGGGCGCCGGTTCGGGTGTCGATGGCGTACACCTCGGCGTCGTAACGGCCCGACAGCCACAGGACCTTGCCGTCCGCCGAGACGCCGCCCATGTCGGGGCTGCCGCCGTCGGGGAGCTGCCACTTCTTGGTGAGCTTGTCCTGGGTGAAGTCGAAGACGGAGACGCTGCCCTCGCCTCGGTTGGAGACGTACATCTCGCGGGAGTCGCGGCTGACGTACAGACCGTGGCAGCCCTTGCCGGTGGGCAGCAGCTTCGGCTTGTCGAACTTGTCGCCGTCCAGGACCCACATGCCGTCGGCCATCATGTCGGCGATGTAGAACTTCTTGCCGTCCGGGGAGATCTTGACGTCCTGCGGCATGGCGCCGTCGAAGGGCAGCTTCTGCTGTCCGACGACCTCCATCCTCTCGGTGTCGACCTTGAGCAGCTCCCCGCTGAACTCGCAGGAGACGATGAAGTACTTGCCGTCCAGCGAGAAGTCGGCGTGGTTGACGCCGTAGCAGGTGACCGGCTCGGTCTTGACCCGCTTCATGGTGTGCGGGTCGCGGAAGACGAGTTCGCGGTCGAGGGAGGCCATCACGACGGCGTACTTGCCGTTGGGGGTGAAGTAGAGGTTGTACGGGTCGTGCACCTCCACCTCCTTGCCCGCCTTGCCGGTCCTGGGGTCGATGGGGGTGAGGGTGTGGCCGCGGTTGTTGTTGACCCACAGGGTCTTCATGTCCCAGGACGGCACGACGTGCTGGGGCTGGCGGCCCACCGGGATCGTGTCGATGATCTCGAACGTCTTGGGATCGATGACCGAGACCGTGTCGGACTCGGTGTTGGGGACGTAGACGCGGCTCGGGAAGTCCTTGACCACCGGGGAAAGCTTGCCTGGCCGGTCGGCGGCGTACACGTCCTTCGGGTCCAGCACCGGGGGCATGCCGGGCAGTCCCTGCACCGGCTGCTTCTTCTTCGGCGGGGCGGGGACGGCCGCGGCCTTGGTGGCGCGGGACTCCTTCTCCCTGGTCTCGGTGCCGCAGGCGGCGAGCGCGGCGAGGGCCGCGCCCGCGAGCAGGGTGGCCTTCACGATGTTGTGTTGCATCAACTGAACAGCTCCGTGGTGGTGACGGCGGTCAGTCCGCGGCGGTGGAGGTCTTCGAGTACGGCGGGGAGGGCGGCGACCGTGTCCTCGTAGCCGAAGTGCAGGCTCACGATCGATCCGGGGCGGATGTCGGTGGTGAGGGTGTCGGCGAGGGCGGTGGGGCCGCGGCCCGTGAAGTCGAGGGGGTCGACGTCGTAGGAGAGGACGTGGGGGTATCCGGCATCCTCGGCCAGGCGGGCGACGAGCGGGGAGGCCCGTGCGGCGCGGGAGGGGCGGAACCAGGGGCCGACGGTTCCGGTGAGGCGCTTCAGGCGCCGCGCGCAGTCGGCGATCTCGGCTCGCGCCTCCGCCTCGGGCAGGGCGTTGATGTCGAGGTGGTGCTGGGTGTGGTTGCCGAGGTCGTGGCCGGCGTCGAGGATGCGGCGGGCGAGGGCGGGGTTGGCGTCCAGCCAGGTGCCCACGGCCAGCACGGTGAGACGGGCGCCGTGTTCGTCGGCCGCGTCGAGGATCGCCTCGGCGGTCGCGGGGTCGCCGTCGCCGTGGAAGGTGAGGGCCACTCGGCTCGTGTTGCCGGGCCCGTGGGTGAGGTGGGTCGGGCGGCCCGGGATGCGGTGGGGGCGCGAGGGCTCGGGCGTGGCGGGGTGGCCGACGGCGCGGGTGGGAGTGCAGGCCGTTGCGGCGACCAGGGCGGCGGCGGCACGGAGCACCGTCCGGCGGTCGGTCTTGATCACGCGCCCTATTTAAAGGGGGGTTACGCCCGATTCCTCACGATTACTCCCCTTGGCGGTGAGGGCGGGTCCGGTCAGCGGTCCGCGACGCGCATCTCGAACCAGGTGGTCTTGCCCCGGGGGAGCAGGTCCACTCCCCAGCGGTCGGCCAGCTTGTCGACGAGGAACAGGCCCCGGCCGCTGATGTCCATCTCCTGGACCGGCATCAGACAGGGCAGGCCCCTGGAGGGGTCCCGGACCTCGATACGGATCCAGCCGCGGCGGCGGCGCATACGGAGGCCGAAGACCCGGGCGCCGGTGTGGCGGACGGCGTTGCCTACCAGTTCCGAGACAAGTAAGACGGCGTCTTCCGTCATTTTGGGCGTCAGGCCCCAGTGGCGGAGTACTACTACCTGGGCCAGGCGACGGGCCGTGGCCGCGGATTCGGGACGGGAAGGGAGCGGAACTTCCGCCTCCGTGGGATTGCCGAACAACTCCAGCGCCTTCAAGGCGTGTTCGTCCTCCACCGCCGGCGACCAGCGCGCCGCGGTCGCACGGCTGTGTCCCCGCGGCTGTTCGATACCCTCCAGCCCCGCCATGCCCCCATCATGGCCGCCCAGAGCACGCCGCGGGGCCGTTCCGCTGGAATACGCCCCCCGGAATCCATCATTCCGCGAGCACGGATTGGCATATGCCGGCGGCAGTTCGGAGCCCGCCGCGGCCCGTCCGACCTGCGGCGGAGGCCCTGTTGACGGCAAGCGCCCGGCCCCCTCGACAAGTCAGGCTTAAGGCTGCCTTAAGGCTCCCATAAACCGTCCCATCGAGGGACCCGGATCAGACACCGCGTCAATTGCAAGGGGTTCCGGGGAAGAAGAAGGGGGACCCCGAGGGGGTCAAGGATCGGTGGTTCAGAGGAACTTCGCCTTGCCCGGGCCCTCCTCCACGAAGCTGCGCATGCCCGTCTCCCGGTCGGGCGTCGCGAACAGGCCCGCGAACCAGTTGCGTTCCACCGCGAGACCGGTGTCGATGTCCGTCTCCAGGCCCGTGTCGATGGACTCCTTGGCGGCGCGCAGCGCGATCGCCGGGCCCTGCGCCAGCTTGGCCGCCCAGGCGTGCGCGGCCGTGTAGACCTCCTCGGCGGGGACCACGCGGTCCACCAGACCGAGCGTCAACGCCTCGTCCGCCTTGACCATCCGGCCGGTGAAGATGAGGTCCTTGGCCTTGGAGGGGCCGATCAGCCGGGACAGCCGCTGGGTGCCGCCCGCGCCCGGGATCAGGCCCAGCAGGATCTCCGGCTGGCCCAGCTTGGCGTTCTCCCCGGCGATCCGGAAGTCCGCGCACAGGGCGAGCTCGCAGCCGCCGCCGAGGGCGTACCCGGTCACCGCCGCGACCACCGGCTTGGGAATCCGGGCCACGGCGGTGAAGGAGTCCTGGAGGGCGCGGGCCCGCAGGACCATGGCCGTGTGGTCCATGGCCTGCATCTCCTTGATGTCCGCGCCCGCCGCGAACACCTTCTCGCCGCCGTAGATCACCACGGCGCGCACGTCGTCGCGCCGGGCCGCCTCCTCGGCGAGTTCCTTGAGGCGGTCCTGGGTGGCGATGTCCAGCGCGTTCATCGGGGGGCGGTCCAGGCGGAGCGTGCCCACACCGTCGGCGACTTCGAGATTCACGGTCATGCCCCGCAGGTTAACGCCGACTAACCGCGGGGCAGAAGGCGCGGCCCTCGTGACCCGCGCTACTTCGTCCACTCCTCCCAGGACATGTTCCAGCCGTTGAGGCCGTTGTCCGGGGCGATGGTCTGGTCGTCGGAGTTCTTCACGACCACCACGTCGCCGATCATGGAGTGCTTGAAGAACCAGGCGGCCGGGGTGGAGCCGTCCCAGGCGCCCTTGACGTCGCGCAGGCCGACGCAGCCGTGGCTGGCGTTGTAGTTGCCGAAGGCGTCGCCGCCCCAGTAGTTGCCGTGGATGAAGGTGCCGGACTGGCTCAGGCGCATCGCGTGCGGGACGTCGTCGATGTCGTACTCGCCGTCGTAGCCGACCGTGTCGCCGTTCATCCGGGTCTGGACGAACTTCTCGGTGATGACCATCTGGCCGTTCCAGGTGTCGTACCCGGGCTTGCCGGTGGTGACCGGGAGGGTCTTGACGACCTTGCCGTCCTGCATGACCTTCATGTGCTTGGTCTTCACGTCGACGACGGAGACCTGCTCACGGCCGATGGTGAAGGTGACGGTCTTCTTCTGCTCGCCGTAGACGCCGTCCCGGCCCTCGACGCCGTCGAGGTTGAGGTCGACGGTGACCTTGGTGCCTTCCTTCCAGTACTTCTCGGGGCGGAAGTCGAGGCGGTCGTTGCCGAACCAGTGGCCCTTGACGTCCACGGCCGGCTCGGTCTTGATGGTGACGGCGTTCCGGACCTCGTCCGGGTTGGTGATGCCCCGGTCGAAGCGGAGCGAGAACGGCATTCCGACGCCGACCTTCGAACCGTCCTCCGGAGTGAAGGAGCCGGTGAAGGTGGACTGCGGCGTCAGCGTGGTGAAGCTGGAGTCCTCGGCGGCCTCGCGGCCCTCGGAGTCCTTGGCGACCGCGTGCACGGTGTACTTGGTGGCCGCCGACAGATGCGTGGACGGGGTCCAGCTCGCGCCCCCGTCGGTGATCTTCCCGGATATCGCCTTGCCCTTGCCGTCCTTGACGACGACCTCGGACAGTTTGCCCTTGCTCGCGCTGACCTTGAGGGCGCCGCTGGTGTCGACGGACTTGGCGCCGTCCTTGGGGGCTATGGAGACCACGGCCTGCGACGGCTTGCTGTCGGCCGCGCCGGAGTCCTTGCCCTTGCCCTTGCCGTCGCCGGAGCCCGAGTCGGAGCCCCCGCCGCACGCGGTGACGGTCAGCAGAAGGCCCCCCGCGAGCACTGCGGCGAGCCTTCCACGCCCCCCAACCGACGCCCCCGATATCGGTCGCACGTTCAAGACTTTCTCTCCCCTCGACGGGCCTGGCCAGGCCCCCTCCCCCGCGCGTCAGCACGCGCTCGGCGCATATTAACCTCAAGGTCATCCGGCTCGGCGCCCCGCAATTGTCACCGTTCCGTACCGAGTTCGGCGCCGACGTCCCGTTACTTCACCGCGCTCCCGGCCTGCCACGCCTTCCAGTCCATGTTCCACCCGCCGAGGCCGTTGTCGGGAGCCACCTTCTTGTCCTTGCTGTGGACGACCTCGACCACGTCCCCGATCAGGCTGCGGTCGAAGAACCAGCCCGCGGGGGTGTCCGAGCTGCCGCCCTTGACGTCCCTGAGTCCCACGCAGCCGTGGCTGACATTGGTGTTCCCGAAGGCGTCCGGCGCCCAGTAGTTGCCGTGCAGGAAGGTGCCGGACTCGGTGAGCCGCATGGCGTGCGGCACATCCGGGATGTCGTACTCGCCCCTGCCGTCGTCGTCGGTGAAGCCGACCGTCGCGCCGTTCATCCGGGTCACTTCGAGCATCTCGGTGACGACCATCCTGCCGTTGTAGGTGGTTGTCTTCGGGGCGCCCGCCGTGATCGGCACGGTGGCGAGCAGCTCGCCCTCGCGCCGCACCTCCATGGTGTGCGCGGCCGCGTCGACGGTGGAGACCTGATGGCGGCCGACGGTGAAGGAGAACGTCTTGTACTGAAGGCCGTAGACCCCGGGCGCGCCTTCCACGTCACGGAGTTTGAGGGAGACGGTGACCTGGGTGCCGGGCTTCCAGTACGTCTCGGGGCGGAAGTCGAGGCGGCCCTTGCCGAACCAGTGCGGGCGGATCTCGACGGCCGGGCGGGCGGTGACGTGCACGGCGCGTTCCACGGCCGCGCGGTTGGCGATCTCCCGGTTGAACTCCAGGGAGACGATCATTCCGGTGCCGACGGTGGATCGGTTCTCGGGGGTGACGTATCCGATGAAGCGTTCCTCGGGGACGTAGGTGGTGAAGGTGGTGTGCCGGGCGGAGCGGCGGCCGTGGCCGTCCAGGGCCACCACGTCGACGGTGTAGCGGGCGGCCAGCGCCAGTTGTCGGTCATCGGGCTCCCAGCGCAGCCCGTCGGCGGAGATCTGCCCGGGAACCGGGGTCTCCTGCGCGTCCTGGGAGCTGACGACCTTCACCGATTCCAGCCGCCCGCTGTTCACCCGTACCAGCAGCGCTTCCTCCGGGTCCACGCCCTTGCTGCCGTCGTCCGGTGTGACCCTGATGACCTCCTGTGGTGACCGAGGTTTGCCTAGTCCGCCGAGACCGACCCCACCGGTGGTGTCCGAAGTACAGCCGGCGGCCCCGGCCAGCAGTCCTGCCCATGTCAGTACGGCGGCCAGCGCGGCCCCCGCGCGCCGCGCGCGCCCTTGTGCATGCCTCACGAGGTGCCCAACGACGGGGCACGCTCCGGGGAAACGTGAGTGCGAGCCAAGCGCTGGGCAGAACAGTGGGGAGGACGACGCGACGGGGAGCCGCTGCCGGGGTCTTGGCATGCCCGATTCCACCTCGTCCCAAGAGCCGTGGGAGGCCCAAGGTGACCAGCAGCGCAGCCGAGCGTCAGGCGGTGGCTCAGGAGCGTGCCGCCGAAGGTCCGGGTGCCGTACTGAACGGAACCCCGCGCCGGACGCCCGGCATGCCCGTGTGGCCGGGTGCGCCGACGCCGCTGGGGTCCCGTTTCCGGGTCGGCCCGGACGGGGTGGCCGGCACCAACTTCGCGCTGTGGGCGGGCGGCGCCGAGGCGGTGGAACTGTGCCTGTTCGACGAGTCGGGCAAGGAGACCCGGGCCAAACTGACCGAGCTGACGCACGAGATCTGGCACGGCTTCGTGCCCGGGGTGCTGCCGGGCCAGCGCTACGGCTACCGGGTGCACGGCCGCTGGGACCCCTGGACCGGCGCCCGCTGGAACCCGGCGAAGCTGCTCCTCGACCCCTACGCCCGCGCGGTGGACGGCGACTTCGGGCTGCCGCCGGAGGTGTACGGCCATGTCCGGGACTGGCCGCAGCAACAGGTCGCGGACACCGTCCGGGACGACCGGGACTCGGCGCCGTACGTCCCGAAGGGCGTCGTGGTGCACGATGACGACGACTGGACGGACGACCGGCGGCCGAAGACGCCGTGGGCGGACTCGGTCATCTACGAGGTGCACGTCCGGGGGTTCACCAAGCTGCATCCGGGCATCCCCGAGGAACTGCGCGGGACGTACGCCGGGCTGGCGCACCCCGCGGCGATCGAGCACCTGGTCAAGCTGGGCGTGACGGCGGTGGAGCTGCTGCCGGTCCATCAGTTCGCGCACGAGGACCATCTGCTGCGCCGGGGCCTGAAGAACTACTGGGGCTACAACTCCATCGGCTACTTCGCCCCGCACGCCGGGTACGCGGCCTCCGGGACGCGGGGCCAGCAGGTCGGCGAGTTCAAGCGGATGGTGCGGGCGCTGCACGAGGCGGGCATCGAGGTCATCCTCGACGTGGTCTACAACCACACGGCGGAGGCGGGCGAGCTGGGCCCGACGCTGTCGCTCAAGGGCATCGACAACCGGGGCTACTACCGGCTCCAGTCGGACGCGCGCCGGTACGCCGACTACACGGGCTGCGGCAACACCCTCCATGTGGTCCAGCCCCAGGTGCTGCGGCTGATCACCGACTCGCTGCGCTACTGGGTGACGGAGATGGGCGTCGACGGCTTCCGCTTCGACCTCGCCGCCGCGCTGGCCCGCTCGATGCACGACGTCGACATGCTCTCGCCGTTCCTCGCGGTGATCGCCCAGGATCCGCTGCTGAGCCGGGTGAAGCTGATCGCCGAACCGTGGGACGTGGGCTCGGGCGGCTATCAGGTCGGCGCCTTTCCCCCGCTGTGGACGGAGTGGAACGACCGCTACCGCAACGCCGTCCGCGACTTCTGGCGGGGCGCGCTGCCGGACGTACGGGATCTCGGCTACCGGCTGTCGGGGTCGAGCGATCTGTACGCATGGGGCGGGCGGCGGCCGTACGCCTCGGTCAACTTCGTGACGGCGCACGACGGTTTCACCCTGCGCGACCTCGTGTCCTACGAGCGCAAGCACAACGAGGCCAACGGCGAGGGCAACCGCGACGGCACGGACGACAACCGGGCCTGGAACTGCGGCGCGGAAGGGGAGTCGGACGAGGAGCGGGTACGGGCGCTCCGGCGCCGCCAGTTGCGGAACCTGCTGACGACGCTGCTGCTGTCGACGGGGGTGCCGATGCTGGTCGCGGGCGATGAGCTGGGGCGCACGCAGCGCGGCAACAACAACGCCTACTGCCAGGACAACGAGATCAGCTGGCTGGACTGGGAGCTGTTGGAGGACCCCGGCTGGAAGGCGCTGTTCGAGCTGACCTCGCGGCTGATCGAGCTGCGCCACCGGCATCCGGTGCTGCGCCGGCGGGCCTTCTTCTCCGGGCGGGCGCACTCGGCGGACGGGCTGCGGGACCTGGCCTGGTTCACGGCGCGGGGCACGGAGATGACGGAACAGGACTGGTACGCGCCCGCCGCCACCCTCGGCATGTATCTGTCCGGGCGGGACATCCCCGGCCGGGACGAGCGGGGCGCGCCGATCGTCGACGACAGCTTTCTGGCCGTGCTGCACGCCGGGGACCGCCCGGTGAGCTTCGTCCTGCCGGCGCCGCCGTGGGCGGAGGAGTACGAGGTGGTCGTCGACACCTCCCGGGAGGAGCAGGGGGATGCGCCGGGCGAGACGCATCGGGCGGGGTCGGCGATCACGGTGCCGGGGCGGGCGGTGTTGCTGCTGCGGGTGGTGGGCTGAGCCCGGCGGGCCGAACCTGGCGGGCCGAGCCGAAACTCGGTGGGCGATGTCAGTGGCGAACCGTAGGCTCGCTGCTGATGCCCACAACACCAAAAACCCCTGAGGAACGCTCCGCCGTCCGGACCCTGTTGCGTCTGTGGCCGTATGTCCGGCCCGTGCGGGCGCGGTTGTTCACCGCCGCGTTCGTGGCGATCCTCGCCTCCTGTGTGGGGCTGGTGATCCCACTCGTGCTGAAGTGGATGGTGGACGGCCCGGTCGCCGACCGGGACTCGGCCGGGGTGTGGCTCGGGGCGCTGGTCCTGCTGCTGCTCGGGCTCGGTGAGGCGGTGCTGTTCGGGCTGCGGCGGTGGCTGGTGGCGCGGCCGCTGTCGCATGTCGAGGCGGAGATGCGGGCGGCTCTTTACCGGCATCTGCAACGGCTTCCGGTCGCCTTCCACGACCGGTGGGCCTCGGGGCAGTTGCTGTCCCGGGCGACCACCGATCTGATGCTGGTGCGCATGTTCCTCGCCTTTCCGCTGACCTTCCTGCTGGTCAACGGCGTGACCATCCTGGTCGGCGTGATCATCATGCTGCTTCAGGACTGGACGTTGGGGCTGGTGATCCTCGGGCCCGCGGTGCCGGTGATCGTGATGTGCGTGGTCTTCGAGAAGCGGTACGCCGAGGTGGCGCGGCGGGCGCAGGACCAGGTCGGGGATCTGACGACGGTGGTCGAGGAGAGTGTGCTCGGCATCCGGATCATCAAGGGGTTCGGGCGGCATCGCAGTCAGGCGCGGGCGTTCCGGGAGCTGTCGTGGACGCTGCGGGGGACGGAGCTGCGGAAGGCCCGGCTGCTGGCGGTCATCTGGGCGGTCATCGTGACGCTGCCCGAGGTGGCGGTCGGGGCGGCGCTGGTGGTGGGGTGCGTGCAGGTCGCGGACGGGGCGCTGTCGGCGGGGACGCTGGTCGCCTTTCTGTCCACGGCACTTGCGCTTCGGTGGCCTGTTGAGTCGATCGGGTTTCTGCTGGCGATGAGCCAGGAGGCGGCGACCGCTACGGAGCGGTACTTCGAGGTGATGGACGAGGACGTGGAGTCAGCGGGACCTGGCAGGCAGGCCGGACCGGTGACCAAGTCCGACGGACTTCACTTCCACGCTGTCTCCTTCCGCTACCCCGACGCACCTCCCGACTCCCCGCCCGTCCTTCAAGGCATCGATCTCCATATCCGCCCCGGCGAGTCCATGGCCCTGGTCGGGGCCACCGGGTCCGGTAAGACCACGCTCACCGCGCTCGTTCCCCGGCTGCATGAGGTCACGTCCGGGCGAATCACGCTCGACGGGGAGGACATCATGGCGATGTCGCGGGAGGAGCTGCGGGCCATGGTGGCCGTCGCCTTCGAGGAGCCGACGTTGTTCTCCGCCTCCGTCGGGGAGAACGTGCTCATGGGGGCCGATGACAGCGCCGGAGCCATCGAACTCGAACGCGCGCTCTCCGTCGCTCAGGCCGACTTCGCGCATGCCCTGCCCGACGGCACCGACACCCAGGTCGGCGAGCAGGGGCTCAGCCTCTCCGGTGGGCAGCGGCAGCGACTGGCGCTCGCCAGAGCTGTCGTAGGGCGGCCGCGGTTTCTCGTGCTGGACGATCCGCTGTCCGCGCTCGATGTGCACACCGAGGCCGCGGTGGAGGCCGCGTTGCGGGAGGTGCTCGCGGAGACCACCGCGCTGATCGTGGCGCACCGCCCGTCCACCGTGCTGCTCGCCGACCGGGTCGCGCTGCTCGCCGAGGGGCGGATCACGGCGGTCGGCACCCATCACGAACTGCTGCGCTCCAGCGCCGAGTACGCGCATCTGATGTCGGGAGCTGACGAGGAGGACCAGCGATGACGGCGCCCACGACCACGGCACCGGCCAAGGCGGCCCCGGCGCCCGAGGAGTCCGGCGACCCCTTCGACCGGGACGTGCTGCCCACTCCCCCGGGCGCCACCGGCGCGCTGCTGCGTTCGCTGCTCGCCCCGATGAAGGCGCGCGTCGCCCTGACCACGCTGCTGCTGCTCGTCCAGCAGGCGGCCGTGCAGGGGGGCCCGCTGCTGGTGGCGTACGCCATCGACGAGGCCGTACCCGCGTTCCGGCGCGACGACCACGGCCCGCTGATCGCGGTGGCCGTCGGCTATCTGCTCTGCGCGGCCGTCTCCGGCGCCCTCCAGTACGCGTTCGTCATCACCGCCGCCCGCGTCAACCAGGATGTGCTGCTGGATCTGCGCGGCCGGATCTTCCGGCACGCGCAGGCGCTGAGCGTGGACTTCCATGAGCGATACACCAGCGGCCGGCTGATCTCCCGCTCCACCGCGGACGTGGAGTCGCTGCGGGAGCTGCTCAGCGAGGGGCTCCAGGAACTCGTGACGGTCATCCTGTCGTTCGTCTACATCTCCGCGATGCTGCTCTGGCTCGACCTCGGGCTCGGCGCGGTCGCGGTGGCCTCCTTCGTGCCGCTGTATCTGCTGGTGCGGGGCTACCGGCGGCGGGCCGGGCGGGTGTACCGGCTGCGGTCGACGGCCATCGCCACGGTGATCGTGAAGTTCGTGGAGACGATGAACGGCATCCGGCCGGTGCGCGCGTTCCGTCGCGAGGCCGTCAACGACGCCGAGTTCGCCGTACTGAACAAGCGCCTTGAGCGCGCCAACGGTGACGCGCTGCTGGAGATGGCCCGCTATGTGGTCGGCTCCCGGGTGGTGGCCAACACGTCCGTCGCGCTGATCGTGCTGTGGGGCGCCCACCGGGTCGCGGGCGACACCCTGGCGCTCGGGGTGCTGGCGGCGGCGGTGCTGTATCTGCGGCGGCTCTACGACCCGATCGACCGGCTCGGCATGTTCCTGAACTCCTACCAGTCGGCGGCGGCCTCCCTGGAGAAGATCGCGGGCCTGCTGGCGCAGACGCCGTCCGTGCCCGAGCCGTCAACGCCCAGGCAGCTCCCGGCACTTGAGTCCGAGCATCCGGGCCGCGAGGTCGTCTTCGACAAGGTGCGGTTCGCCTATCGCACCGGCGGTGAGGTGCTGCCCACCTTCGACCTCGCCCTCCCGGCCGGGCAGACGGTCGCGGTGGTCGGCTCGACCGGCGCAGGCAAGTCGACGCTGGCGAAGCTGCTGGCCCGGTTCTACGACCCCTCCGACGGCCGGGTCCTGCTGGACGGGGTCGATCTGCGCGAGCTGTCCGTGCCCGAACTGCGGCGCGGAGTGGTGATGGTGACCCAGGAGGCGTTCCTGTTCTCCGGCACGGTCGCCGAGAACATCGCCATCGGGCGGCCGGACGCCACGCGCGAGGAGATCGAGCGGGCCGCGAAGGCGATCGGCGCCCATGAGTTCATCAGCACCCTGCCCGACGGCTACGACACGGACGTCCGCAAGCGGGGCGGCCGCATCTCCGCCGGTCAGCGCCAACTCGTGGCGTTCGCACGGGCGTTGCTGGCCGATCCGGCGGTGCTGATCCTCGACGAGGCGACCAGCTCGCTGGACATCCCCGGGGAGCGGGCGGTGCAGCGGGCGATGGCGACGGTGCTGCACGGGCGTACGGCGGTGGTGATCGCGCACCGGCTGTCGACCGTGGAGATCGCGGACCGGGTGCTGGTCATGGAGCGGGGGCGGATCGTGGAGGACGGCTCGCCCGCCGAACTCGTCGCGGGGACGGGACGGTTCGCGGATCTGCACCGGGCTTGGCGGGACAGCCTGGCTTGAGAGGGCTCGGGCCACTTGGCCTGAAGCGTCCGTATAACGAACATGAACTCCCGGACAACGAACGATTTCCGGCCAAGTTTCTGACGCGCCCCTGACAGAACCAGCGATCTCCTGCCACTCTTCCCACGGCCGCTTCACAGCAACCCCATAGTTCGCCCCGCTGTGGACGGCCGACGCTCCCGCACGTGGTTCTGCGCACTACCCCGTTCTGCCCGGCCGGCCCACCCGCCGGACGGTCTCCCCTGGCCGCGCGATCCGCGGCCGCGCAGAAGGAGTCAGTTTTGAGAAGCAGTTCCTCAGACCGACGCACCTCCCACAGATCCACCACCCGTCGGGCCGCCGCTGTCGCCCTCGTCGGTGTCTCCGCGCTGATCGCCGCGGCCGTCCAGTCGGGCGCCGCGACCGCAGCCCCGGAGCAGGCCCCCTCGGCCGCCGGCAAGGTCGTCCCGGGCGCCGAATCGGTCAAGCTCACCCCCGCCCAGCGCGCCGAGCTGATCCGCACGGCGAACGCCGGCAAGGCGGAAACCGCCAAGGAACTCGGCCTCGGCGCCAAGGAGAAGCTGGTCGTCCGCGATGTCGTCAAGGACGGCAACGGCACGGTCCACACCCGCTACGAGCGAACCTACGACGGTCTGCCCGTCCTCGGCGGCGACCTGGTCGTCGAGACCACGAAGTCCGGCGCCACCAAGGACGTCGTGAAGGCGACCCGCGCCGCCATCAAGCCGGCCACCACCACCGCCGCCGTACCCGCCGCCAAGGCGGAGAAGCAGGCGCTGGCCGCGGCGAAGGCCGAGGACGCCAAGAGCCCGGACGTCAACAAGGCGCCGCACAAGGTGATCTGGGCCGCGAACGGCAAGCCGACCCTCGCCTACGAGACCGTCGTCGGCGGCCTCCAGGAGGACGGCACCCCGAACGAGCTGCACGTCATCACGGACGCCGCGACCGGCGCCAAGCTGTACGAGTACCAGGCCATCGAGACCGGTACCGGCAACACGATGTACAGCGGCACGGTGACGCTGGGCACCACGCAGTCGGGGTCGACGTACAACCTGACCGACGGCGCGCGCGGCAACCACAAGACGTACAACCTCAACCGCGGCACCTCCGGCACCGGCACCCTCTTCTCGGGCTCCGACGACGTGTGGGGCAACGGCAGTCCGTCCAACCTGGAGACGGCGGGCGCGGACGCGCACTACGGTGCCGCGCTGACCTGGGACTACTACAAGAACGTGCACGGCCGCAGCGGTATCCGGGGCGACGGCGTCGGCGCCTACTCCCGGGTCCACTACGGCAACAACTACGTCAACGCGTTCTGGTCCGACAGCTGCTTCTGCATGACGTACGGCGACGGCTCCGGCAACACCCATCCGCTGACGTCCATCGACGTGGCCGGTCACGAGATGACGCACGGCGTCACCTCCAACACCGCGGGCCTGGTCTACAGCGGCGAGTCCGGCGGTCTGAACGAGGCCACCTCCGACATCTTCGGCTCGACCGTCGAGTTCTACGCCAACAACGCCTCCGACGTCGGTGACTACCTCATCGGCGAGGAGATCGACATCAACGGCGACGGCACGCCGCTGCGTTACATGGACAAGCCGAGCAAGGACGGCGCGTCCAAGGACAGCTGGTACTCGGGCATCGGCTCGATCGACGTGCACTACTCGTCGGGCCCCGCCAACCACTTCTTCTACCTGCTGAGCGAGGGCAGCGGCACCAAGACCATCAACGGTGTCACCTACAACTCGCCCACCTCGGACGGCCTTCCGGTCACCGGCATCGGCCGGGCCAAGGCCGAGAAGATCTGGTTCCGGGCGCTGACCACGAAGTTCACGTCCAACACCAATTACGCGGGCGCCCGCACCGGCACCCTCGCGGCGGCCGGTGAGCTCTACGGCACGACCAGCCCCGAGTACGCGGCCGTGCAGCACGCCTGGGCGGGCGTCGCGGTGGGTTCGCGTCCCGGTGACGGCGGAGGTGGCGGTACCACCTTCGAGAACACCACCGACGTGTCCATCCCGGACGTCGGCGCGGCGGTCACCTCGTCGATCGCCGTCACCGGCCGGACCGGCAACGCGCCGTCCAACCTCCAGGTCGGCGTGGACATCGTCCACACCTACATCGGTGACCTCAAGGTGGATCTGGTCGCTCCCGACGGCACGGTCTACACGCTGAAGGGCTACGGCACCGGCGGCAGTTCGGACAACATCAACACCACGTACACGGTGAACGCCTCCTCCGAGGTCGCCAACGGCACCTGGCAGCTGCGGGTCCAGGACAACGCGGCGATCGACACCGGCTACATCAACAGCTGGAAGCTGACGTTCCCGTAAACGTCCCGCTCCCCTGTGAACAGGGCGCCGTCCCGGTGGTTCAACTCCCCGGGACGGCGCCCGTATTTACATTCCTGAAACGTTAACCAGACAGTTGACTTTCAGCCAACATCATTTAGGGGTCCTGACATGTACGCGCCTCTGATGTCACTCTCTCCTCACCCGCCGCACAACTTCCCAGCCCTCCCCCACATAAGGAGCTTGTGTGACCCCCCGCTACGCGCGTCACAAGCGCACCACCCTGGCCATCGCCACCGCGATCGCGGCCGGAGCCCTCCTGACCACCGGCCTCACCAGCACTGGTGCCGCCGCCAAGACCGACCCGGCCGCCGGCGCCACCCCGGTCCAGCTCACCGCCGCCGCCCGCACCGCCCTGGTGGAGCAGGCGGCCGCCGAAGCCCCCACCACGGCGGACGAGATAGGCCTCGGCGCGCAGGAGAAGCTCGTCGTCAAGGACGTCGTCAAGGATGCCGACGGCTCGACCCACACCCGCTACGAGCGCACCTACGCCGGACTCCCCGTCCTCGGCGGCGACCTGATCGTGCACGAGACGGCGTCCGGCAGGACCACGGGCGTCACCAAGGCCGCCAAGGCCGCCGTCAAGGTCGCCGACCTCACCGCGGACGTCACCAAGGCCGCCGCCGAGAAGCAGGCCGTGAAGGCCGCCAAGGCCGAGGGCTCCACCAAGTCCGCGGCCGACAAGGCCCCGCGCAAGGTCGTCTGGGCCGCGAGCGGCACCCCGAAGCTCGCCTACGAGACGGTCGTCGGCGGCTTCCAGCACGACGGCACCCCGCAGGAGCTGCACGTCGTCACCGACGCGCAGACCGGCGAGAAGCTGTACGAGTGGGAGGCGATCCAGACCGGTACGGGCAACAGCCAGTACAGCGGCACGGTGACCATCGGCACCTCGCTGTCCGGCTCGACCTACCAACTCAGCGACACCTCGCGCGGCACCCACAAGACGTACAACAAGGCGCGCTCCACCTCCTCCTCGGCGGGCACCCTGTTCACCGACGCGGACGACACCTGGGGCACCGGGGCGGCCTCCAGCTCCTCCACCTCCCAGACCGCCGCCGTGGA